>JAVYIN010000003.1 GCA_035968315.1 Nitrospira sp.
CTTGCCAAACGCCACCGCGATCGGCAACCCGACATACCCCAGCCCCACTACCGCCACTCGACGCGCCTGCGCTGTTTTCATACCATTCTCCACGTTCACGCCTGCCTCACCATGGCAGACCCCTCAGAGCCCGTCAAGAAACTCAAGATTTTTCAATCGTCTCTCGATTTCTGGCAGATCTCTAACGGACTGCGGAAACACACGAGTTGCCAAAGCGCTCTGAGTTCGAGACCACTGGATTGAGACCGAAAACACCCCATCCCTGAGGGTGAACCGCAGGCCCACATCGGCTCGGTCCCAGCCTCCGCAAAATTGTGCATCCGCACCAGGTTGTACATGGCGCGGCGAAGATGAAGAACCAGCTGCCCCACCGGAACTGTAGCAGTACCCCCACCATCTTCAACCATCCAAAGGCCGCGTCCACCCGTTTACGTGTCTGTTGACTGGCCGTGTAGCCCAGATGGCGTGTGGTCCAGCCGTCAATGACACCAGTCCGGTTCGTCGTGTGCGGCCACGTGGGGGGGGGAACCTGCACGGCCCGGAACACATGGACGAACTGGTGGATGTTATAGTTCTTATCGCCCCCCAGCGTGATGCGTCGCGCGGCGAGCCGTGTACTGACCAAGGCAAACACCGCCTCCCGTTCCGCCGTCCTCGTTGCTAAAGTAAGCATAGCGTTAACGACAAAACCGCGCTGATTCTCCATCAGCACATGGCCCAAGAAACACAGCCTCGCCTTCTGGCTCACCGGCTTATGCAGCCGGGCCTCCAGATTGGTTGTTGAAGCATGCATGGCGTTCGTCCGCCGCTCGCCCAGAAGTCCACGGATGGGATTGCCCGGATTGTCCGGCAATGGCACAGGCGCGGGCTCGGTCTTCAGCTTGAAGCTCTTCTGGCAGACCCAGGCCTCAATTAGCGTGCCATCGACGGTGAAATGCTCATCCAACAAGAGGCGCTTCGCCTTGGCTTGGGCCAAACCTGCCGGAGGAAGACGGGGGCGACCTCGCTAGCCAATAACTGGTTCCAATTCTTGGTGTGGATGGCGACGTCCCAGACCGTTGCATCCAGATCAAGACCGACAAACCAGTGGAGCAGCAGGTTGTATCCAGGGCTTCCATCAAGAGCTGTTCACTCCGAAGGTTGTAGAGCACCTAGAGTCACAGAGCTCGCAGCTACGTCTCCGGCGCAATCGAGGGGCGGCCCGTGTAACTATGGCGTGGAAGGTGGGGCGACAACGCGGTCACCACCGTGTCCACATGCTGCCGAATGGGCCGCAGGCGAAGAGACGTCTGCACGTGCGCCTCTGGCAAAAGATAGCTGAACAGTCCAGCATGTTGGGGATCAGCCTCTCGCATCATCTCTCTCCCGACGTGAACACTACACATTTTTACTTATCTACACAAAAGGACCTGAAAAAAACAAGAGTTTTCCCGCATCCTGAAAAGAGCCTCCGATTGGTTGAATAATCTAGGCCCTTCTTTAAGTGGCGCCTGGCGGATTGCTGGCCATGTGCAGTCCGCTGTGTGGTCAGATGGTCATGGTACGCCTGGTCTGGAAGGTGACCGCCACGCGCCTCCGCAGCCTGCACTAGCAATTGCTGCTTTCATTCAGTGATCTGGGAGGGATGGACCTGAAACTGCTCGGCTAAGTCGGCCTGCGGCTTGTCACATTTGACTACCGCCAAAGCCGCTCCGTAATTCCACCATGTTTGCTTCATAGCCTTGTGCCTCTAGCTTGCCACCACCTGGTGGATTTAGTGAAGCCAGATTGCCGCTCAGCGCACGGTCCGAATTTCAGGCCCCCTTTGTCCCAGAATGGGGGAGGATATCGTCAGGAAACATGGCGTGCAACACGACTCAGCAGTCGAAGAGGACTCCCGTCTGAAATTCATTCACACACCTCTTGATGGTGGTTCATTCATTACCCTGCTATACGGGAAACGATATAGTGTAGCCAAACGCCACAGCCACACCATTGGAGTCTAATATAATATATTAAAATCAGCATCTTCTTGCCATTACTGAATTGTTAGCATGACATGTTCAAATCCGTTGAATTCTCGATCCAATCCTACACCCACCGCATCTTAGGTGACCGGAATATTTTACTGCGCTAGCCATTCAAGCTACTGTTTTTAAAAGCTATTTCAATTCCACAATGTCAAGGAATCATGCGATCAGCATGAGGCACAGCCCTTGCTTTGCTTACCTGGCAGTTCAAACGCGCATCACAACTACACAAGCAGGCTTCCCTCTATGGATGGCACTGAATCCAAGACCATTTCAGAATAAATGGGTACAGTAACAAACAATGCGATACAGAGGATCCGGCGCCGTGAAATACACTATAAGAGACATAGTGCGAACCACTCACATCTCACTAACCATAATTAGCGAGGCCCACTTAGGTCTTAATTGGCACAAACGAGGCATGCTCGTATAATTCTGATACGTTGCATGCATACAAAGGAGTACACAGATGACACCGATGTGTAAATTGTTAGCCGCGGGCTTGATGAGCTTGACGATCGGGAATGAGATCGCGGCCTCTGCGGCCACGCTACCCAACTTACCCCAAACACAAGTGGACGTGACCATGCCAACAGTCACAGGCTCGACCCTAACGGCCACCTGTTCTACGCTCCAAGCCCAACTTAATGCAGCGGCGGTACTCGACGTCAACCTCACCCATCAGATCATCCTTGCCACAGGGACAACCTGTACCGGCCCGTATGTACTCCCGTCCCACAATGGAGGGACAGGCTGGATTCTCATAAAGGGGGCTAATTATTCAAGCCTTCCGGCGTCAGGAACACGAGTGACGACAGCCGATGCTGCCCTGATGCCCCAGATCCAGTATGGCGAGGATGCGAATGTCGCCCATGTGGGATGCTTCTCCGTAGCCACAGGAGGACAACGCTACCGCATTATCGGTATAGATTGCGTCGAGAATGCCACCAAGGTGCCAAACTGGGCGATGATCACCACCGGCTACGCCTCGTCTGGCGCAACCAATACGGGTTACATCATTCTTGACCGCATGATCATCCGCGATAGAAACCCCTCCCACACAACTCTCCGTGGGGTCTATGGCGATGCTCAGCGTGGGAACACCGCGCTCGTCGATAGCCTCGTTATCGGGATCAAAGCGACAGGTTCGGATACACAAGCCTGGCTCTCGGTGAACAACCCTGGGCCGATTCTTATTCAAAACAACTTCATGCAGTCCACGGGAGAAAACTTCATGACGTGCGGCGCAAGCCCGATGAGCGACGCCCTACAGCCACGCGATATCACCATCAAGTTTAACCTGTTGTCGAAAGACTCTGCCTGGTGGGGCTCCACTGGGTGGCTCGTCAAAACATTGCTGGAATTGAAGTGCGGTGTGCGCATCCTGATTGAAGCCAATACCTTGGAGAATATGCCCTGGAACGATGGCGGGTATGCCCATCGTCTGACCCCGCGCAATGACTCCTACTCCTTGTTATGTCCTTCGGGGCCAGGGTGCATCATCGAGTTGAGCGATCTCACCATTCGTTATAATCTCTACAGAAATGTCACAAACTGGATTAATTCGATTGCGGCCGACGATGGCCTCGGCATAGCAGGTCTTCAAACCAAACATAGCAAGCGTTGGTACATCCACAACAATCTTGTCTATGGCCTAGGCTGGTCATGCGGAGGCGGTGCATCCTGCGGAGCGATCTACAACATCGTCGACGGAGCGTCAGGGTCGAACTGTCAGGATTACATGACGACCTGTAAAATGGAAGATCTGACAATTGCGCATAATACAATTGACGATGGGACTCGGCTGTTCTGCGTTACGACAAATGGACAGATCGCTTTAGATTTTAGAGACAACTTAATCAATAACAATGCAGGACGAGGCCTCTTTGATTGCGGAGGCTCGACCTCTAGCAATTACGGGACAACCCGCCTCAATGAGGCCTGGTCTGGGACCACCTGGAATTGGAAGAATAATCGTATTGCGATGACAGGAAATGGGGAGAGTATCGCGCAATACCCCCAAGGCACCAATAGTTACCCCACAAGCTACACCAACTTCCTGTGGACTGATCGCGTCAACCGGGATTATACCCTGCAGGCTGGCAGTCCCGCGAAGAATACGGCTTCTGACGGAACTGATCAGGGTGTGAATTTCAGCGTGTATAATGCTGTCCGGAGCGGTGGAAGCGCCTCTGCATTTCCCTCTTCTACGGTACAGAATGTAACCGTAACTGTAACTGTCTCCCCCTAGACAAGACAAGAAATTTGGCAAGAGCCGGGCTATCTCGTTTGCGTTGTGAGATAGCCTGGCTGAACCATTAATACTCCGCACGTCCTCGTGCATTAACGAGGCGTTCTCAGAGGGGGCTCCGGAAATTCTGGCTGTGTGGTAAGCGGTAGCCTGACTTCACCCACCCTGGCCTAGCCCCTTTCGTCGGCCACCCCTCAGCCCGAAGCGAACACAACGGAATCACGGAGCGGCCTTGGCGGCGGTCAAAGGTGACAAGCCACAGGCCGACTTAGCCGAGCAGTTTCAGGTCCATCCCGCCCAGATCACCGAAGGGGAAAAACAATTGCTAGTGCAGGCCGCGGAGGCGCGTGGCGATCAGCCACCAAACCAGGCGTACCATGACCATCTGACGATGCAGCGAACCGCCGCATGGTCAGCAATCCGCCACACGCACTTGAGGAAGCGGCCTACACTCTTCAACCAACCAAAGCCACTTCACTCCACCACAAGTAGTGTGGTGCTTTAACTGATCCCTAGTTGCTGCGGCAGAGGGGGATCTGGAAATTTTGACGGTGTGCTAAGCAGTAGTCTGGCTTTACCAAAGCCACCAGGGGGAAGCACTAACATCCGATGCTCATTCAAGATCTTTGACAAGCTGAGAGATCTGATCAACCCGCGCCGCCCATGTTTCCTCCCTCACTGAGTCAAGCCGCAACCGAACGGACTCTTGGGACGTATCCTGCACGGCAAGGTCCAGAGCTTTTACAAACTCCTCCCCATTCGCGCCAAATCGAACGACCTTGGCATACGCGCGCGCCTCATCCAAAGGAGTTGAAACCACCGCAAGACCTGCCGCTAAATACTCCCGAAGCTTGATCGGATTCACGTTCTCCGTCAAACGATTAATCCGAAAGGGCATAATGCCAACGGAAAAACCTTTTGCAAAAGCCGGAAGAGTGTCATACGACCGAACGCCCAAGAAATGCACATTCCTCAGCTGTTTGAGCGCACTGCAATCAACCCCTGTTTTTCCAATCAATACGAATGACCACTGTGGCCGCTGAGATGCAGCCTGATAAATCAGATCGATGTCGATCCATTCGTGAATGAGCCCCCAAAATCCAATGATAGGGGCGGGAAGCGCCTCCAACTCTTTCGGCACCACCGTACCAGGCAAGAGCGCCTTGCCAAAATGTTCGCTATCAACGCCATGAGGAACCAAGTATGTCTGGGGGTGAAGGTGCCGTTTACTGGCATACAGTTTTTCCGCCGATGTAATCACGAGGTCGCTCTGTTTAATCAGATCGGCTTCCATTTGCTCCATGAGCTGACCATTGAGAAAGCTGAACGCAGACCACTCATCGACACAATAATAAATCACGCTCTGAGGCTTCAAATAGCGAATCAGCGGCGCAGTCGTCGGAAGGAACGTCCAGAGCTGGAAATCTGTCATGCCCAATCGGCGGGCCTGCCGGCGAATATAGCGGCCGAGAAACCAGGCATTGAACGCCTGAATCGCTTTTACACCGTGGAACGGGATCACCAACGGCGTCACCACATGCAAATTTGGCGCAACACACACTGGCCCTCGCATGAATTTCTTGATTTTTTTGAGGATGCGAGAAGCATCTCCCGCCGATGCTCCCGGCCGCCGCAACCCGATCGACTCGACCCACAACACACGGTTTTCTCTGGCGAGCAATCGCATCACTTGGTGCTTGCTCGTCGGGTCTGCATCCCAATCGTTCGCAAAACAAATTATATTCAGACCCGACATCATGCTGACACCTCAAATGTTCGGCACCATTGCTCTAGAACAACAAGCGCCCACAGTTCATCAGCTGCGTCAATCTGACCATTCTGATGCGCATGCAGCATAGCCCCGGCAACACGGACATTAATAAACTGGGAGACGGTGTTCTGCTTATTAAGCACAATATCTCGCGCCATCTGTGCAAGCCCCTGCTGAAACCATTGCCGAATGGGAACTGGAAATCCTTTTTTGGGCCGATAGATAACGGCCTTGGGTAAATACGGCTCCATGACTTTCTTGAGAAGATATTTGGTCTCTCCATTTTTGATCTTCAGTCCGATTGGAAGTTTGGCGGCAAATTCGATCATACGATGGTCGAGAAATGGAACCCGCAGCTCGATCGACGCCGCCATCGTCATCTTATCGGCCTTGACGAGTAAATCATCTGGCAGCCACGTCTTCGTATCCACATAGAGCATCTGGTTCAGGTCCGTGGCGGATCGGACACGCTGGTAATACATACGAAACGTGTCTTCTAGGAACGAACCTTTTGTTGAGACAGTCCGCAACTCTGGATTGACCACTTGGGTTTTGATGCCGTCTAAAAACAGAGAAGACACGCCCCGGTAGCGATCCTGTAATGGCATGGCTATATGGCGGACGTATCTCCCCGCCTTGCCGCCGAATGAGGCCCCACTCACGCTCCAGTCAAACAGTCTGGCAATAGAGCCAACCGGGCTAGAATGCAATCGATTCATCAGCAGCATCTTTTTGTAGATGGAGTACCCGCCAAGAATTTCGTCAGCCCCCTCACCGGAATGCAAAACCGTGGCATGCTGTTTGGCTCGCTGCGCCAGAAAAAATAGCGGCACACAGGCGGAATCCCCAACAGGCTCATCCAGATGCCAGGTGAGCGTCGGAATCCAATCTGAGAATTGCTGCGGCGAGAGGATGACTTCGTGATGGGATGTCCCAATGTGCTTACTCACAAGACGGCTATAATCAAACTCGTTGATGCCATCAGAACCGGAATACCCCACGGTAAATGTCAGGGGATCTGTTTTCAGCAATTTCCGCATCGTAGCCACGACCGCGCTGGAATCAAGTCCCCCGCTGAGAAATACGCCAAACGGCACCTCGCTCATCAAATGCTGCTGGCAGACTTCGGCAAAGAGCGTCTCAAGATCATCAAGACATTGCCGCTCGGTGAGGGGCTCATCAGAAAAGGTAAGATCCCAATACTGATCAGTACATATTTGTCCATCCTGAGCCACCAACTGATGGCCTGGCAGAAGCTTATAGATCCCCTGAAACATCGTTTTAGGGGCAGGAACGTAGCGAACCCGGAGATACGCTTGTAACGCATCGTAATCAATTCGTCGTGGCACACCTCGCTCGGTCAGCAGCGCTTTAATTTCAGACGCGAACAACAACTGCCCGTTATGGACCGTATAATATAGTGGTTTGATCCCGACCCGATCACGGGTCAGTACCAGACGTTGCTGCTTCATGTCCCACAGGGCAAACGCAAACATGCCCGTCAGATGCGTCGGAAATGAGAGCCCATACTCTTCGTACGCATGCAGGATCACTTCGGTGTCGGAATGGGTCCTGAAGGTATGACCTCGTGACTCCAGAATCGATCGGAGCTCAAGATGATTATAGATTTCCCCATTAAAGACGACAACGATCGAAGCATCTTCGTTAAACATGGGTTGCGCACCAGTACTCAAATCGATAATGCTCAGACGCCTGTGCACAAGCCCAACTGGACCGCGCGTAAAGTGTCCGTGTCCGTCAGGCCCCCGATGGACAATACAATCGCCCATGCGATGAAGCTGAGCCTCATCGACAAATGGCCTTCCGTCGAGATTCAAGATACCTGCGATCCCACACATAGGCTTAGTTACTCGGCAGTCTCAGACGAGCCAGGTTCTTAAACAAGAGAAAGACAACATAGACTTCTACTTTACTGAGAATGGATAAATTACGTGCATTCCATTGAGCGGCCTGATCGATCAATGTGGCATCGCCGGTCTGCCGACCAAGAATACCGAGCAGAAGGCAATTCAAGGTATGATAATGGGGTGGGCACAAATACCCATGTGAACCGTACCAGGTCCATTTCCCGCGGTAATCCCACATACCAATAGAGGCTTTGAGTCCCTCAATCCCCAGCTTTAATAGGGCCTCAACCTCAGAGTTACGAGTCTGAACAGCTAGGTCGTGCAGCCCCAGCAAACTAAAGATAAGCCCATCGAGCACACGCGGAAGGGGGAAAGCTGGATATTCTTCATACAAGACATAGCCACGCTCGAAGGTGCGCACTCCACCCTCCTGTATGGATTGATGAAAAACGCGCGTCCCCTTCAAACATAAATCCAAGAGTTCCTTATCCCCTGTCACACGATAGCCTCGGACCAGAAGGCTAATGACCACACTTTGGTACATTGCTGAAATCCAGCCGCTCTCAAGTACGCAATGTCCCTCTCGCCACGTAAAGTAACAAGGCCAGACCACGGCGCCATCAGCACGACACACCGCGTTGGCTTTCAACCATCGAACCTGTACCAAGCTCTTCTCTAAGTCAGCCTTATCACCATTCCGCAGGTATCGCTCTAACGTGTGAAGACCCCACCAGGCAATAAAAAGCGGATTATATTGGGCACCTTGCCTGCGATAAATTTTCCGAGGAACCCCCAGGCCGTCAAAGTCCATATTGTCAAGAAATAGCCTGTCACTCCAAACATAGTAGTGCAATGAATCTGCCCGCCCAGCTTCCATTACCTCCTCAATTGGGTAATGGAAACGGAATCCAAAGCATTCACGTTGCAATGCTCGCACGGCATACATCAGCGTTCGCACGATTTCCATTCTTCTATAGCCAATAACCTTTCCATGCCCCAGTTCAACCGGCCGGTGAACATTAACCTGTTTCGTAATCAGTATTCATCACATAACCCGTTGAGCCCTCCATTGAAATGACTCGACTCGGAATGCCAACCACGACGGCATTGTCAGGCACGTCTTTGGTTACGACTGTATTCGCACCTATCGCCACATTATTCCCGATTTTTATCCGACCAATGATTTTGGCCCCTGGCCCGATATACACATTGTCCCCAATAATTGGCGTTCCCTTGCGCGCACCACGGTTGACTTGCCCAATCGTGACACCATGGCTGATGTTGCAGTTTTTCCCTATTTGCGCATAATCACTAACAACAATGTTCATCACATGCCCGAGATAGAGCCCCCTCTCGATGGAAACATAATGGGAAATGAATATGTTAAACTTATACTTATAATGCGTGAGAACGCTTCTACTTATAATATAAGGAGCCAGCATCACCCATCTTGGGTGGGCGGTACGGAGATAGGAGGAGAGCCTCAAATAAAATGCGTATTTGACACCATCGCTATAGCACTCGTCCCCGTCGCTACGCAGAAGATGCTTGAGGAGAGCACCCACGGAGCGTTCCCCCGTGTGCCTATAGAGATCGGCTCGCCATAGAATATTGAAATCGCGGAGCGTCATCTGCTCCCAACAATACCATGAACGCTCTCGAAGGCCATGCAATTTTTCATACCGTTCATGCAGATCTGCCTAACTAATCCACTAGCCTCTACTGAAACACCACACAAAGCCTTCTAGAACTTACCAGAAAGTACTTCCTCAATAAGAAAGACTTTGCTACGCTTCATAAGCGATGAGGCTCTATAAATCTAAGCACTTGTTCTTTCTAATTGAGTCCATCAATCTTAGTAAACAACGCGATCTTTGCGCTCATCTATTCTATGCTGAGGAATTGATGGCGAACATGAACCGCCCGCCAATCATCGAACTAGGCCCTAACAATACCGCTGTCATGCCCATACTCAAGCAACTATTCTACCCGCAACGCCGCTTACCATGAAAAAGAAACTTCACATTTTACTACTCGGTCCATATCCGCCTCCCCGGGGTGGCGTGCAGACCAATATGCTCGCGATCAAGAAAGAGCTGCTTCGCAGTGGCCACCAATGTTCGATTATTTCTATCACCCGCTCAGAAATAGTCGGGCCCGAAGACCACGTCTACCATCCGCGCAGCCCCCTTGCATTGCTAACGCTCCTTTTTTCCATGCGCTACGACGTTTTGCATCTTCACATAGGAGGCGAAATCCCTTTGCGCGTCTTATTGTTGATAGCTGCCTGTTCGATGGTGGCGCGAGGGAAATCGGTGATGACACTTCACTCTGGTGGATTCGCAATTGCAAACTCTGACAAAGCAACCGCTTGGACGCTTCAAGGCTTCGTATTCAGAAGGCTAACCAGAATCATCGTTGTTAATAACTTGATGGTAAGAATGTTCAAGAAATTCGGGGTACGCGATGAAAAGATCCGCTTGATTTATCCTTTTGTTTTAGAGAGGCCCAAACAATCCGTCTCCACCCCTCAACGTTTTCAGACATTTCTTGCCAGGCACGACAAAATACTATTAACCGTTGGCTTATTGGAGCCACACTATGATCTGGCGATGCAGATAGATGTACTGGAGCATGTAATACGAAAGGCTCCAAACACTGGATTAATAATAATTGGCTCGGGATCGATGGAGGCTGAACTCGCGAGTGTAATTGCGGCCAAAACATACGCCCAACATATTTTGCTGGCAGGGGACACCGAACACGATGTGGTTCTTCACTTGATACACAAGTGTGACGTTCTGCTCAGAACAACCATTTTTGATGGTGACGCAATTTCTATCCGCGAAGCCTTATATCTAGGCACCTCGGTCATTGCAACCGACACTGGAATGCGCCCCCTAGGCGTTCACCTGATCCCAATACATGACCACACAGCACTTGAGAACGCGATAGCGCAGGAGCTGACAAACGTAACCGTGAAGAAGAGAAATATTTCAAGCGAAGACGGCTGGGGAAACATTCGTGAAGTTGTTCGACTTTACGAAGACCTGCACTTGCCCCCCCCCGGCTAGCGATCTAACCCAACTGACTTGTGCGGCATCAACTGAACAGCCTTGCAACCCCCTTCCAGCATCTATCCATTACAAACCGTTTTCCAAGATATCGATCAAGTCAAACTCAATCGTTCTGCGAATTCTAGCTGATTCTATCATCAACAAACATACGATGGTCGCCCGCGCACCATCAATCACAGAAACGGCTGGCGCCTTTCCCGACCTCAAGCTCCCCACAAACGATTTCATTTGCTCAACGTAGCCCTTATCGGCAAACATCATCTTCTTACTTTTTCTCGAAGATTTTTTGACCGTCACTTGCTTAAAGTCTTCAGACGAAACGCCAACACCCTGCGAAAACGCTTCAACATACTCACCGCCAGAAGATTCACTTCCAACAGTCGAGTACAAGAAGCTCCCCACAGAACCATCTGCGAACCGAATGCTCGCAGCAAGATTATTGACCCCCAGTGGCTCTTGACTGCCAATAGGCAAGCAGTGCGCTGAAACGCTCACAGGCTCTGCGGCGGTAAGCCAATACATCAAATCTATAAAATGGCAGCCTTCACCAACCGTCGCCCCGCCAAACTTTGGATCACCGCCCCAAAACCCTCCGCGCATTCCGGGAGAATTCATTCTCGTTGTGACAATCATCGGCACCGACCTACCAGCAAGTTGCCGTTTCATCTCCAAATAACACGGCGCAAACCGTCGATTAAACCCAACGCAGACTTGCTTCCCGGTCTCCCTCACAGCCTGATAAATTTCCCGACATTCAGCAATGGACACCGCCATTGGTTTTTCTACAAACACATGCTTCCCAGACCTCAATGCCAAGATGGTCTCCCGTGCATGATGGTGACTCGCAGACGACACCAATATCACGTCGATATCAGGATCTTTCACCATTTCCTCATAATCCGAGCTGGCATATTTTGCGCCAAATCGTAACGCATAACTCTTTCCACGCGCACCGCTTGATGAACACACAGCATGAAGCTTCGCTTCGCCAATTTTATTGATTGCCGGAAGATGCGCCCACTTCGCTAAATTTCCAGCCCCGACTAACCCAATTTTGAGTATACCTTCAGCTGCTTCGGCAACATTTGGCAGCTCAATTTTACGAGTCGGCTTATATGCTTTAATCGCGTCCTGAGTATCGTTTGCCGGGTAACGAAGCAACACCGCTAGGCTTTTCGTCTCAGGATTCAATATCGCCTCATAGCCTTTCGGCGCATCCACGAGATTGAATTCGTGCGTCACGAGAGGCTTAACATTGACCTTGCCGACAGACAGCAACCGTAAGAACTCTTCCATGTTCCGATTTTCCGTCCAGCGAACATACGAAAACGGATAATCGATCCCCTGCTTTTCGTAAATTTGGTCATAACTCCCTGGACCATATGCTCTTGCCATTAACAGCTTCAATTCTTTTGCATACATTGCATCTCGTGATAAATCCAATGGGCAGGCGCCAACAATAACGAGCCGACCGCGTTCACGCGACATCTGAATAGCCTGCTTAACTGGCGCGGAAGATTTAGAGGCCACCGCCACAATCACGCAATCTGCTCCTCGACCTTGAGTCAAGGCGTTTGTCTCCGCCACCGCCGTTTCACCGGCCATCACACCAAAGTCTGCGCCAAGCTTTTGGGCTAATTCGACTCGCTCCCGCATCAAATCTGATGCAATTACGATCCCGCCCTGACACCGAACCAGTTGCGAGATGAGTTGCCCGACCAAACCCAAACCCATGACAACCACTGATTCACCGATTTGAATTTCTGCCTGGCGGACGGCGTTCATCGCAATACTTCCAAGGGTTGTAAAACAAGCATCCTGAAACGGCACATTATCCGGCACACGGGCAATCAAATTACGGCCAACGTTGATCGTTTCCCCATGTCCGGTACCCTCGCCGCCATACGCCACTCGTTGGCCCAAGCTGAGATCCAACACCGTAGGATGCTTCTCTACGATAATTCCTGCACCCGAATAGCCCAAAACCGCATATTCAGCGAATTTGGCCCGCACTTCGTGAAATGTGCTAATCGGATCAGTCTTCTGCATAATATTCCAGACTTTTCGAAGATGAGAAGGATTATCGGCGACTTCTTTCATTAAGCTATCGGTGTGAATATCCGCCGTTTCTGTTCCGCTGCTGATGAGCGAATAGAGTGGATGCACCAGCACGTGATTTGAAGAGGGTTTGGGATCGGCTACCTCATCTACAATAATTTCCCTCAAACCTCTACGAATTACTTGTTTCATAGACGGCCCCTTTCCTCTGGATTACCGCTTCCGCAAGAACCTGTGCTCAAACGTTCAGAAGACCGCGCAACAGTGGGCTCGCTGGACACCTCACTCCACGCCAACATCAAACGCCTATCCCAGACGCAACGGATAGCTCGTCATAAAGCAGCCCGAATCGGCTCGCCACATATTCAGCCGAATGGCATTGCTCCACCTGCTTTCTTGCGTGGGCCCCCATGCTTTCCCTGATACTGGGCGCTTTATAGAGTGCGATCATACGACTAGCCAGGCCCTCCACATCGCCAGTTGGCACCAGATGTCCAGTGACACCTTCCGCTACAAGCTCGCGTGTTCCACCGGCATCTGTTGCCACAACCGCTCTCGATGCAGCCATTCCCTCTAAGACAGCATTTGGAAGCCCTTCGGTATCGGACGGAGACACAACCACATCGATTTTCTGAAGCGCCTGGGGCACATTTGTCACTGCCCCCATCAGATGAAACTTCTCACGCAAACCTAATCCTTCGATTAATGCTAAAACCTTTTGGCGCATAGGCCCGTCCCCAATCAAGGCAAACCGCGCATCTGGGCATACCGATGCAACTATCTGAGCGGCCCTCACAAACATGAGATGCCCTTTTTCAGGTCTCAAGTTAGCGACAACGGCGAATATGACCGGCTGAGAATCGCATTCTCCAGAATGCTGTAGGGTATGATGCGGAATAGAAAAGCGAGATAAGTCGAGTCCGTTTTTAATCACGATGATGCGCTCCATGGGCAGAGTACCATCTTCCACCAATCGACTCTTGATCGCCTCAGCGTTTGCGACCACGCGCATCGCCAATCGGAGACTCCACCGCTCGGCGCGAACTTGCCAAACCGTACGCTTGACCCCATGATCTCGCCGACTTCCCACTGTGATTGGAACTCCCGCCAAGCGAGCCAGCGGAAGTCCAAAGACGTTTGTATAGAGGTCGAACGTCTGGACGATTTGAATCTTCGCCTTTTTAAGAAAGGCAATAAACGCGGCCGCTTGCCGAACAGCGTTGAGATTAGCAAGCCCCGTCAGAGGAAATGCTGGAACCTCTCCCACGTCCAATGGGAGCTGATCCAACAGCGGCCCCTCTCGGTCGAAACAGGCAACGTGAACTTCAAACAATGATCGATTCAGATGCTTTATCAGTTGGAGCGCCTGTCCTTCTGATCCGCCAATCCTAAAACTATTCGTAAAAACGAGAACTCTTCGTTTCGGCATATGGAATAGCACCCTATCCTCTGACAAATACTCTTCTCCCCTAGCTTTGAGTAATAGAGGACCTGTCCAGATACATCTGAAACCAGGTCTCGAGAACGAGCAAGTTCCAAATGACGGCACTTAGCGATTTCTCACCTGCTGCATGTCGATTGATAATCGATTCCGTTACCGGGGCATTAAAGTAAGGGCGAGCCCGCGCAGAAGACGACAGCAAAGTATCCCGGATATAATGATGAAAATCCCCGGCAAACCAATATTCAAGAGGGACCCCAAATCCTTGTTTAGGTCGGTCAACGATATCGGCTGGGAGATACTTCCTGGCAAGTTTTTTCAGTAAATATTTCGAGACCCCTTGGCGCAACTTGAAATGGCTCGGATAACCAGCTACCTCTTCGATCAGCCTATGGTCCAAGAGGGGGCTACGAACCTCAAGGGAATTAGCCATGCTCATCCGATCTACCTTGGTCAGCACATCACCGGCTAAGTAGGTCTTGGTATCCACATATTGAAGCTGGGAGAGCCACTCATATGACTGCACACGGTCAAAATACTGCATGAAAATCGGCGCTGCATCGTCTATCCGCTGCAGCTCACGTTGATAGTCACGAGTTAACAACCGATGCAGCGTGACAGGCGGGAGATACGAAATGCTATCTAAATATCGCGCCGGGCCAGGCAGCGACATGTTTCGCAAAAGATTCTTTCCCTTCGCGCCATCCGGCAATAATCCAGAAACTGTGCCCAGCAGATTCCGCGCTAACCCGGGAAGCTGTCGACGCTGTCGAGCAAGATCAATCTGATAACGATCGTACCCGGCAAACATCTCATCGCCCCCATCCCCACTCAAGGCAACCGTGACCTGCTCAGCTGCCGCGCGTGACACATGATAGGTCGGAATAGCAGAGGAGTCTCCAAATGGCTCATCAAAGTGCGAGACGAGACGGGGGATCAGATCGCAGGACTCTGGCCCTACGATGAATTCATGATGATCTGTGCCCAAATGACTCGCAACCCGCCGCGCATAGGGCAACTCATTATACGCTTCTTGCTGAAACCCGATCGCAAAGGTTGATACTGGCCGACTCATTTCCTGAGCCATCAACGCCACGGTCAAACTTGAATCAATCCCGCCACTAAGGAAGGCTCCCAGAGGCACCTCACTCATCAGTCGCACTCTCGTCGCGTCCCGCAGGTGATATTCTAGCCGCTCAAGCGCCGCACCCTCTGTAATCGCTTGCGGATCAGGCGTTTTCGGCAAACACCCGTCCCAATATGATTTGACGGACAGACACCCTCCTGTCAGACTTAAACAATGACCTGGGGGTAGCTTATGAATATCTTGGAAGATGGTAAGGGGATCAGGTATATAGAAGTAGCGTAAGTAATATAACAGCCCCTCGGCATTCAGGGTCGGCAAGACATCGGGATGCGCTAGAATCCCTTTGATCTCTGACCCGAATACAAGCTGGCCATTTCGCCACCAATAATAAAGCGGCTTGACCCCCAAGCGGTCACGGGCAATAAACACACGATCGCGCGTTCGATCCCAAATGGCAAAGGCAAACATACCACGGAGATGGTCAACGCAAGCATCCCCATACTCCTCATAAAGATGAACGATGACCTCTGTATCGGAATCTGTCTTAAACCGATGACCTCGCCGGATCAAATCTTTCGATAAATCTTGATAATTGTAGATTTCTCCGTTGAATACGATCCAGATCGTGCCTGCTTCGTTACTGATAGGCTGATGGCCAGTACTCAATGCAATAATACTGAGCCGCCGCATCCCAATCCCGACTAACCCATCGACAAAGATTCCCTGATCATTCGGGCCGCGATGCAGGATGCTCCTGCACATGGCATGGACAATCCGTTCATCTGCAGGGCGGCCTGCAGATCCATTGACATATCCGACAATCCCACACATCGAAACTTCACGACTCCTTCCGACAAGCCGTCTCAGCGCTTTATACTACACCCCTCGTTCACTCGCCCAAGGACAATACCTCTGCGTCAGAGAAACAACCGCCTGAGCCCAGTATCGACGCTGGCAATGGACTGGCGCGCAACTATTAGAAGATACGTGCAGCCAGAAATAACGGCTAACATAAACAGAAAAGTGCCCAGCCCACCTCCGTGGAGAGGGAAGGCCGTGACGAGGCCTTGCCCCACAAACCGATGAAACACAAACGCACAGAGGGCATAGGTCCCCAACAGGCGAAGCGGTTCAACCATAAAGCGTTCAGACCACCAGGCCGTAATGAGTCCCCCAAACGCGATCACTCCGAGAAACATCACCTCGGACCGAACGAATGGCAATAGGGCGTGCTGCCACTGGCTTACACCAGACCAAAGCGCTCCCTCCATTGCGACGCTTCCCATAACAGCCAATAGGCCTGACGACAGAATGATACCGGCCGATACGACTGTTCCCCATGACCATCCCATTCTCTGACAGGCGTGAAGAATTCGCGCGTTGACATAGCCCAACACCCCATATGCGATAAACCCCAAAACTGAAAACCCCCCCAGGCCCACCAGCAGAATATTCCTCACATGTTCAATCGCTGGTATTTCCACAGTGAACTGTTTCAATATCATCGTGAGAGACACGATGGCGGCGAACCACACAAGCCCTCCTAGCTTGCCGATTCGTTGTTCCGAAGAATACATCAGCGGCAACAGTGGAAGCACGAGTGCGATGGGGAAAAGGACACCGGAGATATTGTACTCCGTGTGTAAAGTAATCAATCCAAGAAACCATGAGGCGAGCATCGCAAAATCCGGCTTCTGCGTGACATACAACTTCCCTAGCCCGAGTAATAAATTAGACCAGAACATCACGAGCAACAGTTCACCGGATCGTTTCCATAAGCGCCTGGGTTGAGGAAGACCTGCATTCGCATCATAGCGGACTCCAATAGTATATCCGGCCATCATGGCAAACCCGGTGGTCGCAATCTCAAGAATCCACAATCTCTGAATCGGGTCTCGAATGGACGGCGTACAGGGAGTTGCCGCATGCACGACAAACATCAGCAGGACCAGCACGCCTCGCGACACATCAATATAGTCGATGCGTCCGGCGTTCGAGGGCAACCCAGAAATAGCCGGCGCTGATTCCGCAAACTGAACCGTCATTCGCTCATCCAAATGAGGTATGCACCCTTCACCGTCTGCGCAATCTGCCGAGTACGCTACGAAGGGTTATCCTGCGTGAGCTTCAGCGCTCGCCCTATTGGCTCGACCAACGCCTCAGCCACCACACGATTGCCTTCATCGCTCAGATGCATCGTATCCTGGAACAGCCCATCTTTCTTCCGCAGATTGAACAGCGCGTCCAAATCGACCAGGGGAATCTGATGACGGCGCGCAACATCCTCTATTGCGCGATTATATGATCGGTGGAGACTCAGAAACCGTTCAAGGCTGTAGGCCCCGGCAAAATATGGGAAAAATATATGCTCCCGCTCGATATCGTCCTGGGTCATCCCCAAGCGGACAGCAGTTGGCCTCGTCACAAACAAAGCGTGAATGCTTTGTGATTCTAATATTGCGGCAATCGCGTCAACATTCGACTGGTAGACGACCGGCATAAATTGATCAAATGCAGCCGCCCCCTCTGGATCTCCATCCAACTTGGGCTTCATCAGGAGCGGCCGCAAGTAGTAAAACAACACCTTAGAATAGGCCTTCACCAAGTAACTCTCATTGAGAGCCTTCCAGATCCCACTATACTTATATTGCCGAGTAGCCGCCGAGCTGACCGGATTTGTTTTCATCAGGTCGTTCCACCCTATATAGAGCGTGACCATATCAGGCTGATACTCCAAGAGTTCGTCGCGCAGCCTCGCCAAGGCAAATTCGGAATTAAATCCTGAGATGCCGGCATTGATGACCTCTATCCGTTTATCGGGATACCGATCCTTGAGAAAGCGATCTAACAGACCTGAATAGGTTGTTTCATACCACCCCCCGGCGAATGTACAGGAGTCACCCAATGCGATAATCCTAATCGTGCCGGCCGGCTTCTGCTTTTCGAATTCCGGACCAACAAAGCCCTTGGAGTTAATGGCAACATGCTCAGAACTGTTCTGAATACGTGCGTTGGGCACCAACGCCGGGCGTTCTCGGACAGAATCATATGTGAGATAGGCCACCCGAAAATAGTTAGCCCAGACTCGCAAAATAACTTCCGCCCCTCCCAACAAGACCGCCATGATCACGAGACTATAGGTAAGGCCACGCCAGAAAGACACCGGCCCTCGTGTCTGTTGTTCATTCATATTGCCTCTGCTTTCTTTGCGTCCATTAAATGAGGGGCTCGTTTCACCAAACTTTTCAGTGCAACAGCCATCCCTCCTGGATAGAAGAAATAAAAATTATAGGCAACCGGGCCAAAAAATGCGCCAACCATATAGGCGATGAGACTCAGTCGAATGGCAAAAGCTAAATTGGCTATATTACGAACGGGCGAGCGTTCAATGGCCGTCAGCCCTTGATAAGTCTTCGATATAAGAAGAATGTAAAGAATGAACCCCACTATTCCCAACTCCACACCAACCTGAAGATAAGCATTGTGAATCACATTCCAGCCTGCTCCGGAATCCGCCGCAGTCAGGATATTCATACCGAGGCCTACCCCCAGTGGGTGCTCCACCATGGACGCCACGCCTGCCTTCATTAACTTAATACGATGTTCTCGTGACCCGGTTTCATCCAAGTCACTTTGAACAATCGATAGCATACGATCAGAGTAGCCCGCCGGAAGAACAACCAACACCACTGGCAGCAGCACAGAAATGAGCAGCAGGACTTGCATCCGCTTGCCTTTCGCGATCTTCCAAACAAGCAAACCTGCAACGACAAGCAAGCCTAAAAAAGCTCCTCGCGAAAATGTAATGACGACGGTCACCGAGGCAGCGATAAGTGTCAGCCCGGCCATGTACCGTGTCGCCTTAGTGGTAGCAGTCACATAGGCATACCACGCAAGTGGAAGACACATATCTAACAGTAACCCCAAGTCGTTGGGGTTCATTGCAAGTGGTGCAAACCCACCTTCAATACGATTAGCAGCGCCCGAAATCATATTGCCGGTGCGCCAATTTTGAAGACCGATCAACGAATTCACTGCGGCAAAGAACACGAACATCCAGCAGAACTTTTGCGCCCGTTCTCTAGAAGTCAGCAGATTCGCGGTTAGAAAAAATACTACGCCCGCCTTCCAAGCATAATCCATAAAGAATTGCAGACTGCCACCGGGCCACCGCGAAAAACCAACGGAGAGGAGAGAGAGTAAAAGAAGCCAGGCTACGATCTTTAGCTCACTCCCCTCCGCAAAGCTCAGATGGCCTTGGGAGAACGCGAACTTGACATATGAGAATAGGGCCAAGAACATCACTATCTTTCCAATCCCTAATGCCGACAAGGCTGGGACGAAGGCTTGTGGAGCAATAAATACGATCACCCCAAACCAGACGAAGCACTGGAACGCGAACTTTGTTTCTTTCTCGACCTGTGCATCCAGAGCCTGAATCGACGAGGCGAGTCCGGCCGGAACATGTCGCACCTGATGGATTAATGAAGCCATAGATAGTCGCTACACATGACCGTCAACACGTGCGTCTCACCGAGTTGCTGTGCGTGTGATACGGAGGGATCACAAAGTTTTTATACTGACTCGGATCTCCCATCTTTCCGGCTTCAGCCGCCTTAATGATGTTATAGAGCTCTCGCGCTGTCACATAATGGAGCCGATACTCGTTTCTGTCTCGATACTGTGATTCCAGGTACGAATACATTTTCTCTGCTGGATTTCCAAAAAGAGCATCCCAACTCCGCTCCTCTGCCCCATGACAAGACACCTTCACAACGACCCACTCGGGGCGCCCCTTGACATGGATATGTTGATCCACCCATATCTGAACCCGTTCAATACTGGGAGGATTGGAACCTTGAATTTCACCATTCTCAATCCTTGGAAACACGCCCCACTTTCTGCTGTGCCAATTGAAACTTAATGGCCCAGGAACCAGAAGAAGGTCCCCCGCCTGCTGCCCGCCTACCTCGACATCAATACCGACATCGAAGGATTTGGGATTCAGAGGATCATCCGTTGCATAGTAGATCGCGTTAACCTTTCGGGATTGGCTGATACAGGGCACCGTCGGCAGACTGAAATCCGCATAGCACCCAGTCTGGCGCAGGACCGTTAATTCGTCGTTAGCTCCGCAAAATGCGGGATCAAAACGCGAATTATCGAGAGCCATATTGCCATGAATGAAGGCGTAGGTCGTGCGAGACGGCATTTCTTGAGTTTGTTGCGCCCCATGCTTGGAGAAATCCGCCAAACCTTGTCGGAGCTTTTGCTGCAGCGTTTCACCTGTATCATGCCCATGATGCAGATGGACCTCAATTTCGCCAAGCCCCTGTTGACACAAATCAACGAGCCCTTCCAGATATTCCGAACGATAATTTTCGATTGGATAAAACCACGTATGCTGAACTGGGCGTCCCGTAGAATCCCGATGGCGCGCCGCAAGGCTCGGATATTGCTCTAACCAGACCCGCATCCGAGCACGCTCCTCTTCTTGTGTAGACCCCTGTGAGACCGGTTCAAAGTGATCAACCATGCAAAAGAGAACATGTGTCTTCCCCTGCTTATTGGCGCATTGCTTTGCCTGCCGATTGTGGGATCGCTGCTGAAGATACCCCGGTATCCACAGAAACAAATACAACCTCCGAGCTTCTCGGATAACAAACCATCCCACGAAACCTGCTACCACCACGGCGATCATAAGAAATATGGTCATCACGATTTTCTTCCTCGACAAGATCCGGGCAACGAGGGAGCAACCCATCTTGCTCCTTTGACACCCAGCTTACCCCACTTAGGCTAAACCTCTACACGCTATTGACAAACCGATCTCATAACCTGCGCATACCTATCCCCCAAGCGACTCCATTCAAATTCAGCAGCCACTCCTCCTAATTCGAAAGGCTTCGCCTGCCTATCCAGCCCGCAGCGATATTCGCCATACCATGTTTCCAACACCCTCTTCATTTCTCTGATATCGCCTTGAGCAACTACCGCACCTCCGACGCTCTGAATCACTTCAGCCGTCGCCCCATCCTGTTCGGTGATGGACAAAATTCTACGGCTTGCCCCAATATATTCATACGCTTTCCCGGGAATTTGAAGCTTTTGATTCGTGGCTAATAAGAGAAGCACATGAGCCTGACGCATCTCGCTGAGCGCCTCATGCCGAGGGACCGCACGAGATACAGTAACGATATCACTAAGCCCATACGTGGCAATCAACTCCGCTATGGGGCGGCCACGCACTTCATGGCATTTCCCAACCAGTCTGATCTCAACATCCTCTGACTTCATCAGACCTTCCACACAAAGATCCCGTACTGCTTGGAACAAAAGTTCTGGAGTCCTCTCGTATTCAATGCTCCCAAGGTAACTGATCCTAAACTTCGCTGATAACGGAATCTCGGCAACGGCTTCAAATTCAGCGGCACTGAATCCATTCGTAATTGTCTCCCAATGACTACTCGGCAACTCTGGATAATGGGTCCGATACCAGTGCGTCATAAACGAAGTCACGCAGACAACACGATCCGCGCAATGAAGCACGGCTCGTTCGAGCCGTTTATTCATCCAGGTTGAAAGTCCACTCGTATACTCAGACGGACGTGTCTCTGACATGGCCCAAGGATCTCTGAAGTCTGCGATCCACACAACCCGCGACAAGACACGAGCTAACAAGGCCACGATATGTGCGGTGAAGGGAGGCCCTGTCGAGATCACACAAGACACATGATATAACCTGACAGCGTTTACTGCCTGTAGCAATCCAAATGGCAACCATCCTATATGTTCATCAGGTGTATACAGAACAGACAACAGAACACGCCTCAATGTCCTCCCCGGTCCTCGAGCGGTTACGTCCTGCGCCTTCACGCCTTGAGCTGGGGGTGCCCCCATTGCCCCACCAAAAACCTTCGCAAAAAACGATCTCGCCGCGACATACAAGCGGGGAAGATTGGGCAGACATCGAGTCCTGATCACCACGAGGCCAGCATCTGAATCGTCCAGGTTCGCATCAATCTGTTCGTAATAGCGTTCCTTGACGGTAAGTATAATAGGCTCCCACCCGTACGCTTTGAGCGCTGCCACAAATTTGACCGGCCTGACTCCTCCGATAGAGGTGTCAGGTGGCCAGTTGTAAGTAATTACGAGCACACGACGTCCTTCCCCTGCCGTCAAGCCAGAGGCTGCCTCACTGCGTCTCACGTTATTCTCTCCAGTGGAAGATACTGAAACCATGGGCTCCTGGCTGGTAGGGAGATTGGCGGCAGCCCAGCGGCAAGGTCCTGAACCGCATGGCCAGCCAGAATATCAGGCGCGACCGTTACCCACTATCACAAACCACTGGCGTCTCATTTCCGTCCCGTAGAAACGCCCTACGAAGTTTTTCCCCATAACGCCGGATCACGCCTGGCAAATCGAATCGCCCCAACAAGCGCAGCATAATTAAGAAGACAAAATGTATACGCCGCCGAGGTCCATCGTTCACGCACCCCCACCTTGATGAGGCCCCATCCGATGAATGCGGTGGAATAGACAGCAACTTGGGCAAGAAACACGAGGGCATAGGGAAATTCCGCTGCCAGGACAGCACTCGTGACAAGCAGCAGAATCAACATGAACGGCGCGGCCAATCGACACACCTTGTGCGACATGAATTGAAACCACAGCGGATTCCGCCACGGATTCAGAAGATCCGGACACAACGCCATCGCTTGATAGTTGCCGGCAAGCGTCCGCACTTTTCGGGCAAACTCATCTCGATACTTACGACTGACTCGGTCGTACGCCTTTGCCCGGTCTTCAAAAACGACGCGATATCCCATCATGGCAATCCGCATCGGAATCAAAAGGTCGTCGAGAATCGTACCGGGGGGAAGAGGGGAAAACAGCGCTCGCCTGATGGCATAAATGGCGCCCGTCACACCAACCATCGAGCCATGTTCAGACTCTTTGCGCCTAATCCATTTTTCGAGTTTCCAATATACACCCACACCTTCCGCACCTGAACTCTCTGGATCTGACTCAAGAATCAGCTCGCCGCTTACGGCTCCAACCGAAGGATCTGAAAAGTTCTCTGCCAGACTGGCAACAGTTGTAGAACTAAACTGCTGCCTGGCATCCGCGAAAACGATAATATCCCCACCAGCTCGCGCAACCCCTTCGTTCAACGCGACCGCCTTCCCCTGCCGAGTGGCAAGCGTCACCAGGCGGACGACACCGGGTGCATACCGGCGGACAACTGACTCCGTGTCATCGGACGACCCATCCGAGACTACAACAACTTCCAGACATTCAACAGGATATTCCTGTTTAAGGCAATTCTCAATTCTCGCCGCAAGACGCGGCGCCTCATTCCACGCCGCGATGACGATGGAGACCGATGGGGTAGCCGGCGCACAACACACCCTTCGCCGTGGCAACACGCTCCAGGCCCAGAGTACGAGCGGATATCCCGCATAGGCATACAGGACTACAAGGAGAGAGCCCAATAGCAGCACCTGACACACCATCTCAAAATGGCCCAAATTCATGGCTATTGCCCCTTAGGAAATCGTTGATTAGTTACAGGCCGCTTCACGCCTATGCGCCGTCGCGGACGGGTCGGCTGCCTGCTCCGCTTACCCTTGCCGCTGACTTCTAACCAAGGCAATAAACTTTTGCAGATGTGCTCGGTAAAATAGGAATGCCATCAGAATATAACTGATGCCCCCCAGACAGACTTCCGTTCCCAGCCGAACCGGCAATGGCCAGTCAGAAGGCATGCCATATTTTACTCCGATGACCGTCAACGTCATGGCCAGGGAGGCAACGGCTGCCGGGATCAACGATCGCCAATATTGACCATGCGCCAATCCGATCGCACGAAAGACATATGCGCTCAGCCTATAATTGAGTGGAGGATGGATAAGAGCCCAGACCATCGCAATCCCAACAGTCCCCCAGTGGCTGGCCACTAAACAGGCCGGAGGGAAAATGGCCGCACAGAGCGCATTGTTCCACAAGCTTGGGCGAGAATCTTTAGTAGCAAACAGCACTTGCCCTGGAATGCTGGAGATCGATCGGTAGGAGGCCGAGAGAGCAAGAATCTGCAAGGGAGCCGTCATGGGAAGCCACTTTTCGCCGAACACCACTCTGACTAACTCCTCCGCTACGAGCGCAAGTCCGATCGTGATCGGAAACGATACAACCGCGAAACCTTCCGTCAAAATAAGCAAATAGCGTCGAAGAGCCGCATGATCATGCTGGACCGCCCCAAACAGCGACGTGGTGACCTGATAAGACATGCCGGACACTTTTTCAACCGCCATATTCGCCAACGCAAAACCGAACGAGTAGGCGCCTAACGCTGCCTGGCCCAGCACCCGCCCGACAATAAAAGCGTCAGAGACCTTATACAGGTACCAGAGTATTCGCGCCCCCACCACATCCCAACTATACGCAAGAACTTCGCGGAGTTGATTGAACCGCGGGATCGAAAACCCATGCGGTCTGGCACCAACTAGACAGGCTGCCCCCATCGTTGTTCCAACAAGACTTCCCAAGACGAGTGCCCAGTATGAGAAGTCAAGGAGGGCAAATCCCACGACACTGCTGGCTTGGACCAGCATCTGAAGCCCCTCTACCAGTGCCAAGAATTTGAATCGCATTTCTTTCTGAAGCAGGGCGTAAGGCACCCCTTTCATCCCAAGCGGAATAAATCCTGATGCCAACACAATAACGACTACGGTCAGTTCATCTGATTTGAAAAACCAGCTTAGCGGCACCGCGGCAAGGCACGAGAGGATAAACCCTCCGAGCCCAAGCATGAGGGAAATGCCGTTAAGCTGAGACACTTGGTCTGACTCAAGGTCTCTGAAATTAAGAACGGCACTGCCCACACCGAACTCTGAGATCATTCCAACAATGCCAATAAACGCCATCGCCATAGCCATGATACCGTAGTCGTCCGGCGTGAGGATTCTGGCCACCAAGATAGTTGCCACCCATGTCAGGAGTTGCCCCGACCACTTCATGACGCCTGTCCACGCCATACCGTGAACTAACGAACGATCCAGCTCTCGGGAAACACGCGCGCTTGCCTTCCCGGGCTGCTGCTCGGCCAATACGATTTTCCCTGGTTTGGTCATTGCCTAATACAAACTTTCTTTTGCCGCATCTGGGGTGTCAATGCACGACGCTAGACGGAGAGCACCAGCAGTCTCAAGGCTCGACACAATTCCATGGGTACGCGGTGATCGCCCACAGTAATCCGGAGCCGGCACATATTTGCTCATTTCCTCATTACCGCTCGCAATGCCAGAGGGGATTTCCCTATAATCACATTTCTATGATTTGAAAATTGCGGGAGGATTCGATGGGCTCTGATACGCAGCGGAGGATGAAGAAGACCTAGACCACACAACGTTGTCGTTAAAAACTCCTACCACAACCTCCATCATCAGCACAGCGCACCATCATACAATACGACCTCTCCTTTATGCATGTCAGCCTGCGCCGCCATCTTGGCCCATACAGGCCTTGTCACAGTGATGGCCAACGCCAAGAGAAACAGGCCCAGCGGATTCCGAGCCAGTTACACTGCGTGAACTCATTCACCTTGCGATATCCCGCTTAATGCTAGCAAATATCTTATCGGCAACCATTTTATTTCCTTCCATAGAGGTATGGGACCAGTCTAAAAAGATTGGTTCAGACACGGCATTAAACATGTCGGCAATAAAAAATACCCCTTCATTTTCTCTACCCTCAAAGATCTTCTTGGCTTCAGCATAGACCTGTCGCTGAGACTCGACAAAAACAGGCGCCGCACTCTCCTGAATATCTTTTTCGTAGGATGCCGGTGGCCTATGTGGATTAAATAAATTGGGCTGCCAAAAGAAATACGCTTTGAATCCATACTCCTTCGCCAAAGCTTTAACTTGTCGAATGTGGGCATCGTAATACCCCACAACCTTTCCCGCTCGCATCCCTACACTGTCGGCGATACTCTCCTCCCAATGCCTTACCCTTCGCTCTTTGAGGCTCCAAAGCAATTTGCCATAGTTAGACGGTTCAAACCAATCGTGGACAAGGCGATAGATGATATCGCTTTCCGATTTTCGCCGAGACTCGGCCTCTTTTCGCAGATTCTGTGGGTCTCGAGGAACTGCGGGAGAGTACGCCCCGGCATAGCCATCATTGTTGCCATCATAAAAAATGACATAGTCTGGCACTTCACCATCTGCCAACTTCTTTAGCAGTTGATTTAGCTCCTGTGTCGATACATACCCCGTTTCGCCCAAATTATAGACATCGTACTCGTCACCGAGGGAATGCTGTAGCAACGACGGTATCGTCATCTCGTCCGACGCGCCAGTCCCCCACAACGTTGATCCACCCAACATGAAAACCTTTTTTGCGTGCGCCTTTGGATCCTTGATGGTTTTCCTAACCCCATCTTGATCGACATGTACATGCCTTGTGTTTATTGGATCCCTTCGGAAATGGATATACGGTTCAAAATGGGTATGATCTTGCAGCGAATATTGAAAAACCGCTTCCCGTTCGGGGTTGTTGGCATACACAGCCATATATGCACGAGCATCAATAGCTAGAGAGTTCGGATCGACCGAGGCAGAGCGGTGAAACTGAGCGCGTAACTCCAATGCATAGTGGCCCAATACAATAATTAGGACCGAGCTAAGAAGGAATGTCGCAATATAGCTGTATATTCTTGCAAACCGACTCCCCATTTCTGACTCCTACTGTAACCCTTACTCCAGACGCCCGGCCACTGATTTCGCTTTCCCTTGTGATCCACCTCCGAATTTAAACCGCAGAGCAAGAGAGTGCCGTGAGAGGCCCTCTTCAGAACTAACAAGAAAGGCTGGCTGGCAAACACAACCCTGACGCGTACCCTAATCAAGATCAGGGGACGCGTCCGGGCCATAATTAGACCTAGAAAATTGAATAGATAGCAGGGGCGAGAACACTTCCTTCGAGGAAAAACGCAAGCGCACTCAACGCCAAGAGGACAAAAATAAGAGGCGCCAGCCAGTAGGACTTACTTTCCTTCAGATACAGCATAAGCTCTACGACAAGATTATAATAATCTTTTCCTCTAGTGGATGTGCTCAAGCGGTCCCCCCTTCGTCACAACGTTGTTCACCGAACAACTTCGCAGCAAATCGCCTACGATTGAACTGGTGTAGGTGCGGCCTTTTCCTTTGGCGCGGAAAACCATTTCTCAGCATGCAAGCAACACTCCCTAAATACAATAAAGGAAAAGATTGCGCCAGGATAAAACCAGAATCCACCAAAACGGGATGTAACTCCCCCACACACTAAGGCGACAATGAGCGACATAAAATCAGCCACCGGACCTAGCGGCTCAAAGACCTGCATGTGTCGGGCATTGGTAAGCAACCCGTCTTTGCGAACCGTCTCTTGCTGCCATGGACGCTTCTCATAGGGCTTTAACCTATCGGTTTGCGGCACGCCTGGCGCAGACGTATCCTTCAGGACATTGTCATCACAAGCATCAATGCACGCGTAGCATTTAATGCATTCGAGATTGGTCACCTTGCCATCGAAATGCCAGATTTCCCGACTGACATCAATTCCCTGCGGGCAGGCATTACTGCAGTCACGACATCCCGTACACTGCGCAACACGGGTAATCTTTGATTGCAGAGGCGACCTGTTCATGAGAGGCACCATAATCGTCACATAGGGGCAGAGTATCCGGCAAAACGCCCCGTGCCCATAGCGAAGATTCAGCACGACGCTCATCATAAATTGGATAAAAACGGCCAAGCCGAATGCGATGAAGAAATCAGACCAGGTGGGATTGATCTCGATATTGAAGAAGGCCGTTTTTGCGAATGCTTTCCCCTCAAAGCCAGGCAAGTCCGCGAGCGGGGGCGGCGACATGGGGCTCACCTTCGGTGAAAATCCAGCGTTGTGGATCAGGATGATGACGGGCAATAAGAGTATAAACAGGGCGCCAATTCTCAAAAGCCAGCGGTGAGGAGTATTGATGAGAAGATTCTTGTTCCTGATCTTTTCATAGTGCGCGATCTTCAACTTGCGGAGGATCCAATCGGCGAACTCGATCGCTCCGCGCATGTGACATACCCACCCGCAAAAGCCCCGTCCGAAAACCAAGATCGACCCAAGGATTAACAACACCATTATAGAGGCGGCATTGATCGTCCCCTTGGCAAGAGATGGCACCCCCATCATGGCGGTCTTGCCCCAAATCTCGATCCCAAAAACATGCCATGCAATGAGATGAAATGCGATATACACATGCACCAATGCCAGCGCAATCATACGGTACTTATGCCGCCTGGTTGGAGCGAGATTCAGCGGAGCATGAACATGACAGGAACCGTGGGACTCCTCCTTGCGAGTCTCTATGGTAATAAGCGGGAGCTGCGGAGCAGGTGGCGAAGCGACGGTGCTCATATCTCATCCCCTCCCGATCGGGTGATCTGTGTAGACTTAGCAACGAATGTTGTGCGCTTACAGAATCCGTTTCAATGTAAAGGATAGTGGAGATCAAAAACCTACGCTATTCCTCTTAAGAGGGAGGGGGGATGCTGGCCAGACCAGCTTTAGGAAGGCTGGCCTGGCGCTAAGTCGGACATGGCTACATGCAATAGCTAAGCCAAAATAAACTAAAAGAGGGTATAAATGAATGGCGCAACGGCTGACCCCTGAGTTAAGACTATCAGACTCCCGAGGAGCACGAGCACCAAGACTATCGGAAGAAGCCAGAATTTCTTCCGCTCCTTCATGAAAGCCCAGAGCTCCATCACGAAATCGCCCATATCCACCTCCTCGCAAGTACCTGTTAAAATTGAAACTTCATATGAGAATGGGGCCTAGGAGACCGGAGGACCCTATAAGTCTCACTTGACTCGGCAAACCCTTGCCTCATTGTATTCTTCCCCATGAGCCGAAATAGAAGCCCAATCGGAGTCACCAACCCATAAAACACAACACCGAGAAGGATTCTGGTATTAATCCACCCCAAAATATGCCCGACCCACATCCACCCTTTATATATGGGGGACAGAACCGCCGGGAGAATTGCACCACAGACAATAAGCACGCCTCCAACTCCGGCCGCCCAAAGACGCACCGGCTCCCCTCGAAATACGAGCGGCCACAGCCCGATCACAACAATGATCGACCCAACCAACAATCCGAATTGACGCAACTCTTTGCGTGCGGCGACTTCTTCCATTTCGAGATCCCCCCCGTTCAGCTAATCGAGCTCAAATTCTTTTTTCCAATCAGAATCGCCTTCAAGAGGTCTCTGATCCTCTTTCCTTAACACGCAATTCTCGATCACCAGAACATCCATTTCTGTCCTCATGAAACAGCGATAGGCATCTTCCGGCGTACACACAATGGGCTCACCGCGCACATTGAATGATGTATTGACGCAGGTGGCGTACCCCGTCTTCGCCTCAAAAGCCTTGAGCAACTTGTAATACCGGGGATTCGTCTCCTCATGAACCGTCTGAATTCTGGCAGAGTAATCGATGTGCGTAACGGATGGGATATCCGACCGCGGCACATTGAGCAAATCGATTCCCCATAGTTCTTTCTGGCCTGGATCGAATGGAAGCCGTCGCTTTTCAAGGACCGGAGCCACCAGCAGCATGTATGGACTATCACAGTCCATCTGAAAATAGTCCGACACACGCTCTCTCAAAACAGAGGGAGCAAAGGGCCTGAACGACTCACGATATTTAATCTTGAGATTCAAAACCGACTGCATTTTTGTATTCCGGGCATCCCCTAAAATACTGCGTCCGCCAAGAGATCTCGGCCCAAACTCCATACGCCCCTGATGCCACCCCACGACCTTTCCCGCTGCCAGCTCATCAGCTACCCGGCCATACAAATCCTTCTCATCAAGCCGACAATAGACCGCCCCAATGGTCTTGAGCCGAGCTTCAACATCCTCATTGCTGAATGCCGGCCCCAGATAACTCCCCTTCATTCTGTCGTGGATATTATCTGCGCCCCTTGGTTTATTTTCATACTGATGCCAGGCGCTCAGCGCAGCCCCCACCGCTCCGCCGGCATCGCCAGCCGCCGGCTGAATCCAAATCCCTTTGAACGGCCCCTCCCGAAGCACCCTTCCATTACCGACACAATTGAGCGCAACCCCTCCCGCCAGGCAAAGATAGTCCACTCCCGTTTCACGATGCATCGTCCGCGAGAGTCGCAGCATGACCTCTTCCGTCACTTCTTGAATCGATCGAGCCAAATCCATTTCCCGCTGACCGAACTTCGACTCCGGCTTGCGAGGTGGCCCCCCGAACACCGCATCAAACTTTCGGCTTGTCATAGTCAACCCGGTACAGTAATTGAAATACTCCATGTTCATTCTGAACGTGCCGTCCGGCTTCAGATCGATCAAATGTTCATAAATAGCCTTGACATACTTCGGCTCTCCGTATGGAGCCAGCCCCATGACTTTGTACTCTCCGGAATTGACTTTGAAGCCCGTATAGTATGTGAATGCTGAATAGAGAAGACCGAGCGAGTGAGGAAACGGAATATCCCACAGCGGGGTCAACGTATTTCCCTCCCCCAGCCATGCCGAGGTGGTCGCCCACTCCCCTACTCCATCCATACACAACACCCCGGCCCGTTGATAGGGTGAGGCAAAAAATGCTGACGCGGCATGGGATTCGTGGTGTTCGCCGAAGAGGAATTCCGGCAGTTCGGATTTATCGAGGCCATTCGAACAGGCTAACACTTCCTTTTTAAGCAAGTTGTGCAAAAAGAGCTTCTCTTTCAACCAGACAGGCATTGCAGCCAGGAACGATTGAATTCCTTGAGGAGCAAACGACACATAGGTTTCCAGCAATCGCTCAAAATGAATGAGTGGTTTATCGTAAAAAACTATGTACTTTAGATCCTTGATGCCAATGCCGGCTTGACTCAGACAATACTCCACCGCTCGACGAGGGAATCCCGGATCATGCTTCTTTCGAGTGAACCGTTCTTCTTGTGCCGCTGCGACAATCTCGCCATCCCGCACCAGGCAGGCGGCACTATCGTGGTAAAACGCAGAAATGCCCAGTATATACATAGACCTCGATCCTCTTTAAGGGGCTGCGGGATGGGCCGGTTTCAACACTCGCTTCATCCTTGGAGCAAGTCTCTACGACCGATTGACCTGCCCCAGAACCTGGAGATTACCGAACTGGGAAAACTTTATCAGACCAACCAGCACATCACCTAGCGTTTTAGATATTTGCTAGATTCTTCGGATCAGAAACAACTCGAGCCTGACACGAAAAGACTTGCTGTACTTATCCCCCTCAAGCTGCCCCCCCCGTGTGCAGTCTCGGCTTGCTCCTCTCCCCCAAATGACAGCACATGCGACAGCCTCCCTCTAGAGATGTCGCATAAATCCATCACTGCGCCCCTTCCCCGAGCATCACGACTCGAATCGTATGCATCAGAATTTTCAGGTCTAGCAGAAGAGAAAGATTCTTCACGTAATACAAATCATATTGCAGCTTCGTATGGGAATCCTCCTGCGAAGCCCCATAGCGAAACTTCACTTGAGCCCAACCTGTCACACCAGGCCTGACCGTATGGCGGATATCGTAGTAGGGAATATTCACGCGCAAATCCTGCACAAATACGGGCCGCTCTGGACGCGGCCCGACAAGGCTCATATCCCCCTTGAGCACGTTTATTAATTGAGGCAGCTCATCGAGACGAGTCTTCCGCAACCACCATCCGACACGCGAGATACGAGGGTCGTTGGCCTGGGCCCATCGAGGGCCGGACTTCTCGGCATCTTGCCTCATCGAGCGAAACTTCCAAATCATATAGGGCCGACCGCGTAGCCCGACTCGAACCTGGCGGTAAAATACCGGGCCCGGTGAATCCAATCGAATAACGGCCGCAAGAAGGATAAACAAAGGGGTCAACACCACAAGCCCCACCGCCGACGCCACTACATCCAGAAGCCTCTTGCTCACCAATGATGGCAGCCTTCGGCGAAATCCAGTTGAGAAGATTAGTGCGCTGGGACGGAGCGAATCAATCGAGAGACGCCCTGATGCCTCCTCAAACAAGTGATGGCCGTCAAGAACCTCTAAGCCCATCGCCTTAGAATCAAGCAGCGCTTGAACCGGCAGCACCGAACGGCGATCCTCCAGACATACGACAATAGTATCTACCCGATGCTGTTCAACTACTTCTGACAATTGATCATACGTACCAACAATACCTGGGTTGACCAGCCGTGTCTCTACTCGTTGAGTTTTCCCGCCAAGAAATCCGACGATTTCAACCAGCCACCGATTTCTCGATGTGATGACCTGGCATAAATCCACAGCGAGTTGCCCCGTCCCAAGAATAAGGATCCGTTTCTTGAGACCTGGCATACGCCATAAGCCCCTCGCTTGGCCGGGGAAGAGACTCGGCGCCAGCATCGGTTCCTCTTGAAACTTGTTACGCTCGAATTCCACTGTCTTCATTGGCGTACGCTGCGGCATACATAAAATAGGGAGCATGCTCCATTTCAATCTGAGTCAAAACAATAACGGTCTCCGTCTTATCTCCGAGCACCTTCAACGCTTTCTTGACGATATCCTGATTTGTCGTACCAGCTCGAACCACGAAGGCCGTCATATCCGCCATACCACCGAGAACATTCACATCCGCCAACGGCATCACCGGAGGTCCATCCAAGATTACATAGTCATAGCGTCTCTTGACCTCTGGCAGAATGCTCTTTACATACTGAATGCCCGACAGGCCGACGGGTCGCACACCGGAAGATCCAGAGGGCAAAATCCAGAGCGGCACCCCATCGCACTGATGGATGCAATTCTCAAGAAGCTCCCCCCCCTGCAGCACATCACCCACACCAGGAGCAGCGGGAATCCCCATATATTCATGCACCATAGGGCGCTTGAAGTCACAATCGATAAGCAAAGTGGACTTACCGAGATCGTGCGCCAAAATATACGCGAGATTGGCAGCCGTTGTTGTTTTGCCTTCACTCATCACGCTGCTGGTCACGAGCGTGACCACATTCTGTTTTTCAACCGTCATGAGGATTAATCGGGTCGCAGCCACTCGATATTGCTCGGCCATCAACGAGGCCGCCCCCCACTTCGCAACGAGGTGGAATGTCGGAGGCAAGCTCCCGCCAGAGTTAGCTGGCTCTTTTTTACGCCCCTGCCCCTCCCTATCTTCCTCATTACGATACCCAAGATAGGATGGCACAGAGACCGTCGCGCTCGTGGACATGGCAGGACCAGCCAATAAGGCCTGGGCGCGCTTCACCCCCAGTCCGCTCATCACAGTTGAGAACGCCGGGATAGAAGCGATGACGGGAAAGCCAAGAAGACTTTCAACCTCCTCCGGCCGGCGAAATCCTGTCTTGAGGCACTCCAAACCAATAGCTGACCCGAACCCAATAAGGCAGCCTAGAGCAAAACCACCCAGCAAAAAATGGAGCAATGTCGGAGGCTCCTGCGTATAGGGGAAATTAGGCGCCTCAATAATTCGATATTGCTCCCCAAATTGACGGCTCTCATAATTCTCTACAATTCTGGCATTCGTCCGTTTATCAAGCAGGGACTGATAGCCCTTCTGCATATTCTCATAATCTCTAAGCAACTCAGCCAAACTTTGTTCCCTTATAGGCGCCCGCTCGACACGAGACTCAAGCTCTTTGATTTGCCGAACAGCTAGAGCCTGCTTTTCCTTTAAAAAGGCTATCTCACTCTTCACTTCGCTACGCTCTTTCATCAACTCTCGCAAATATGGATCGACAGGCTTCGAAGAATTCCCGTAGTTGCCATCAAGCTTCCCGGCCTCCCCGTCCACACTGGCTTGCCCCGGCTCATCCGACATCACCGACTCCAACCGTGAGATTTCCTGTTTCAGATATACGATATCCGGGTAATTCTCCTTGTAAACCCCCAAGAGTTCATTTAACTTTTGCTTCAGATCTCGAAGCTTTGCGACGCGAGAATCAATGGGCCGGATATCGCCTACCCGCTGCGGTCGCTCGGAAACGATTCCTGCCTGTCCCAGATCTGAAAACTCTTTAATTGCTTTTTCCAAGGCAGTCAGCCGCTCCCCCAATTTATTCAACGAATCGCTGGTACTTACCAGGTTAACCTGCAGCCGGTCGAGGGTGCGGAGATTGGCATCCATCTGTTGCGGCAGCTCTCCCATATGCGCCCGCTTAAAATCTGAAATCGCACGTTCTTTGGCTTCAAGATCGCCTTTCACCCTTTCAAGTTCCGCAGAAAGAAATTCCGTCGTGGTCTCAACAAGGTTTTCACGCCGCTTCAAATTATCCTCTTGCAGCTTCAAACACAGAAGCGCTAACACCTCCTGCGCCATACGAGGGTCCGAGTGAACATAGGAAATTGATACCCCCACTCCGTCCTTCGGCCTGCCAATTGTCACGGCTTTGCGCAGCCGTTTCATCAACTGGTCCGGCGATGCCCGCTCCGCCTCGGGATACGGCTTAAGGGTCTCAAGCACCGGCATGAGGATAGTTTTGCTAGTGAGACCGATGGAAACCTGCTGCATGACGGCCACTGCTGGATCCTCATACGCCTTCCCATCTGGGGAAACCCCCTTCACATACTCCTTAGCAATTCTCGGGCTATCGACGGTTAGGATGGCAGTTGACTTGAAGACCCTTGGGAAATACATCCAGACCACATAAGCCAAGGCTATACACACGACCACACTGGCAAGAATCCACCACTTCCTCTTGAGCGATACCCTGAGTAAATCTTCTGGAGTGAGCGCCTGTATATTCATAAGTACTATCTGTGATGGTTCAGTAAAACGCCTGGGTGATGTTCAGCGATACCAGATGCCGGTCCATGCTGAATGCCTGTGAGCCAAACTGACTATCAAACTTCATATATTGATAATTCAGATTAAGAAACGTTTTCGTTGTAATCTTATAAAGAATGCCACTACTGCCCCCATAGGATGAATACGAAATGGAGTTTGCCGAAGTCGAACCAAATTGATCGCCTCTGGCATAGTTGGCGCTCAGCAGTCCTACTAGATCAGGGATCGGCATCACCTGCTTCACCGAGAATGAGACAGTATTCGTAAGAATGGGTTGCGCCTCAAACTGATAACTTGGCGTCAGGGACAACCCATAGGCCAGGGACAACATGGTTGTCTGATCCTTCCAAGTCAACCCCAGACCAGCTGTTGGAACAAGGGACGATGACGAATTCGAACTCCCGGAAACGCTTGAAACTCCCCCCCCCTCAAAAATTTGCACCCCGGCGGTTGACGTCATCGTCACAGTTGGACTGAACAAATGCGCCCAGCCGAGCATCCCCCCTCTGGTTGTAAAAGCCAATCCCGAGGCATCCTCATACGTAAACGTTGACTGTGTATAGTTCAGGCTCAGAGTGTCTTGAGGCGACAGCTTTGCCTGAACCCCGGCCATAATAGTTTCAGAACTGGTATTCAGCAAAAGGCCGGTTTGCTGCACCTCAGATGTTCCAAATCGGAAAAACCCTCGCGAATAGCTTCCGGCAAGATTCAGAGTCTGGCTCACAGGCGCGGTCAGCGAGACTCCCAAAGCATTGCTTATGGAGCTCACACGCCCCACCTGAATTCCATTTGGCCCCCCGTACGCTACTTGGCTTGAGGTGGTAGTGGAACCCGTTTGCTCTCCTACTAAAAAAGCAGGCGGCACAGGAGTATATGAAAACGTGTCCGTAACCGTGGCCTTCATTCCCTGCCACAACGGATCCAGTATCGACCCAAGGTTAAGAGATAATCCCGCATTTGCCCCGATATAGTTGAAGTTTCTGTTTTTCGCGTAATATTCTGCGGTCGCGCCGACTACAGCATTCGCCTTCATTCCGCCCTCGTCAAAGAGGCCACGAATTTGTGGCTTCAGCGTAGAGACGTAGTCACTCCTGTCTACGCCTGATGTCTTGGGTGTCAGAAACACATTGCTGTCGTACCGTTCGGCTGCCGAAATCGATGGAACGAGCCGAAACCCATCTACAACCTGAACCATACTGGGATCAGTGGCCCCCCCAAAACTCCCCATCCCTCCTCCGCCAACCTGAGCCTGTCCGGAAGAATCCAGCCACAGCGTGCACACGAGAACCATCCCTATGCCCCAGTACTCACACCTTGTTCTGTTCAACTAGGGCACCACAATCACGTCGCCAGACCGGAGGTAGAAGTTTCCCACCGTGGCATTTCCCTTTAGAATATTGTCAAATTCGACAGGAATTTCGATCTGTTGCTTTTCTGCTGAGCCGTTTGTCGTCACACGCAACACCTTAATTTTGTTTTTCTTCGCGAAGGGAGTAAACCCGCCTGCCAGGGAAATCCCTTGCATAATATTAGCGTAGGACTTCAGCGGATATTTACCCGGCTTCGAAATCTCCCCCATCACATAAATGAAATAGCTATTCACCTCTTTAAGCTGTACCGACACAATGGGAGACGCCATATATTCGGTGAGTCGATCGCTAATGCGTTTGGCAAGATTATTCGCCGTCATATTCGCCGCAGGCACATCCCCGATCAATGGCATCGAAATCATACCGTCCGGACGAATTACCACTTCCCGAGAAAGGTCCTGGTTCTTCCACACCGTTACGATCAGCACGTCCTCCGGACCTAACAGAAACTCACCCGGCGGCACTAAATCAACTTTATAGTTGACCTGCTCTTGGACACAGCCAGTCGTGCCATACACCATAACCACAACAAGAAACCAACTGGTTACAAACCGCATCAGATCTCCCTTTTGTACAACGACCGACGAGACATTAACTATCGTGGCGTTTCTAGATTGGATTGGGCTCACTGATAACCAGGCCTACCGGCCCGGAATGACCACCATCGACTCAGATGGCACCACGATGGTATCGCCGGGCTTCAGTTCAATATTTTGATTCGTTCCATCCCGCAGGACAATGTCATCATAACTTGCCTTGATCTTCGTCAACGGCTCTCCGTCTTTTGCAAAGCGAAATATTACGATCTTGTTTCTGGATGCGGCTGGCGTAAACCCACTTGCTAGCGTAACCGCCTGAAGCAGTGTCGTCTTACTCTTCAATGGATAGCGCCCCGGCTTGACAACTTCCCCCAGCACGAAAATGGCATAACTATTGACCTCTTTCACAACTATAGACACGGTCGGATTTTCCATATAGGCCTTCAACCGGGTGGAAATCTCTTCGGTCAATTGTGCGCTGGTTCGGTTGACTGCCACCACATCTCCGATCAACGGCAATGAAATCTTGCCATCGGGACGAACTTGCACGATTTTGGAAAGATCTGCGTTTTTCCACACAGTGATATCCAGCACATCTTCCGGGCCAATAATATAATCCGTTGTGACGATCAGCGAAGACTTCTCTAAACCTGAATCCTGCACAGAGCTAGACACCGTAGACTTATGCTGGGCTACCGCTTCCGACGCAATGCTTAGAGCGGCTACCATTATCAACGACAGAACACCCTGCACATTCATAATTGTCCTCATCAGCATGACAGACTCAGAACTTGCCACTAGCCTCAAACCTCGTGCCCCAGTTGCCGCACTGTACGCAGATACGGGCCCTAGATCAAAACATAAACTTCAGGCCAACAAAATACGCCCCTCTATCTTTTGCCGGTCCGAACGGCAATTTTCTCGTCCACCGCACTTCAGCAAGCGTGGGCGTCTCCGCCGCACTGATCGGAGTCGGAACATATACCTTCAACACCTGCTCAACATCTGGAGCCTGATCCATCAGCAATAACATCCCTCCGTTGCTGATATTGAGCGACAATGCCCGCCCCTCTGAAGGCCCCTCGGAAAAGCGTTCGACCGGGGACGTCATCTCGTAGGGAATCGGCCGCAATAAGGCCACCCGCTCACTGTGATTTTTTAGACAATCGACCGTCGCCCATTCCCACTCTCCCTGTGCCACTGGACGCCTCCTCTGCAAAGGTATCGTTTCCTTCAAACAATTGGCCTAGCACTCTCCTCAAGGAGGGCATGTGCCCCTCTCAGTCAACATACCAATCATAACTCGCAAACCTGCCTTCAATTGTCTTTCCTTGAGGTTACGTAGAACTATAGGTGACACGAGCACTATGGACAATACCGATGAGGTAGGCTGCATTTCTCTAATGTAGGTATTGACTCCCCCGAAAGGGTTAGGTACTCTTTCTAGTGCGGATCTACTTTGAGGACTTTATCAGAGTTTACTCGATTGTCTAGCGTAACCGTTCCACCCAACTGATCCCCTTACTACTCCATGACTGACGCAATTCATCAAATCGATCAATCAGATGGGCTTGCCGATCAACGAGCTGGCTCAGGCATTGTGGTGCTGACCGCTTCGATGCAGTTGCTCCATATGAATCGGCAGGCCTCCGAACTTGCCAAAAAGATCAATGCTGCTGAACAGAGCGGAAATGCAGCGAGATCTGCTCACGGAGTCCTTCCCGCCGCCCTTACAGAGTTGTGCGGAGAGATCATCAAAGCCCTCCATGTGCGAACTGAGGCCAAGGACTGGGAACAATTTGAGATCAAGCGGGTCACAGGTGACCCAAATCAGCCCGTACTGCTTCGAGGATTTGGCCTCCCTGATCGGGGGGGAGTGGATCATGCGCGCCTCGTTGTCACGATGGAAGAGCTTGGCCGAAAACAAAACCTCAATACGGATCTGGCCAGAGAGAAGTTTCAACTCACCAATCGCGAACAAGCTGTGGTCGAACATCTTGCGAAAGGCTGGACAAATAAGGAAATTGCCAACGCCCTTCAAATCACGGAGCAAACCGTGAAAGAACACATCAAGCACATCATGCGCAAGACGACCGCCACCACAAGAACTGGGATTCTCGTTCAAATCTTCAATTCTTAATCCATACTACCCCTGTTGCAAAGACACCACAGTGAGTAATTGTCACAACATTCATTAACGTCCATAAATGTATTTATGCCAATTAATTCAATGTGTTACTTATAAATTTATGCGGCCCACGTATTGCAGTGTTCTCTTTATAAGATTTACTTCTTTCTTTCGCCATACGGAGCTCAGCGTGGCCGCATCTTTCAAAAGCCAGATCATCGGTGGACTTGCCGGAGTCCTGCTTCTAGCTTCAGGCTGCCAAACAGTGACACCCAGCAACACATCAGGACTGGACAACTCACAGTTTATGACCCTGTGGGAAACCTATACCCACTGCAAATCAACCGCAGACCTTCAGGCAACTCGCGTGGATATGGATACGCTAACGGAAGCGGCCTTGACGAATCACCGATATGACGGGTTCGTGTTGCCCATGCCCGTGAAGCTTGAACGCCTGGTGACCACTCCAGCCACACGCCTATCCGTCGATGTGCGGGCCATGGCCTCTTCCTGCTCGCTCCACGCGGGGCAAGTCGCGCTAGGGCAAGGACGGATCGATCTTGCCCGCGAGGCTTTTGGGGAAGTCCTCACACTCCACGCCCACGACGAAACGCCATCTTTCTATCTCGCACAAGCTAAAAATTTCCTTGCTGAAATAGAGACTGGCGTTCAAATCTCTCTAAAAACGCCGTAGTAGCTGCTCTCTTGCGCATCGCATCAACGATGTACCGCTACGCCTCGAAACACGGCAGTATATTCCCTTGCCGCCCGCGCCCAGGAACTATCGACAGACATCCCGGCTTGCTGAAGAGATCTCCACGCCTGCTCATCCTCATAGACCTTCAAGGCTAAGAGGACGACTGAGAGCAACGCATCCGCCGATATTTCGTCAAAGTGAAAGCCCGTCGCTTCCCCCGCCTGAAGCGTGCTCGGCTTGTACGGCACGACCGTATCGGCCAGTCCCCCCGTTTTTCTCACGATCGGCACCGTGCCATACCGCAAACTATAGAGCTGGGTCAGCCCGCATGGCTCATAGCGCGACGGCATCACCACGATATCCGCCCCGGCCTCCACGCGATGGGCCAGCCCTTCATCAAATCCGAGAGACAATCCAATTTGTTGCGGGTACCGTGCCTGCGCCTCCCGGAACCGGCCTTCGAGATCCCGATCACCCGTTCCCAATATGACCAGCTGCACCCCGAGCGCCATCAGCTCAGGGATAATTTCCACGAGGAGATCAAACCCCTTTTGTGAAGTCAGCCGCCCAATCACGCCCATAAGAGGCATCGCTGAATTGGGAAGTCCCACCTCCTGCTGCAGCGCTCGTTTACAGACTCGCTTGCCCGACAGATCGGTTTTTGAATATCGGGCAGGAAGAGATGCGTCCGTTTCAGGATTCCAACCCTCTACATCGATCCCATTCGTAATCCCGAGTACGCCATCTTTGCGACCAGCCAGCACGCCTTCCAATCCAAATCCATACGCAGAAGTCATAATTTCTTTTGCATAGGTCGGACTGACGGTCGAGACGACATCCGCAAATATCATCCCACCCTTCAATAGATTCACCGAGCCGTAGAACTCGAGTCCGGCAGGGGTAAAGAGTGAGTCCGGCAAACCCGTTGCCGCAAACTGATTGCCAGGGAAAAGGCCTTGATACCCCACATTATGCAACGTGAGCACCGTCTTGATATTCTGGAACTCCTTCCGATGACGCTCTACGGTTTTTACGTACACCGCGCAGAGCGCCGTCTGCCAATCATGCAAATGCAGCACATGTGGCGTCTGCTGTCCCATCTTGGCCAAACACGCCACTACCTCAAGAATCGCCCGGCTAAAAAATACGAACCGATCGAGATTATCCGGATAATCCCCTCCCAGTCCTTGGTACAACCCCTCTCGATCGAAGTAGGGGTCGTGCCGAACGGCCAATATCCGCACCGGCAAGCTGTGCGAACCAGTAGGAAGCAGCTCTTCTTCCAGCGTCGCATCGACCAGCCCCTTGGCAGTCTGCACCGAAATCGTGCCGACGACTCGAAGCGCGCGTGCGTGAGTATGGAAACTCCGGTACCGAGGAAGAATCAGGGTGACGTCGTGCCCCAACCTGGCCAATTCGCCCGGCAAGGCCCCAACCACATCCGCCAGCCCACCGGTCTTGGCGTACGGCACCGCTTCTGATGCGGCCATCACAATTTTCAGGCTATGTGTATCGTAAGGTTCTGACATGCCTGTCACTGCAGAGCATTTCTAGCGAGGAGACGCACCCTCAAGGCGGGTCCTGAAACGATCCTCATACTGCCATGCCTTTCCAAGCTTATGCACCTCATCCGCCTTCAGCTCTTCCCGATAGACCAGCCGATCGTCGAAGAACACCAACAACCACCCTTGTTCGGGGTAGCCAAGAAACACGCCGTCTCCCGCATCCACTGCCGCGTCCCATCCGGCCGGCACTTCGCCGATCGCCACCCGCGATCGAGGCACCATCGTCATATCCGGCATCACAAAAAACTGCGTGAACTCACTATGGTGATAAACCGGCTTGCCCCAGACATTCACCACAGCCATGGGAGAAACCTTCAAGAGCGTCAACTGGCGATCCCGCACCAGCCGCTCCTGCTCCCCCAATGGCGGCATCCCTTGACATCCCATCGTGACGAGGAGCGTCACCAGGCCAACCAGGGCGAAAGCCCTACATGCTTGGCCTTCCGCCTTTCGGAGCACCCGTATCATCACAACGCTATTCCTTCCTCGGATTATAACAATCGGCGGCTTTTCGGCTCGACCGGCTTGACCGGCATGCAGACATTACATTGGCAGAGCTGCCGCAACAGCGCATACGAGTAGATCCCCGTATCATGGCCGTCACTCCACGAAAATTGCAGCGCGTACCGGCCCACCGGCTGAATATCCTGCGCCATGATGAACAAGGGCACATCGTCGGGCTTCAGTCGGCGCTCGCCAGACCACTCATCAACGCAGGCGGCACAAGGGCAATGGAGCCTGAGCGCCCGAACGGGATAGACACCTTTGTGCCCATCGCTCCACTCGATGCCCAAGACACCCTTCTCAAGCCACTGCATGTCTTTGGGATACAGTTCTGTTTCAGTACTCACGCCGGCACTCCTCATACGCTCATTAGACTGACGGCATGGCCGCCAAGAAATCCACCGGTGGCAACCGCCGGCCCGCCACCACGGTCACATACCCTTCGATCGCCTGCTCGACCTCGGCCCGCACCTGGCCGGTGGCTTTGAGCCTCGTCAGCAGCGAAGGCGCCATCCGGATCGCCTGTTGCAGAAATGACAGACTTCCCCGCGACATCGCCACACAACGCGCCATCTGCCTGGCCGCGCAGCTCAGACAGACGAACCCACCCGCCAGCGGGGAGAAATGCGGATCCCCCATCAAGCGCGTCATCCCGCAGGCCGCACAATGATCGGTTTGCGGGCGAAATCCGGTGAGGCCTAAGAGCCGAATCTGGAAAAGCAGCGCCGTCAACACCGGATCGCGGCTCGCTTTGAGCGAACCCAGTCCCTGCGCCAGCGTCTCAAAGAGCGATGGATCCGGATCGCCGTCCGGCGTCACCGCGCCCACCACATTGACCATGCGCGCGGCGCAAGCCATCAACCCCAGCTCTTCCCGCAACGACTGGCAGGACTCGAGCACATCCACATGCGAAATGCGGTAGAGCGAATCGCCGGGTTTCTCGAACAAATTCAAATGGCATCGTGTAAACGGTTCCAGCGACGCGCCAAACCGGCTTTTCATCCGCCTGGCGCCGCGAGCCACTCCGCGAATCTTCCCCAATTCTTTCGTATAGAACGTCACGATCCGGTCCGCCTCGCCCCATTTGCGGCTTTTGAGGATGATGGCGGCGGTCTTTACGAGGGGCATGACCCCGGGCCCTTTCGCAGAGGATGCGCGCCGGATCGAGCACGCGGCCGGCGCGTCACCGGAGATGTTCCAAGAACAACGTCGCCAGCGAGAGATAGATGGTGATGCCGGTAATATCGTTAGCCGTCGTGACGAACGGGCCGGCCGCCACGGCCGGATCTACGCCCATGCGCTTCAAGATCACCGGCATAATGGTCGCCATACTGGTCGAAACCAGAAAGGCAATGATCAGCGACGCTCCCACGACCATGCCCAGAAAGGCCTGATGCCACGCCCACCCGACGATGGTCAGCATGATGCCGCACGCGAGCCCCATGAGCAACCCGATCCTGACCTCGCGGAAAAATACGGAGCGCACATCGGTCAATTCGACCAAACCGGTCGCCAGCCCGCGGATAATCAGTGTGGACGATTGCAAGCCCACGTTGCCGCCCATCGCGGCAATGACGGGAATAAAACTGACAATGGCCACGACTTCCTGGATCGTCAGGCGGAAATACCACAAAATGGCCCCGGACAAGAGGCTTCCGATGAGATTTGTGAAGAGCCAGGGAAGCCGGACTTTGGCCGCCCCGAAGCTTGACGACTTGGAGACCGAATCCTCCTCGATCGCGCCGGCCATCTTCAGCATGTCTTCGGTGGCCTCTTCACGAATGACGTCCACCACGTCATCTACCGTAATGATCCCGACCAGCCTCCCGTCTTTCTCCACGACCGGAATCGCCAGCAAGTTGTAGCTGGCCACCTGCCGCGCCACTTCCTCCTGGTCCATATCGACCGCCACGCTGATCACATCGCGCGCCATCAGATTCTTCAGCGGCGTCGCCGGCGGAACCGTCAACAGCTGGCGGAGCGACAACACACCGACCAAATGCTCGTCCTTGTCCGTCACATAAATGTAAAACACCATTTCGGCGTCGGTCGCCTGTTGCAGCCGCCGAATCGCCTCCTGCGCGGTCGCGTCCTCGGACATCGAGAAGAACTCGGTGGTCATGATGCCACCGGCCGTATCTTTGGGGTATTTCAGGATGTCGGCGACTTCGGTCGAGTCCTCCGTTTTCATCAGGGCCAGGATTTCCTTGCCCCGCTCTTCCGGCAGGAACCCGAGAATATAGGCGACGTCATCCGGCCCCAAATCCTTCAACAGCCAGGCAATGTCGGAATGCAGCAAATCGGCCAGGACTTGCTGAATGCTGTCGCCGTCGAGCTCGCTCAACACCTGCCCGCGCTTCATTTCTCCGCGGACCAGCTCGAACACTTCCCGCTTATCTTTGGGAGAGGAGAGGTGGGTCACGACCTTCGCGACGTCCGCCGGGTGCATGCGGCCCAGCATCTTCGCAAGGTTCGTAATCGCGCCGCGGCGCAACAGCCGCTGCACGGAGAGCAGCACGATATCCGACTTGGTCTGCCCGCGCTCCGTTTGATCACGGAAGGTCTCACGGATCGTATCCCGATCCGACGAACGTGGACGAGGCTCGACCGGTTTCACCTCGACTGGTTTTTCAGTTGGCTGTATCACAGGCCTCTCAATAGCCCAATTCGGCGAGCGTCTGCTCGTCTTCCCGCCAGGATTCCCGCACCTTTACCCACACCTCAAGAAATACTTTCATCCGGAACAGGCGCTCCATATCCAAGCGCGCCTGCGTGCTGATCGCCTTCAACCGGTCACCATGTTTCCCGATGAGAATCCCCTTCTGGGTTTCACGCTCCACCAGGATCACGGCATGAATGCGGGCCAGCTTGCCTTCTTCCACAAACTGCTCGATCTCCACCGCCACCGAATAGGGCACTTCCTGCTCCGTGGCCTGCAAAATCTTCTCGCGGATCATCTCCCCCGCCAGCGTCCGCATCGATTGATCCGTGACCATATCCTCGTCATACACCGCCTCGCCTTCGGGGAGATGCGCCACCGTCACCGCCAACAAACGATCGACATTGTCCCCGGTTTCCGCCGAGACCGGGACCACCTCCGTCCAGGGGAACAATCTGGCATAGGCCTCGATCACGGGCAGCAGCTTCAGCTTATTGACTAGATCGACTTTGTTGATGACCAGAATCACCGGCCGTGGATGATCCGCCAGCGCGGTTTTCACATGGCCGATCGCCGCCAGATCGCCGGGACCCGGCAGATGAACCGCCTCCATGATCACGTACAGCACATCGGCGTCATCCAGCGTGTCCACCGTCGTCCGCACCATCCGGCGGTTCAACAGGTGATCGGGCTTGTGCAAGCCGGGCGTATCGAGAAACGCAATCTGCGCGCCAGGCACATGGGCCACGCCCAGAATTCTCGTCCGCGTCGTCTGCGGCTTCTCCGAGACAATCGCAATCTTTTCGCCCAGCAGCCGGTTCATCAACGTCGATTTCCCGACGTTGGAGCGGCCGATGATCGCCACCGTCCCGAACTTCATCGCCCCTCCTGAAGAGGCCGCTCTTTCGCGGACTCCGGTGAAAGCTGATACACCGTTTCCCCCTTTCGGACATAGCCCAACCGCTCTCGAGCCAACTGCTCGATCTTGGCCGGATCGTGCTGTAACCGTGAAATATCTCCGCGCAACCCGCCATTCTCCTGCCGCAACGCCAGAATTTCGCGATCCAATTGCGCCGCATGATCCCGCATCGACAGATAGCGCGGCAGCCCCATCTCACCGAAGAGCAGCGCCGCCAGCAGCCAGACACAGGCCCCGGCCCCAATCACCTGAGCCACAGTCAGCATACGCCGCTGCCAGTCCAGCCACTGCCTGCCTCGGTTTTGTTTAATAATCATGCGTTCGCGCTGCTCGAATTAGAGACGTCCAGGCACCGCTTCTCGGCCAAGATACACCGCCGTGCGCCCCAGTTCTTCCTCGATCCGCAACAACTGATTGTACTTCGCAATCCGGTCGGTACGAGACAGCGAGCCGGTCTTGATCAAGCCCGTGTTCATCGCCACGGCCACATCCGCAATCGTCGTATCCTCAGTCTCGCCGGACCGATGCGAGATGATTGCCGTATAGCCGGACCGCTTGGCCAGTTCGATCGCATCCAAGGTTTCCGTCAGCGTCCCGATCTGGTTCAACTTGATGAGAATCGAGTTGCCGATGCCTTCCTTGATGCCCTTGGCAAAGATCTCCACGTTCGTGACGAAAATATCGTCGCCGACGAGCTGGACGCGCTTGCCCAGCTTCTCGGTGAGCGTCTTCCAACCCTTCCAATCCAACTCACTCAACCCGTCCTCGATGGAAAGGATGGGATACCGGTCCAACAATTTGCTGTAATAACTGACCATCTCTTCCGAGGAGCGCTCCGGATTCTTTTCCGCTTCCAGGGTATACCGGCCCTTGTCGTACAGCTCACTCGCGGCGCAGTCCAAGGCGAGGGCGATATCCTTCCCCGTCTTGTAACCCGCATCCTCGATCGCTTGCGAGATGAGACTGAGCGCCTCTTCATTCGACTGCAAATCCGGCGCAAATCCGCCCTCATCGCCCACCGCCGTATTGAGCCCCTTCTTCTTCAAGATGCCCTTCAATGTGTGAAACACTTCCGTCGCCATGCGCAGCGCCTCGCTGAACGTCTTCGCGCCGACCGGCATGATCATGAACTCTTGCAGATCCAGCCGATTATCGGCATGCGCGCCGCCGTTGATGATGTTCATCAGCGGCACCGGCAACACTCGGGCATTCGTGCCACCCAGATACCGGTAGAGCGGCTGCCCCGTTTCATTCGCCGCCGCCTTGGCCACAGCCAGCGACACACCGAGAATCGCATTCGCTCCCAGTTTGCCTTTGGTCTTCGTCCCATCCAGCGCAATCATGGCGTGATCGATGCCGGCCTGATCAAGCGCCTCTCGCCCCAACAGTTCTGGCGAGATGACTTTGCTGATATTCGCCACAGCTTTGGAAACGCCTTTCCCCATCCAGCGCTTTTTATCGCCATCACGCAGCTCGATCGCTTCCTTTTCACCGGTCGACGCGCCAGACGGCACCGCCGCCCGGCCAACCGCGCCGCTCTCCAGCGTCACCTCTGCTTCAACCGTAGGATTTCCACGTGAGTCAACAATCTGCCTGCCCTTAATGTCTACAATCGAACTCATACGTCTCCACGCTCCTTCGTGAATACCTAATGTCTAACGGCTCAATTTCTTCTTCAGCAACTCATTGACCTTGCCTGGATTGGCCTTGCCGCCGCTCGCCTTCATCACCTGCCCGACCAGAAAACCAACCACCTGCGGTTTGCCTTCTTTGAACTGCGCCACCTGCGCCGAGCTTTTGGCCAGCACGTCATCGATGATTGCTTCCAGAGCCCCTTCATCGGAGACCTGCGTGAGGCCCTTCTCTTGAACGATCTGCTCCGGCGTCTTCCCGCTGCTGTACAGTTCAGGGAAAATCTCGCGCGCCACTTTCAGACTGATCGTGCCTTTGTCCACCAGCTCCAACAAACTAACCAGCCGCTCCGGGGAGACCGGCGACGCGCTCACGTCGGTTCCGGACGTGTTCAACTCCCGCGTCAGCTCCCCCATCACCCAATTGCTGACCGTCTTGGGCTGATTGAAGAGCTTCACAGAGGCTTCAAAATAGTCGGCAAGGCCCTTCGAGGCGGTCAACAAACCCGCATCGTAATCCGGCAACCCGAATTCGCTCACGAAGCGCTTGAGCCGCGCCACCGGCATTTCCGGCACCGAGCTCCGGAAACCTTCGACCCACTTCGGATCGAGTTTCAGCGGAACGAGATCGGGATCCGGGAAATAGCGGTAATCATGCGCCTCTTCTTTTGAACGCATCACGGCCGTTTCGCCACGCTCAAGATTCCAGAGACGCGTCTCCTGCCGGATCTTGCCGCCTTCATTCAGCACCTTGGTGTGCCGCTTCACTTCATACTCGATCGCATCCTTCACAAACTTAAAGGAATTGATATTCTTCAACTCGACCTTGGTGCCGAACTCCTTCTGCCCCACCGGACGGAGCGAGAGATTCGGCTCGCAACGGAAACTGCCTTCGTCCATGTTGCCGTCGCACACATCGAGATACATCAGCACATCGCGCAGCCCCTTGAGATAGGCCACCACTTCATCCGCCGAGCCCATATCCGGCTCGGTGACGATTTCCAGCAGCGGCGTCCCGGCACGATTGAGATCCACGCGGCTGCCGCTGGTACCTGTCTCATGCACATTCTTTCCGGCGTCTTCCTCAAGATGTGCGCGGCGGATGCGCACACGCTTTGTCGTCTCGCCGGCGGCAATCTCGATCCAGCCATGTTCGCAGATCGGCGCTTCGTACTGTGAAATCTGATAGCCCTTGGGCAAATCGGGGTAGAAATAATTCTTCCGCGCAAAGCGGTTGTTCGTTCCGATCGTGCAGTTCAGCGCCAGCCCGGCACGGACCGCCATTTCAACCGCCGCGCGATTGATGACGGGCAAGGTGCCCGGCAGCCCCAGACAGACCGGGCAAGTCTGACTGTTCGGGGACAACCCAAACGTGGTCCCGCACCCACAGAACAGCTTGGACTTCGTCCGCAACTGCGCATGCACTTCGACCCCAATGACAACTTCGTAGTTCATCCTCAGCCTTGTTCCTCGCCACGCGCGCGATCCCGTTCGCGCTGCATCGCCTCACGGCCCGCCTCGACCGCCTCGCGCAGCACCGACTTTTTCGCTTCGACAAATTCTTTCCCCTGATCGACCGCCTCTTCGAATGTCTCGCCGGCCCGGCTCGCCAAATCGCGCAAATTCTCCTCCGCCCGGCGCGCGTAGCCCCGAAGCTGCTCGCGGGACTCCCGGCCGGACTGGGGCGCCAACAAGAGCGCCGCAACCGCTCCCAGGGCCGCGCCACTCACAAATGCCAATATCACTGCTGCGGTTGAGGCTCCGCGATCATCCGCCATTGTGATGGTCTCCTTCCCCTCGCCACCGTTCACGCACCACCTGCGACGCGGCCTTGAAGCCCGCGACCATGCTCGCCACGTTGGTCAACAGTGTGCCGCCCGAGCCGCGCACCACATCATGCACCTGCTGCACCGACTCCCCCACTTCACCAACCGCATGGAGCAGCACCGCCGCATGCTCGACCCCGCCGCGCACCTGCCCCGCCAGGTCGTTCACGTTCTGGCTCATGACACGCAGTTCCGCGATCAGCGGCGGCAGATCCGTATTCATTTTCTCCAGCAACTGTTCGGACTCAGCCACGGTCTTCCGCACCTGGATCAAGACCGGCACCAGATAGCCCACCAACACCGCAAAAGCCAGCGCAACCACAAGAGCAGCGATTTCAATCATGGTCATAAGGCCTCCCTGACGCGTGTAACATGAGACGTAAAACGTCAACCGTCGAGGACGTGGCCGTCTTTCCTACTACATCCCCACCTATCACGTTTAACCTTTCACGTTTCACGATTTACCGTACCACCGGCTTCTTCGTCCGCCACTGAGTCGCTTGCTCATAGGCATGGGCCGCCCGCAAGATCGTGTCCTCCTGAAACGCACGGCCAATCATCTGCAGCCCGATCGGCAGGCCTGCGTTGCTGAATCCGCAGGGCACGGCAATAGCCGGCAAACCGGCCAGATTGACCGAGATGGTAAAGATATCCGACAGATACATCTGCAAGGGATCTTCGCTCTTCTCGCCCAGCTTGAAGGCGGTCGTCGGCGTGACCGGCGTGACGATCAGATCGACTTCTTTGAACGCCGCATCGAAATCCTGACGTATGAGCGTCCGCACAGCTTGCGCCTTGCCGTAATACGCGTCGTAGTAGCCGGAACTCAGCGCATAGGTGCCGAGCATGATCCGCCGCTTGACCTCAGGCCCAAACCCTTCCTGCCGCGTCTTCGTATACAACTCCAGCAGGTCTTTGGTGTCTTTTGCCCGCAGGCCGAACTTGACCCCGTCGTACCGGGCCAAATTCGAACTCGCTTCCGCCGTCGCGATGACGTAGTAGACGGCCACCGCCGCATCCGTCCTCGGCAGCTGAATTTCCTTGATCTCGCCGCCGAGACTCTTCAATTCCTCAATTGCCGCCCGCACCGCCTGCTCGACTTCCGGATCGAGCCCTTCGGCAAAGAACTCCGCGGGAATCCCAACCTTCAGCTTCTTCAGATCTTTCTTCTTCAGCGCCTTCATGTAATCGGGCACGGGCACATCAGCCGACGTGGAATCCATCGGATCATGACCGGCAATCACGCCCAACAGGAACGCGGCATCCGCCACATCCTTCGTAATGGGCCCGATCTGATCGAGCGAGGACGCGAAGGCAATCAGCCCGTAACGTGAGACACGGCCATAAGTCGGCTTCAGCCCGACCACGCCGCAAAACGCCGCCGGCTGCCGGATCGACCCGCCGGTGTCCGACCCGAGCGCCGCGACACATTCATCCGCCGCCACCGCGGCCGCCGACCCGCCGCTCGATCCGCCCGGCACACACTGGAGGTTCCAGGGATTCCGGCTGGGGCCGAACGCCGAGTTTTCCGTGGACGAGCCCATGGCGAACTCATCAAGATTGGTTTTACCGAGCAGGAGATAATCCTGCGCGCGCAGTTTGCCGATCACGGTCGCGTCATAGGGCGGCACGAACTGCTGCAACATGCGCGACGAACAGGTCGTCGCCACCCCCTCGGTGCAGAGATTGTCCTTGATGGCCAGGGGCATGGCGGTCATCGGCTGCGTCTTCCGCCAGCCTTTCAACTTCTCATCCAGCGCCGCCGCCTGGGCCGCCGCCTGCTCTTTCTGCTGCGTCACATAGGCCTTCACCTTGGGTTCAACCTGGCCGATGCGCAGAAAATAGGCGCGGACGATTTCCGACGCGGTGACTTCTCCCGCGGTGAATTTTCGCTGCAATTCACAGAGTGTCAGTTTGTGGAGGCTCATCGTTTTGCCGACGCGTCGATCATCTTATTCTTTTCATTCACCCGCACGATCTTGGGCGCATGCGTCTTGATTTCCTCTTCGCTGTAGTACTCGTAGCAGAAGATGATGATTTGATCGCCCACGGCGCCTTTGCGGGCCGTCGGGCCGTTCAGCACGATCTCGCCGCCGCCGCGCTTGCCGTTGATCGCGTACGTCATGAACCGCTCGCCGTTGTTCAAATTCGAGCACACGACCGCTTCATAGGGAAGAATGCCGGCGGCATCGAGCAGATCCTCGTCGACCGTCAAGCTCCCTTCATACTCCAGATGCGCCCCCGTCACCGTGGCGCGATGAATTTTTGACCGCAACATTTGTCGAAACATGTACAAACCTCGCAATGAGTGAAAAATGATCCGTGATGTATGTGAAGAGAGCCGGTGGATTCTAGGGGTTCCCCCCATCCCACATCACTCATCACCACTCACAGCATGTTATTCGATGATCTTCGGCACACAGAACCCGTCCGCCTCACGCTCCGGCGCATTCGCCAGCGCCTTGTCGACCGGCAGCGACGGCCGCACCACATCCTCACGAAACACATTCACCTGCCCCAACACCGTCGCCGTCGGCTCGATCCCATCCGTATTGTACCGCTTCAGCTGCTCGACATGGGTCAGAATCTGGCTCAGCTGTTTGGCAAACGCCTCCGTCTCCGACGGCGAGACATCTAGCCGCGCCAGCTTCGCCACTTTTTCAACATCCTGTCTCGTAATTTCCATTGCCCGGCCTCGCTCACCAGTAGAAAATTTGACACAACCCCCACGGGGATTGGAATTCAGAACAACACGTCCTCGAACAACATCCCATTGACCGGCCCCAATACACCCAGCATACTTTTCCACTATGACATATTTTGAGAGGAGAATATCACTGAACCCATAGAAATTCCAGGGAAATTCAAGCGCAAAACGACATCGCAGCCATGCGAACTATGCAAACAGCCCCTCCCACATGTCGAAGATTTACGGCAAGACAGACTCCGCTCCCCATACAGCAGCCTTTGCTGAATTACGTACCGCTTGACAGGAAATAACCCTCCTCGAATAAATCCTCACTGCAAGGTGATAATACGTAGTGACAACCAGGCGTTCTGGATGTACCAGGCCTTTGGAAGAGGGAGAAGCAACCACCTGTCGAAAATGTTTATCCGTTGCGCAAACCGAAGGAATCAGATAGCTTTATTTTGAACAGGCCGCGTATCTCCCATCTCTAAACCGGCCATAACTTCCTCGACAGCGCGCCAAGGTGGGTGTATTCGTGCTAATCAAGGCCAACCAATGAACCATATTGACCTTATTGCAGGGGCTCGGCCCAATTTCATGAAAATTGCGCCAATTATTGACGCGCTCAACGCGGCCGAAAAGCGAGGCGGTTCGTTGCGTTTTCGCCTCATCCATACAGGCCAGCATTACGACCGTGCGATGTCAGGCAGCTTCTTCGAAGAACTCGGAATCCCGGACCCGGATATCAATCTGGAGGTCGGTTCCGGGACACAGGCTGAACAGACCGCCGCTATTATGGTGGCCTATGAAAAGGTCCTGCTGAAACAGAAGAGCGACCTTTGTCTCGTCGTTGGAGATGTGACCTCGACCATGGCCTGTTCCATCGCTGCCCGCAAATTGGGATTACGGGTAGCACATGTAGAAGGTGGCATCCGTTCAGGAGACTGGACGATGCCGGAAGAAATCAACCGAGTCGTGACGGACTCTATTACGAATTGGTTTTTCACGACTAGTGAGACCGCCAACGACAATCTCCGCCGGAGCGGTGTTGCAAACGATCGCATCTTCTTCGTCGGCAACACCATGATCGACACGCTGCTCAAGCACCTCCCGCGTTTGCGCCCTCCAGCGTGCTGGGACTCCCTCAATCTAACACCAAACAACTACTTCGTGATCACGCTGCATCGCCCGGCAAATGTCGACGGGGAGCAGCAATTACTCCGGCTCCTGCATGCGATAGCAGAAGGCACCGGTGGATTGCCTGTGGTGTTTCCGGTTCACCCCCGGACCGCCAAGAATCTGCGCGATCTCGACAGCAAAATGCCGCAACTGAATTATGTCGAACCGCTCGGCTACCTTGAATTCAACTACTTGGTGAAACACGCCCGTGGGGTAATTACCGATTCCGGCGGCATCACCGAAGAAACGACCGTACTCGGCGTGCCTTGCCTCACTCTGCGCGACAATACCGAGCGTCCCGAGACCATCACAATCGGAACCAACGAACTGATTGGAACCGATCCGAGCAAGCTGCCTCCGGCGCTGGCGCGATTAATGGCTGGACAGTGGAAAAAAGGTGCCATTCCGCCCAAATGGGACGGCAAAACGGCGGAGCGGATCGTCGAAACACTTGAGCGGTTGCTGCAAAACAACTAGCGCAACTCCCCCGCTCCACGGTTCTCGCCTTACTTCGCCAGATATCCTTATTGATTTTCTCTCAAACATTCCTGCGGATCGCCCTGGAGTCCCAATGAGGGCAGACGTGATTTTTCCGTGCCCCAGGATCTCACGCCTCTTCTGGGATGCGTGCCTCACAGCCGCCTATCGGGATAGGGCACTGATTCAAAATGGAGAGGCCCCGGCGGGGACAACTGGCTCTCACACTAAAGACAAACCTGCGTCATTCCGCCCCGTTACTCCACCGTCACACTCTTGGCCAAGTTCCGCGGCTGATCCACATCCGCCCCGCGCAGCACGGCAATGTGATAGGCCAGCAGTTGCAACGGGATCGTGAAAAGAATCGGCGACAACAAGGGATGCGTCTCCGGAATCGTAAACACCGCATCGGCGGTCTTCCCAAGCTCGCGCTCCCCTTCAGCCACAAATGCGATCACCGGCGCGCGCCGCGCCTTCACTTCCATCAGATTGCTCACCGTCTTTTCATACAGACGGTCTTTCGGCGCCAGCACCACCACCGGCATATCCTTGTCGATCAGCGCAATCGGCCCATGCTTCATTTCGCCGGCCGCATAGCCCTCGGCATGGATGTAGGATATTTCTTTCAGCTTCAGCGCGCCTTCGAGCGCGATGGGGAAGTTGATCCCGCGGCCGAGAAAGAGAAAATTCCGCTTCTTGTAATAGCGTTTCGCAATGGCCACAATTTCCGCTTCCCGCCCCAGCACCCGCTCCACCAAGGCCGGCAAGCGGACCAGCCTGTCCAGCCAGGCCTTGCCATCGGCGACCGCCATCACCTTCCGTACCCGCGCCAGGTGGAGGGCCAGCAAGTACAACGCCGTCAGCTGCGCGGTAAAGGCCTTCGTCGAGGCCACACCAATTTCCGGTCCGCAATGGGTATACAGCACGCCGTCAGACTCGCGCGCGAGCGTGCTGCCAACGACGTTCACAATCGACACGACCTTCGCGCCCTTCCCCTTCGCTTCGCGAGCCGCGGCCAAGGTATCGGCCGTCTCGCCGGATTGTGAGATGGTCACGAAAAGATCGTGCTTGCCCACCAGGGGATCCCGATAGCGAAACTCGCTGCCGATATCGACCTGGACCGGGGTGCGCACCATTTCCTCCAGCAAGTACTTGCCGACCAAGCCCGCATGCCAGGACGTGCCGCAGGCGACGATCCAGATCCGGTCCACGGCCGCAAACTCCTTCGGCGTCAGCCCGATATCCGGCAGATCGGCCTCGCCGGTTTCGTACGAATACCGCCCGCGCATCGTATCCAGAATCGTCTGCGGCTGCTCGTGAATTTCTTTCAGCATGAAGTGGGGATAGCCGCTCTTTTCGGCCGCCGACGCATCCCAGGTAATCTTGGCCGGCTTCCGCGACACCGCATGCCCGTCGGCATCGGTCAATTGCGCATCGTGCTGGGTGACCACAGCCACGTCGCCCTCTTCGAGATAGGTGACATCCCGCGTATGAGCCAGCATCGCCATGACATCGGAGGCCACGAAGGAGGCGTCTTTCGTCCGGCCGATCACCAGCGGGCAGCCGGATCGCGCCGCGATCATCGTTCCCGGCTCTTGCTCCGAAATGACGGCCAGCGCGTAACTCCCGCGCACGTCCTTGGTCGCCGCGCGAACCGCATCGGCCAGCCCCTTGCCTTTTTGGAGATACTTGTCGATGAGATGCGCCACGACTTCGGTGTCCGTCTCCGACTGGAACTTGTAGCCTTCTTTTTCCAACTGCTGCTTCAAGGGCTGATAGTTTTCGATGATGCCGTTGTGCACCAGCACGCAACCCTTCGAGCGATGGGGATGCGCATTTTGCTCCGACGGTTTGCCGTGGGTCGCCCAGCGGGTATGACCGATCCCCACTGTCCCACTCAACTCTTTCGCCTTGAGCGATTGCTGGAGATTGACCAGCTTGCCGACGCTCCGGCGCACCTCAATTTTTTCCCCCTGCAGCACCGCGACGCCGGCCGAATCGTACCCGCGATACTCCAGCTTGGCCAACCCGCCAATGAGGATAGGGACCGCCTCCTGATTCCCGACATAGCCAACGATGCCACACATAATCGCTTATCCTCTAGTGCGTTTCTTGACTGGCTTGCCCTTCGAATTCAACGGCTGCTTCTTCGTAACAGGTGACACGCGAGGCGCGAGACGAGCCGAAGCCGTTTCACCTTTCACGTGTTTCGTTTCACGAGTGCCCCCGGCCTGCAACGCCCGCCGCTTGGCCGCCCATCCGGCACGAGTGACTTGCTGCACACGGGCGATGACCAGCGAATCGGACGGCACATCCTGCGTCACCGTCGTCCCGGCGGCGATCACCGTCCCGGCGCCAATCGTCACCGGCGCGACCAGCTGCGTGTCGCTCCCGATAAACACATGATCGCCGATGACCGTCCGATGCTTATGCACCCCGTCGTAATTACAGGTGATCGTGCCCGCCCCGATGTTCACACCCTTGCCGATCGTGGCGTCGCCCAGATAGCTGAGATGATTCGCCTTGGCGCCTTCGCCGAGATCGGTCTTTTTCATCTCGACAAAATTGCCCACCTTGGCCTTCTGCCGCACCCGCACCCCAGGCCTCAAATGCACGAAGGGCCCGATATGCGCCTCGTCATCGATCTGCGACTCATGCAGCACACAGTGATCCAAAATCTCCACGCGGTTGCCGACGACACAGTCGCTGATCCGCACGCCGGAATAGACCGTCGTGCCCTCACCGATGACCGTCAGGCCTTCAAGAGTTACGTGCGGGTGCAAGATCGTATCTTGGCCGATCACCACGCCGGCCTCGATCCAGGTTGACGAGGGATCCACCATCGTCACACCCGCCTCCAGCCATCGGGCGCGAATCTGCTGGCGGATCACGCCTTCGGCGTCGGCCAGCTGTTGCCGCGTATTCACGCCAAGCCCTTCATCCGGATTACGCAACGCCATGGCCGACACTCGATGCCCCTGCGTGACCGCCATATCGACGATGTCGGTGAGGTAATACTCGCCTTGGGCGTTGTGCGGTTCGACTTTGTCCAGCGCCGCAAACAAAAACCCGCCGTCGACGACATACGTCCCGACATTGATCTCCCGAATGGCGCGTTCCTCCGGCGTAGCGTCACGATGTTCGACGATCTTCACGACATCGCCGGATGCGGACAGGCCATCCTGCGTTCTAACAGCAGCCCGGCGCACGACCCGCCCATATCCGCTCGGATCGTCGAGCAGGGCTGTCAACATCGTCACGGTCGCACCGGACGCATGATGAACCCGCAACAATTCCTGCACTGTCGTTTCCTGCAACAACGGCGTATCGCCATTGAGGATGAGATAGGCCGCCGGCAGCTTGCCCTTGCCGGACACAAACACTGGCCGGGCCTGCAACACTGCATGGCCGGTCCCCAATTGCTGCGTTTGTTCGACGATATGGACAGGCGCCCCGTCTCGCGGTCCCGACAGGGCTGAGTCCACCGCCTGGCGCACCGCGTCAGCCTGATGTCCGACCACCACAGCCACGGAATGCCCAGCCACATGGCGGGCCACATCGAGCGCGTAGTGAATCATGGGCCGCCCGGCAATACGGTGCAGCACTTTCGCGTGATTCGACTGCATGCGCGTGCCGCGGCCTGCCGCCATCACCACCACACCCAACGAAGCCATCGATGCCGCGCGCGCCGTGTTCATCCGATCGGCACTCCCGCCGCAGGCTGCTTCACACCGCTCCACTTGGCATCCGCTTCGAGCACCGACGCCATCGACGTCGCAGGCACATACAACCCGCCCGAGACAATGAGCTTCATGGCTTCCTCCACGCTGATGTCCACCGACGACACTTCACGCTCCGGCACCAGCAGAAAATAGCCGGAGGTCGGATTCGGCGAGGTGGGCACATAGACGTGAATCAACGGATCCTGGCCCAAGTCCGACGTCTCCGGCTTCGTCATCCCGGTGACAAACGCAAAACAATAATGGCCGTTCTTGGGAAATTGAATGAGCACCACGCGGCGATACGACCCGTGGTCCGAAAACGAGAGGATGTCCATCATCGACTTCAAGGTGGAATAAATGCCCCGCACAAGCGGAAGACGGTTGAGCCAGTCCTCCCACATCCGCACAATTTGCCGCCCCATGAAGTTCGCGGCCAAGAGTCCGACCGTGAAAATCAACACCAGCAAGGTCACAATCCCGAGTCCCGGCACATAATGTTCCGGCACCATCTGAGCCAGCACATTCCCAAGAATCCCATCCACAGTAAGAAATAATGTCTTCAGGATAAGGATCGTGCCCCAGATTGGAGTAATGACCAGCACCCCGGTGAGAAAGTAGCGTTTTAAGGCGGTTTTCAACATAGATGTAGGAGTTAGAAAAAAGCTATATTGTAGTGGCTCATCATACAGAGTTTCTCTGAGTCGTCGCAAGCCTTTTCATGTTAATTTCAACGAGTTAGATAGGCCTAGAGCCAGAATATCGGCGCCGCAACCTCATCCAGGAAAAGACCCGCCGCGCGATGACCTGTCGAGTCTCCGCACATAGACTTGCGACCGGCAATCTCCGTGGATTCTATCCAGGATCCTGTTCTTGCTATTCACTGACCCTTGGCATAGGATCCCGCCCCATTGTGAGCGCGCACGGAACGCCTCAGCCATGAGCCAGAGAGACCGGGATTCGCCACACGAGAAATCGCGCATGACATCAGGCATTGGTCTCTGCGGAGCGCACAGAGTCGGGAAAACCACGCTGGCGCAAGCGGTCAGCCGCGCAACGGGCATTCCGTTTCTCAAAACCCACACGAGCCACATCTTCCAACAGCACGGGCTGGATCCGGCCAAACCGATGGCCTTTGACACCAGGTTGGCGATTCAACAAGAAATCTTAGCCGCCGGAGAGGCCGTATGGCGGCAGGCAGCAGGCCCCTTCATCAGCGACCGGACCCCCTTGGACATGGCCGCATACACATTAGCCGACATTCATGGCACCACCACGCTCAACGAAACCGCCTTCACGCAATACCTTACGGACTGCCTCGCGGCCACCAACCGGTATTTCTCCACTCTGATCATTGTCCCCCCCGGCATTCCCCTGGTTCCTGAACCGGGAAAAGCCGCACTCCACGACGCCTATATAGAACACATCCACACCTTGATCGCCGGGCTCTGTCACGACGACCGGATTTCGGCCAAGGTCCACCACATCGGTCGCGGCATCCTCTCGCTGGACGCTCGGGTCGCACACACCGTTGCGCATCTGCCCTAACCCTCCAACCACCGACCCCGATCCACCATGCCCTAGATAATAGGGCCTAATGGATCGAGAGACATTCTTCATTGACGGCCCCTACCTAGCAGCGTAGATTTCAAAATGTTGGGATAACTCAACCGTTTCGGATGCCTCGGATAGAACACGGGCCTTCACCCGAGACCAAGTAACGCATGAGCCCTCAGGCGCCACAGGCTCTGACCATTCTTATCGTGGAGGACCAGGACGGCCCACGAGAAGTCCTCGCGGCCCTGCTAGGCCCGCACTATCGTGTCCATACCGCCAATACCGTTCACGCCGCCCTCGACATCATCCACCATCACCCGATCGACCTCATTATTACGGATGTGGGCCTGCCGGACCGTACCGGCATCGAGCTGCTACGGGATCTGCAACCCCTCGCCGGCATCAAAGTCATCGTCATCAGCGGATCGGGAACCGTCCAATCGGCCCAAGACGCCATCAAGCTCGGAGCCACCGCTTATCTTCTCAAGCCCTTCAATACAGACGAGCTGCTGACGCTCATTCAGAATACCCTGTCTCCGCAAGCCGCCTAGCCCGCGCCTCCGCCCTTGAATCCGGACACCCTTCCACCTACAATCACTCGCACGCACAAGCCGTTGCCCGGCCCATCACACACAGCAGAGTACGACACACCGATGCCGTTTCGAGACATTAGTGGCCATGAACGTCCGATCGCCATTCTTCGGGCCGCGCTCTCGCACGAACGGCTCGGCCACGCCTACCTCTTCCACGGGGCAGACGCGATCGGCAAACGCCTGACCGCCACGCATCTCGTGCAAGCCTTGAATTGCGAACAGCCCTCGGCTCCCGAATCGCTCGACAGCTGCGGAACCTGCCGCGCCTGCCAGCAGATCGCCGCGCACACCCACCCGGACTTCATCGTCATCGAGCCCGACCGTGAACTGGCCACCCCGCAAATCAAGATCGAGCAGATCCGGGACATCGAGCACCAATTTATTTACCGTCCCCTCATGGGCGAGCGGAAAATCTGCCTGATCGACGATGCCGACCGCATGACCATCGGGGCCGCCAACGCGCTCCTCAAAACGCTCGAAGAACCGCCGGGCCATGCGTTGTTTCTGCTGATCACCAGCCGGCCGAACGCGCTCCCCATCACCATTCGCTCGCGCTGCCAGCTCCTGCGCTTCACCACACCGGCCCGCACGCAAGTCGAAGCCGCCGTAATTCTGAAACGGGACGTTCCTCCGGCGGACGCCCGCCTGCTGGCGCTCGTCACGGACGGACGGATCGGCGAGGCGCTCACCCTGGACCTTGCCGCCCTGCGCGAGCGCCAACAGGAATGCCTCGAGCTGCTGGCGCCGCAGACGCTCCGCTCCACATCGGCCATTCTCACCGCCGCAGAAAGTTTGGCGAAAGCCGATCGCGGGCTGGAAACCCTCATCTGGATCAGCCGCTGGATCCGGGATCTCATGCTCGTCCATGTCGGCGGCGACCAGGACCAAATCCTCCACTTCGAACAACTCGCGCAACTGCACGACTATGCCCAGCGGGCCGACCTCACCCTGCTGCTCGACCTCCAGAAAGACATCGAAAAGCTCGAACAAAGTGCCACCCGCCACTTGAATCTCCACATGGCCTTGGAATCCTGCCTGCTCCGCCTCCGCGAAGCCCTCGCCCTCGCGCCCACCGGCGCCGCCGCCTAGAATTCAGAGGCACCAACCTGGTATCTTCCCACTCGCCATGCGCGACCAACACAGTTTCTACATCACCACGCCGATCTATTACGTCAACGATGTCCCGCACATCGGCCATGCCTATACGACCGTCGCCGCCGACGTCCTGGCGCGCTACTGGCGTCTGCGCGGGCGCGACGTCTTTTTCCTGACCGGCCTCGACGAACATGGGCAGAAAGTCCAACAGGCGGCAGCCAAGGCTGGCATCGACCCGCAAGCCCATTGCGATAAGCTGGCGCCCCAGTTTCAGGAGCTCTGGAAACGCCTCAACATTTCGAACGATGCCTTCATCCGCACGACCGATGCTCCGCACAAGTCCGTCGTCCGCCGCTACCTTCAAGACCTCTTCAACCGCCAGCTGATCTACAAAGCCGACTACACCGGCTGGTACTGCCTGTTCGACGAGCGGTTCTGGACGGAAAAAGATGTTGTCGGCGGCCTCTGCCCCGACTGCAAACGCCCCGTCGAACAGCTCAGCGAGCACAACTACTTCTTCAAGATGGGCCAGTATCAGGACCGCCTGATCGAGCACATCAAGCAACATCCGGACTTCATTCGCCCGGAGTCGCGGCGCAACGAAGTCCTGGGCTTCCTGCAGACCCAGACCCTCGGCGACCTGTCGATCTCCCGGCCCAAATCGCGCCTCTCCTGGGGCATCGAATTGCCGTTCGATCAGGACTGCGTCACCTACGTCTGGTTCGACGCGCTCGTGAACTATGTCTCGGCCCTCGAATATTTGCCGAAGACACCGTCGTTCGACCAATTCTGGCCGGCGTCGGTCCATCTGGTGGGGAAAGATATTCTGACCACCCACGCCGTCTATTGGTCCACGATGCTGATGGCGCTCAACCTGCCGCTGCCGGAGACGATCTTCGCGCATGGCTGGTGGACCGTCGATGGCGAAAAGATGTCGAAGAGCCGCGGCAACGTCGTGGACCCGAACAAGATGGTCGATGCCTTCGGCGCCGACGCCTTCCGCTACTTCCTCTTGCGAGAAGTGCCGTTTGGACAGGACGGCGACTTTTCGCAATCCGCCATGGTCACCAGCATCAACAGCGACCTGGCCAACGGCATCGGCAATCTCTTGAGCCGCACCCTCACCATGATCGAACGGTTCGCGGAGGGCAAGATTCCGGCTAGCGGTCCGCCCACGCTTCCGGAACTCGAAGAAAAGATCGCCCAGGCCGCCACGCAATTGCCGGCCACATTGGAACGAGGCTTCAACGCACTCACCTTCCGCGACAACCTGCAGGCAATCGGCGAACTGGCCAGCCTCTGCGATGAATACATCGACAAAGCCGCACCCTGGAAGCTGGCCAAGAATCCGGACGACGCGCCGAAGTTGAAGACCGTCCTCAATACCGCCGCCCGCGCCCTGCGTCTGCTGGCGGTATCGCTCCATCCGTTCATGCCAGACACGACGGAACTCCTAGTCCGGCAACTCGGCTGCCACCTCGATTTTTCCGCGGCCATCCCGGCTTCTGCCTACCAGTGGGACAACCCCATGGCCGAGCTTACAATCGCCAAAAGCGCGCCATTGTTCCCGCGTATCGAGATCGCCGCTGACACAAAGACCGCCCCTGTAAAGGACGCAACCAAAGTACAAAAAGACTCATCGAAAAAAGGAGCCACGCCCGTGAGCGAAACACCCGCAACCCCACAGCCAACGCCTGCCGCAGCCACGCCAACAACCGTACCGGCAGCTCCGGCACCCAGTGCCCCTAGCCCCGCACCTCAAGATCCGCCGCAAATCACCATCGACGAATTCTTCAAGATTCAGCTGAAGACCGCGAAAGTCATCAGCGCGGAGCGCGTGCCCAAGTCAGAAAAACTGCTGAAGCTGCAAGTCTCCCTCGGCACCGAGCAGCGGCAGATCGTCGCAGGCATCGGCAAGAAGTATGAGCCGGAAGCGCTGGTCGGGAAAATGATCGTCATCGTGGCCAATCTGAAACCGGCGAAGCTCATGGGCATCGAATCGCAAGGCATGGTCCTGGCCGCCGGCGACAGCGAAGTACGCGGTCTCGCGACTGTACTCGAAGACGTGGAACCGGGCACCAAGGTCAAATGATCCTCGTGCGCACAATCCTTCCTCTCTTGTGCCTTACGACAATTCTCTCTACGCCGCTCCCCTGCTCCGCTCTCCCCGCTGAAGAGGCACCGCCTCAGGACCTGCACTTGAACGAACCGACACCCACCACCGTGCTGGTGCGTGTCGTCGCCCATGGCTCGATGGTGCTGGGGAAGGAGGTTGGCGGCGCGCGCGTCACGATCACCGACGTGGCCAGCGGCGAGATTCTCGCATCCGGCCTCCAGCAAGGCGACGCGGGCGATCAGAATCAAATCATGCGCACCCCGCGCCTGATGGAAGAGGCGCACTACAGCACACGCCCCTCGGCCGCCTTCACCGCCACGCTCGATCTCGTCCGGCCGATCCTCGTGGATATCGCAGCCGAAGGGCCGCTCGCCTTTCCGGCAGCAACCCAGCGCGTCACCACCCGCACCTGGCTGATTCCCGGCCACGACCTGACCAGCGACGGCATCGTGCTGACACTCTACGGCTACATCGTCCAGATCGAACAGCCCAAAACCGGCGGCGCAGGCCTCATCGCCAAAGACGACGTCATGCTCCGGGCCTCCGTGCGAACCCTCTCCGGCGCGCTCGTCCGGCCCCATGGCGATTGGGACTCGCGCAAAGTCCACATCTACGGCGAACTGCTCATCGGCCCACAGGTGATCGAGCGCCTGCAACTCTTCTACAGTGGCGACAAGGCCGCCTTCGAAGCACCCTTCTTCGTCCCGCGCCTCAAAGACGCCCCCGACGGCATCACCCTCCGTGTGATCGCGGCCGATCCGTCGAACGGCAACTTCGGCATCGGCGAAGCCAAATACCCGGTCCTCAGCGAACGGTTGCCACCCAAGAGGTCCTCACCATGAAAACGATCGTCCTGCTCCAGGAACACTCTTATACCGATCCGCATAAAAACCCATGGCAGATAATCCCGCAGTCGCAACTCATTGAAACAGCAACGGGCATGGCGTATGGTCGCGACCAGGAGCGGCGTGTTAGACGGACAGGAACTAGTGGATCCGGCTCTTATGCGGATCGGCCTAAACATAGTTAGACCGCTTCGGTACGCACAGAAACCACAGGAGTCCAAACATGACAAAGCCAGTGATCGCTCCCGCGTTCTGCCAAGTTGCCTGGGTCGTCCGAGACCTTGCAGCCGCCGAGAAATTCTTCCTTGAAACGATGGGAATCAGCCGCTTCATGCACATGGACAACCTTGCAGCAAAGGACACCGAGGGCACGTATCTCGGGAAACCCGGGAACTGGGTCTGCAACCTTCACATCGCCTACGCAGGAGACACCCAGATCGAACTGATCCAGCCTGTCTCGGGAGCCAGCATATACCAGGAGTCTCTTGATCGACATGGTGACGCCGTTCAGCACGTGGCGTACTGGCTGGATGATGCGGACTATGATGCCGCGGCTGCTCACCTGGAGTCCTCGGGCTATCCCCTGATTCAGAGCTTCCGGTTGCCCATCTTACGTGTCGGCTACTACGACACGCGTCGGGTTATTGGCGTCGTAACCGAGATTGTCGGGTCCACCGAAGCAGGCCATGAACTCCGGCGCAATCTGAAGTCGGGGAACTTTTGAGGGAGTCGGGGCAACGGTCTCAATCAAAACAACGGTGTCGCTTTCAACCATGCCTTCCACCTCAGGCCTTGTGCATGCGCATCGCCATCATCAACTTTTACCCCGACGAACGATCCAGCGATCTCGGATTCCCGAAACACCACCTCGCTGTACGTGACACCATCATTCAGGAAATAGCCGCAGCCGGCTATCAACTCGCTAAGGAGCACAGTTTCCTAGCAAAGCAGTATTTCCTGGAATTCGTGGCGAAGTAGGTGAAATGTACGTTCTTTTAAGGAAGGTTCTTATGCCATTCCGCGTGAGGACCAGGGATAGAATAAATAGTCCCATAGGCCCATCTCATTGAAACGGCAACAGGCAAGGCGTATGGTTCGCGAACAATAGCGGCGTGCTATACGGACTGACGCTGGTTGGTCCAGATCTTATGCGCATCGATCCAAGCATAACTAGCTTTAACAGAGGTCTCTATGACTATCTCAGATGCATTGATAATTTTGGCAACTCTGCTAGGCCCTGTTATCGCTGTACAAGTTACGCGGTACGTTGATGAACGTAAGGAAGAGAAAGGGCGGAAGTTACAGGTATTCAAAACCCTAATGGCTACCCGCGCCTATTCTCTTTCCGCCGCTCATGTTGAAGCGCTAAACCGAATTGACCTTGAGTTCTCAACTGATCAAGCTACTGAACGAAAGGTTATAGAAGTATGGAAACAATATCTTGACCATCTGGGCGACAAGTCGCTTACGCTAGAACGATGGGGGGAAAAGCGAGTCGAGGTTCTTGTAGAACTTCTCTACGTCATGGGTCAGTGCCTCGGCTACAAGTTTGACAAAACACAAATCAAGAACGGCACATATTCGCCCGTTGCACACGGACGCATTGAAGAAGAGCAAGAAGCTATTCGTGCTCAAACTCTGGAACTCTTGCAAGGCAAGAGGGCCCTCAATATGTTCGTCACAAATCTACCAAACCCAGCACGGACACAGGATGGATCCAGTGACAGCTAACCTATACATCAACACAGGGAGCAAAGAGGTCGGAAATCTTTTCAGCCCTGCCTTCGGCCTAATGGTTTACTCGCTTCTATCAGGCTCCGAGGAAGGCGTTGATGCGCGTCTGGAGCTGAACTCCACGGTCAGCACTGTTACGGGTTGGTCGCGGCTTTCCAGATCTGCGTGATCGGCTCGGCATCGGCGCTTGCGCCGGAATGGGAGAGTCCGTAGAGGTCTTCGATGGTGCGCAGGACATTGTAGTGGGTGATGCGCTGGTCTGAGCGCCCCGCTTTCACCATGGGGCCGACGAAGAGCGTCACGATTCGATTATTCTCCTTTGCCTTATCACTATCCTCATCCCACGTCACAATCAGCAGGGGTCGAAACAAAGGGGTCGGGAGTCTTTTCACCCCGCCTTCTGTTTCAGGACTTGTGCGCTTCCATGTAGGCCCTGAGAAGCGCGTTGATTCGCGTCTGATAGCCTGGGCCTTTTGCCTTAAACCACTTCAAGACCTGTTGATCGAGCCGGATCGTGACCGCCGTCTTGGGCTCAGGCAGCCTGAGCACCGCATGCTTGAAGAAGGCTTTCCCCTGCTCAAGGATATCGGACGTATCAATAGCCTTATCCTTGAGCGCATCAATTTTTGCCCAGTTCGTCCGCGACCGCTTCTTGGTAGTGTTTTTCTTCACGTGTATTCGCCTTTCGCGCTGAGATAATCCGAATCAAAACTAGCTCCGTCCAGCACACCGTACATATATCATGTATGTACGTCAACGGCACTCCCAAGAAGTCGCTCTTGATTACTTCACCGCTTGCCGTGATCCGATGACCGTGCGACACTACGCCTATGACCGGCCTTGCCTCATTTGAGCATCTGCGTTCCCGGCTCTACCTCTCCCTGGGGCTCAATGCCCTAATCATCACGGCTGAATTCATCGGCGGGTTCATCCTCGATAGCATCGGACTGATGAGCGACGCCGGGCACAATCTCGTGGATCAGGGCTCGCTCTTTCTGGCGCTCTACGCACACATCCTCACCAAGCAGCCGGCCAGCGCCGCACGCACGTTCGGCTACCATCGCGCCGGCGTCATTGCCGCGTTCCTCAACTCGTTCATCCTGGTGCTGACGGCGATCGGCATCACCCTCGTGGGAATCAAACGATTGCTGCATCCGGTCCCCGTCGATGGCGGATGGATCATGGGCATTGCCGCCATGAGCTTTGCCGCCAACCTCAGCATCGCTCTGCTGCTCCAACATGGTGCGAAAGACGACCTGAATATTCGCAGCGCCTTTTGGCACATGTTGGGCGATGCCTGGGTCTCGCTCGGCGTGGTGCTGAGCGGCGGCGCGATCATGCTGACGGGCTGGACGGTGCTCGATCCGCTCATCAGTCTGCTCGTGGTCGGCGCCATTCTTCACGGGGCCTGGCCGCTGTTCAGAGAATCGCTGGATGTCTTGCTGGAATCCACCCCGCCCACGATTAGCGCATCACACGTCGCCACAACCATCGAATCCCTGCCAGGCGTAAAGAACGTCCACGATCTCCACATCTGGGCCGTGGAACCCCGCCTGATCATGCTGACCTGTCATGTACTGGTAGATGGCAACGACGAGGGACTGACGAACGCCTTGCTGCACACGATCCGCGATCGTGTGTCGTCGGACTTCGGCATTCATCACATGACGATTCAAATGGGCACCCACTGTTGTGAACCCGACACCGTCCACTGCGACCTCACCAAACTTCCGGCCCACTGCCACCCCCTTGAATCCCACACCCATCACCATTGACCTTTCCACCAGCCCCTCTCACCCGGTAGAATGTGATTCCTGTCAGGCACCTGTTACCCGTGGGATCATTCATGACATCTGCTCCCGTTCCGTTCTATCTCCTCTGCGGCTCGCTCGGCGCGGGCAAGACTACGCTGCTGATGCGGCTGCTGGAATATTGGAAACAGCAGGGACGCCGCGTGGGCGTGCTGATGAATGAGGCGGGCGAGATCAGCATCGACGGGCCGCGCGCCGGCACCATCGCCGAGCAGGTCATGAACCTCGCCGGCGGCTGCGTCTGCTGCGATACCAAAGAAGATCTCTCCTGGGGGATCGCCCAACTGGTGCGCGATACGGGCGCGGACCTCTTGATCTTGGAATGTTCAGGGCTCGCCGATCCGGCCGAAGTGATCGATGCGGTCACAGACCTCTATACCGCCCGTCTCGCCACATTGGAACGGGTGATCGCCCTCCTGCATCCCATTGCCAGCGAGACCAGCCACTCCAGCCAATACGTCACCACGCAAGCGATTCGTTGCGCGGACGAACTCATCCTCAACAAGCAGGATCTCTACGTGCCCGGCCATTGGGAAGAGTTCAAGCGCGGGATCGTGGCACAAAACCCCTATGCCCGGCTTTGGGAAACCGCCCACGCCCGCATCGACCCCGCCGCTTTGCTGGCTCCTATCCAAACCAACCGCCCCACGGCCCGGACAAATGTCGCATTTGGCGCACCTCGCCCCTCAGGCTCATCCCAGCGGGCGGACTACCATCCCATCGCCACGACCGTACGGCTCCCACGCCCCCTGAATCGTGAACGCTTTCAAGCCTGGAGCAACGCCCTGCCCAAGGAACTCGAACGCGCCAAAGGCTTCTTCCGATTTGAGCACGAACCGGAGTTGCAGGAATTCCAGTACGCCCCGCCGGGACAAGCTACCGTGACCCCTATCATGCTGCTCGACGAACCCAATCCGGCCATTGTGCTCATTGGGCGCGGCTTCGATCATGAACAATGCCAGGCTCGCCTGCTGGCCTGTATGACGTCGTGACACATAAGACGTGAACAGCGACCCGTGGGTTGAGGCAATGCCTCTCTCCAAAACCTGTTCCCCTGCACGAGCCGCCGATTTTGATTTGTCTCCCGCGGAACGCAATGGTAGGATGCTCCTCCGTGAGGGTCAGGCCGGGCTCATGGAGACTGCGGCATGCACGAGATAAAGGATAGCCCGATGGCAGACCCTCAGGATTCCCCTTCCGACCAACAGGGCGACGACCTCTTCCGGCTCGTCGTCGATGCCGCACCGAACGGGCTGCTCCTCACCAACCAGGACGGCCGCATCATCCTGGCCAATGCAGAAATCGAACGGATGTTCGGGTATCGGGGCGAAGAACTGGCCGGCCAATCCGTTGAACTGTTGATGCCCACCCGGTTTTCTCCTGACCATACGCGCCATCGGCACAGCTTTAACCAAGCCCCAACCGCGCGCGCCATGGGCGTCGGCCGCGATTTGTACGGACGGCGCAAGGACGGTGCTGAATTCCCCATCGAGATCGGCCTCAACCCGGTCTCGCTCCCCAGCGGCATGCACTATTTGGCCTCGATCATCGACATCACGGCACGCAAGCAAAGCGAGCAGGATCTCCGGCAATCCCATGCGGAACTGGAACGCCGCGTGCAGGAGCGCACCGCCGAGCTCGTCACCATCAATGCGGCCTTGCGCGAGGGGGAAGAGCGCTACCGCCTCCTGGCCGACGCCACCTTCGACGGCATCGCCATCCATCACCAGGGCATCATCATCGAAGCCAACCCTGGGCTGGAACGGATGTTCGGCTATGCGCCGGGCGAACTCCTCGGAACTCCCATCCTGAACCTGGTGGACGAGGAGGCCCGCGAGAAGGTCGCCGGCGGCGAGCACAACCCCTGCGAATGCATGGGCCGCCGCAAAGACGGCTCCACCTTTGCAGAAGAAGTGATCGTCAAACCCTACCGATACAAAAGCCAGGACATGCATCTCGTGGCTATCCGCGACATCACCGAACGCAAGCGCGCGGAGAAAGCCCTGCAATCGGCCTATCAACAGCTCAGCTTCCATATCGAGAACACGCCGCTGGCCGTCATCGAATGGACGGCGGACTTTCGCCTGCAACGCTGGTCCCCTCAGGCGGAAAAGATATTCGGATGGCCGGCCAAGGACGTGGAAGGGAAATATCACCACGAATGGCGGTTCGTCTTCACCGACGACAAGGAGGCCTTGCACAGCGTCATCGAGCGGCTGATGAAGGGCCGCGAACGCCAGAACATCTATCGGGGGCGCCAATACACCAACGCCGGCGGCGTCGTCCATTGCGTCTGGCACAACTCGGTCTTGACGGACGAGCGCGGCGCGGTCGTCTCGATCATGTCGCTGATCCAGGATTTATCCGGGCAAGTCCGGCTGGAGCAGCAATTCCATCAAGCCCAGAAGATGGATGCCATCGGACGCCTCGCAGGCGGCATCGCGCACGACTTCAACAATTTATTGACGGTCATCAACGGCTACAGCGATCTGGCCCTCACGAACCGCAGCATTCCGCCGCGTGTCCAAAACGGGCTGCAGCAGATTCTCAATGCCGGCCATCGCGCCGCCGCGCTCACGCATCAACTGCTGGCCTTCAGCCGCCAGCAGGTCATGCAGCCGCAGGTCCTGAACGTCAACTCCATCGTCGTCAACATGGAGAAGCTGCTGCGCCGCCTGATCGGCGAAAACATCAAGCTGATCTGCCGGCTGGACGAGAAGATCGGCCGCATCAAAGCCGATCCCGGCCAAATCGAACAAATCGTGATGAACCTGGCCGTCAACGCTCGCGATGCCATGCCGCACGGCGGGCAGCTGATCATCGAAACCCAGCATGTGGAACTGGACGACGCCTTTCTCTCCGCGCAGGCACCGGCATTGTCCCCCGGCTCGTATGCCATGCTGGCGATCCAGGATACCGGCATCGGCATGGATGAAGCCACGCTCCTGCGCATCTTCGAACCGTTTTTCACGACGAAGGGACCGGGAAAAGGCACGGGGCTCGGCTTGGCGACCGTGCATGGGATTGTGCAGCAGAGCAACGGGTTGATTACCGTCTCCAGCCAGGTCGGGCAGGGCACCAGATTTCAGATTTACTTCCCGCGCGTCACGGGCACGGTCCAGCAGCCCTCGAAAACGGCGCTTCCCCAGGCGGCGGTCAGAGGGTCCGAGACCGTCCTCCTGGTGGAGGACGAGCCGATCGTGCGAGCCTTCGCCCGCCAAGTGCTGACGGACCATGGCTACGCCGTGCTGGAAGCGGCCACCGCCGAAGAAGCCCTCTTTTTGAGCAACGGCTACGACAACACCATTCATCTCTTGCTGTCCGATGTGGTGCTGCCCTCGGGCGGCGGGCCGCTCCTCGCCAAACACTTGCGCAATCAACGGTCCACGATCAAAGTGCTGTTGATGTCGGGCTACATCGATCGCGGCTTCAGCATCGCCGACAACCTGGCCGATACGACGCCATTCATCCAGAAACCCTTCACCCAGGAAGTACTGCTGCAAAAAATCCGTAGCGTGCTCGACACACCGGAAACGAACTCGGACTCCGCCCAACAGCTGTCCTGGCTTACCTAATCCGAGGCTCAGCAGCGGCCCGGAACCGCGGCCACTGGAGCAGCGCCCAGGCGATACCGCCACCGATCAGGCTGCCGAGCGCCCAACCGCCCAACACGTCGGTTACATAGTGGGCGCCGATATAGACACGGGAGAACCCCACCAGCGCGACGATCGGCCAGCTGATCCAGCCGGTTTTTGGATAGAGCACCTGGAGGAAGGCCGCTGCGGCAGCCGTGTTCATCGCATGGTTGGAGGGGAAGCTGAAGAGCCGCCCGCAGGCGCCTCCCCCGACGACAATGGCTTCATGCAGCGCCTGACAGGGCCGCACACGCGCGAAGGCCCACTTCAGCTGCCCGCCCAGAAAATCCGACAACCCGATCGCGCCGGCCAAAAACGGACTGCCTAGCAACGCCTCCCACCGACGGCGCAAGATCCAATAGGCCAGCGCGCAGGCCACCGGCAGATAGAGGGAGCTGGTGGCGCTGAGACGAAGAAAGAGATGATCGAAGAATTCCGATCGGCCTGCTAACCCATTGATAGAGAGAAAGAGGGATTCGTCAAGGCTCATACAGAATCACTGGCGTGGGGGATGACCGGCATTACTCGCTTCCCCCTTGCCATGCGCCCCATGCCTCTCGCCTTTCACTTACTTTGTCCGAAAGTGGATGCGAACGGTCAACTCCCCGTCGATCACGTCATCGCCCTTCATCTGGGGGTCGAACGTCCATTTCTTCAGCGCGGCAATGCCGGCAGCGGTCAGTTCACGATGCTTGGCAGGCTCCAATACCACGACGGTCACCTTGGACTCCTTCGACACCAGCACCCTGGCTTTCATCCAATCGTCGAGTTCCTGTCCATCGAGGGATGGCGGCACCGCCGGCCAGGGCGTCGCTTTCGCCACCGGCCCCAGCTGCTGGTCCTTGTTGAGCGACAACCCGTGCACATGCACTTCCGGCAGCTCAAGCATATCCTCCTGATGGTCCGACGCATGCGTCGCCTCATCGCCAGCCGCCGCCAATACGGCAGCCGGGAGGCAAAAATAGAATCCGAGCACCACTATCCTGAAGTAGGATATGTTCATCGTAACCACACCTCTCATCCCCATCCCTATCTTCCTCAAAAGCTTTCTCATACTATCAGATGCCCAACAAGGTCATCCAGCAAGGCCGCAGGGAGCCCGCCGACTGAGGCGTACCCTTGCGGTACGTCGCAGGGAGACGGGCGACTGAGAACGATGCTGGGGACCTTATTGAGCATCTGAATTAGAAGAACCATTGGCCGCGAAAGAAGAACGACCGTGGCATCCCCGCGTGCGAGACGCCCAAGCCAATGCTCCCTTCGCCGCGATTGATGTAGTACTTCTGATCGAACAGATTGACCACATCGAATCCGAGCACAAACTTCTGCCCGTCCCACGGCAACGGAATCACATGTGTAATCGACGTATTGAAGACGGTATAGGACTGGCTATGGGTCGAATTTGTCTTCGCATCCTCATCCGCCGCCGTCCGCAGCCCCGAGCCGAACAGCATCTGCCCGCTCACGGTCGTCCGCTCCTGAAAGCGATAGCTGACCAGAGCCGAACTCGTGATCATCTGCGTATGGTCACAAAACACTCCGCCGGGCGAATTGACATCCCCAATCTCTTTCGCGTCCAGCAAAAAATGCCCCGATTGGAGTCCGTAGCCTTTGCACTGGCCCCAAGCCGTGTTCAGCCGGGCCGTCAGATTGTCCATCACCTGGAGCTTCAACGCGCCGTCGATGCCCCGCTGCCATCCATAGTTAAAGGCAAAGTAGTTCAATAACGGGGTCGTGCCGAACTGCCCGGCGTCGGACAGATTGCGGGCCAGCTTGTAGTAGCCCGTCAGCTCAAACGTGGCCCAACTGGACAGCGCATGGTAACTGCCGATTTCGAAGTAATGCGCGCGCTCGGCTTTGGGCGCGATATTCGTCGTATCCTCCGGTGCCGCTTTCGTGCCGGCGGTATTCAGCTTCGCAAAGGAAATGGCCTCCAAATTCGGCGGCGTGAACATTCGCCCATAGAACACATGGAATACGTTCGATTGGCTGGCCTTGTACGTCGCGCCGAGCCGCGGGCTCAGCTGCGCCTCGTCCCGTTGATACTGCACGACATCCCCGCGCAATCCCAGATTGAAGGTCCACCGGTCGTTGGGCGTCCATTGGTCCTGAATCCAGAATTCCTGCCGGTAGCCGATGAGGCGATTGTCGGCATTGCGACCGATGACATTGCCCGTCGGATTTCCCGCGCCGTCATCCAGGAAGGTTGAGAGCCTGGTCTTGTTGACGGCCTGCGTCCGGTCGACTTGGAAGCCCGTCTTAATCAAATGCTCTTTGCTGTGGACATAGGTGTAGTCCAGGCGAAGGCCGCCCGAGTAGGCCGTGCGATCCTGGCTGCCGGCGGAAAAGGGCTCCGTCTCGTCCGGCACGTAGGCAAGCACGTTCAGCGGATCGGTCTTGAAAGTGGCTCGGGTGTGCCGGAAGTAGCCCGCCAGGCTGAAGAACTGATTCGACGACACGTCATGCCGCCAGACCAGATGCGCATACTGGTTCTGCTCCTGCTGATTTTCATCGACCATTTCCGACGGCACGGCCGAGAACCCCGCCGGCAGCAAGCCGGTGATCGCCGCGTTCCTCGTCTGGCCCGGCATCGTGGGAATCTGGTATTTCGCGACGGAGTTCAAAAACAGCACCGTGAAGTTGTTCGTATTGTCGTGCTGATAGTCGCCGCGAAACATGGTCTGATTCCGCTCGCTCTGCCCGTGAAAGATCGAATGGCCGAGCGTCGGCGGCTCGATGCCGCGATTGGTCGCGGTGTGACTGTTGAGAATGTAATAGCGGAATTTTTCTCCGACCGTCCCGCCATACTCGAACGAGGGATTAACCGTGCGGTTGGATCCGCCGAACATCTGCAGCGATCCGAATCCCGGCTTGGTGCCGCTCTTGGTCGTAATATCGATCAGCGCGGCCGCCTTGTTGCCGACGTTGGCTTCCATGCCGCCGAGCACAATGTCCGCGCGCTCCCACGAGCGGGGTGAAATGACATCGGAAAATGTGGACGAGACCGTCTCCGGAATCGGGACACCGTCGATGCGCAGCTGCAGATTGGCATGGTCCTGCCGGATATGGACTTGCTTAAGAGAGCCATAGACCGCGCCGGGAATCGTCAGCAACACATCGTGCAGTTCGTTATTGTTGCCGCGCGGCAGCGCCTCGATATCCTTGCGGCTCACCGAATAGGTTTCGCTCGACGCCTTGTATTGAATAGGCGGAAGCGGCGACACCACCTCCAGGGCAATCTCCCTGGTTTTTGACAGCGTCAATATGACCGGCTTCGGCGGCTCCAGCCCCAGCACCAGAACGATATATTCGCTTCGGTAGGTCTCTTGCACGGCGCTCACCGAGTAGGTCGCATTCGCCGGAACCGAGACCGAGAACTCACCGGCGTCATTCGACACCGCCGTCGCCACCAGCCCGCCTTCCTGATCCTTCACCTCCACCACCGCTTGCCCGACCCGGCGAAGGTCCTGGTTCTGGACCGTCCCGCGAATCATGTTGGCCCCTTCCCCCTCTGCTCCATGAGCGACGGATGGACCCGCACATACACCGGTCAGGCTTCCGACAATCAATCCGGCACAGAGATGAAACCATGCGCGCCGCATACACAGCCTCCACATTCAACATCGAAATAGAATAGAGACCGGCCCCCGGCACAGACTGCGCCGAACCCGGTACAACTCGTTGAAGGGAATTTAGCGACGCGGGGGAGCGCGGGAAGGACCGACGGAGGCAACATCGAGAGAGAGTAAGACCGACTCAGCCGGAAGCGCTCGATGCCAGACCAGCTCACAAAAGACCAGCCTGGGAGCATCAATATCCACAGATCCGGCGGTATGGTGCTGGACCCACTGGCAGAGATCGGTGTCGGAATGCTCATGGCCGTCGTGATCTGCTGCGGCCAGTTCGTGATGGACATCCTGCGCCACGGCAAACGGCGCCAGCCCAAGGAGGATGACGATCATCCCCAGCGAGAGCACCGTACGGAGGAGAACCAGCATTCGAGGCAATGACGGCGTCACGAGCACTCTTGAAAACCCCTCAGACGAAGGACAACAGAACGTTGAATAACCACGAGTAACCTATCGATTGCCTCGTCTTCCTGTCAAGCGATATGGACTTTCTCAGGCATTTTCGCATATCTTAAGACATTCCCTATTGAGTCGCCCCTTAGGATCAGATGAAAGGCCGCGAGCCGCTCGCGGACAGCGATCATGAATAGACCGATCGACAATCAGCATATTCTCGAAATCAACGCGCTCCCCTCGCCGCGCGCCATCAAAACGAAGCTGCCGATCACCGATGAGGCCGCCGCGCTGGTCGTGGACACGCGCATGGCAATCCGCCGGATTCTCCATGGCCAGGATCGCGATCGGCTTCTCATCATCGTGGGCCCCTGCTCCATCCATGATCCCGGCGCCGCCTACGAATATGCCGCCAAGCTGAAGCCGGTGGCCGATGCCCTGCGCGACCGTTTGCTGATCGTCATGCGCACCTATTTCGAGAAACCCAGGACCACCGTCGGCTGGAAGGGTTTGATCAACGACCCCCATCTCGACGGCACCTGCGACATTGCCGCCGGCATGGAATTGGCGCGGACCATTCTGCTTAAGATCAATCAATCTGGGCTTCCCTGCGCCACCGAATTACTCGACCCCATCTCGCCGCAATATATCGCGGACCTGATCAGCTGGAGCGCCATCGGCGCCCGTACGACCGAAAGTCAAACCCATCGTGAGCTGGCCAGCGGCGTGTCCATGCCGGTTGGCTTCAAAAACGGCACCGAAGGCAGCCTGCAAGTCGCCGTCAATGCGATGACCTCGGCCCGCACGCCCCATCACTTCATGGGCATCAACGCCGAGGGGCAAATCTCGATCATTCGCACCGCGGGCAACCCCGACCGCCACATCGTCCTCCGGGGCGGCGGCGGCAAAACCAACTACGAAGCGGAACATGTGGCGAAAGCCGAGGCCGCCGTGGCCGGAGAAGGCATCGCGCGCCCGATCATGATCGACTGCTCGCACGATAACTCCAATAAAGACCACCGCCGCCAAGGCCTCGTCGCCCGTGACGTGCTCCGCCAGTTCCGCGAGGGACGCAACTCCATCATGGGCTTGATGCTCGAAAGCAATCTCAACCCCGGGAAACAATCCTGGAAGCAAGGCGTCACGCTCGCGCACGGCGTCTCCATCACCGACGCCTGCCTGGGCTGGGACGAGACCGAAGCGCTCTTGAACGAGCTGGCCGGATCGATCATCACCCGCCCGGCCTGACGCACAGCATCAAGGCCGCTCGCCGCACGATCCACCGCCATGCTGATCGACACCCACACGCACCTGGACGACGCCCGGTACAACGAGGACCGGGACGCGATGATCGCCCGTGCCCGTGAAGCCGGCGTGGAGCAATTCATCACCATCGGCTGCGACCTGGCCACGAGCGAATCCGCTGTGGCCCTTGCCGGCCAGCACCCCTTTGTCTATGCCTCCATCGGCGTCCACCCGCATGAAGTGAAACACATTCAAGACAACTGGTACGACGAGTTCCGCCGGCTGGCCAAGAATAGAAAGGTCGTGGCCTACGGGGAAATCGGACTGGACTACCACTACAACCACTCCTCCCCGAAAGAACAACGCGAGCGGTTCCGCGAGCAAATTCAGCTCGCGCATGAACTCCGGCTCCCCGTGATCATTCACACGCGGGAAGCCGACGCGGATACCGTGGCGATATTACGGGAAGAAAAAGCCTCGGAGGTCGGCGGGGTGTTTCACTGTTTCTCCGGCAATGCGGCACTGGCTCACGATGCGCTGGACCTCGGATTCTACCTATCGTTTTCCGGCATTCTCACGTTCCAAAACGCGACCGCCTTGCGGGATATTGCGAAGACCGTTCCGCTGGACCGGCTCTTGATCGAGACCGACTGCCCCTACCTCACCCCGGTGCCGCACCGGGGAAAACGGAACGAGCCGGCCTATGTCACACATGTGGCTGCGCAACTGGCGGCCATTCGCTCCGGCGAAGTCGGGATGGATGCCAATAAAATCGCCCTCGCCACCACTCGCAACGCCAAACGCCTCTTCAAAATCGCTTGAGCTGCCGGTTCCGCTGACGCTGGGCCTTCGGAAGCTTGCGAGGGTTTCCCTTTTTCTCCGGCCCTCGACGGGGCGCCTCATCCTCTCCGGAATCGAGTTCCTTCCCCCGCACCGTTCCCAACGAGCCGGCACGCCCTGCCAGCTTGCCCATGAACAGCGCCGCCGTCAGCGTCATCGCCCCATGCGCCCTGGCCGTCGCCATGATCTCATGGTCCGAGCTGACCACGGCGCAATCTGATCCATACTCGCGCACCAGACGCTGGATCACCTGATCGGCTTTCTCCCCCCGCCGGGAATAGACCACCTGCACCCCGGCCCGATGTTCGCGCTGCTCCACCGGATGGCCCTGCTGCCACCCGTCGAACACCACCGTCAAGGCATGCCCTTTTCGATGGCGGTACGCCGCTAAGTCTTGCAGGAGGGATTCCCTCGCCATCTCCGATCTGGACGACGCGCTCCCCCCGAGAAGGTTATAGCCATCGATGATGAGGTGGGTCGCCATGGTTCCTCACGCTACCGGGAAGATTTCCCCCCTGTCAATGCGCGTTGGAACAAGCCCAAGCCCTTGACAAGCCGGGAAACATCTGAGAATAGTTTTTATCCCTGACAGCCCTGGTAGGAACATGCGCCCACGGTCCTTCTTCTCGGCCCACACTCTGCTCCTGGCAGGCTTGCTCTGTCTGGGCAGTCTCATACCGGTTCCGTTCCAGGCTGCTTCGCACAACGCCTTTGCCGCGGCCGACGACGGCCGATCCCACCGCCCGCATAAGACCAAAGCCAAAGGGACTCCGGCCTCACTGATGCCCGCCACGGTTCAGAATGTCCGTGTCTTTTCGACCCCGGGGCGCACCAGACTCGTACTCGACCTGGATCGGCACATCAAAGCCGTGGAACACCAGGATTCAACTTCCAACGACATTCTGATTTCGCTGCCCCACACGACGATGAGCCGCTCTGCGCGCAATCGACTCACCCGCGGCGTGGTACCGGCGCCCTTTCTGATCACACAAGACGACGCTCGCTCCATCACCGTTGCCCTCGCAACCGGGGCCATCAGCCGCTACAAGCACTTTGCGCTCGAAAACCCTCCGCGGCTCGTCGTGGATGTCACCCCAGCCGCGCCCGCCTCACCGGCGACTCCGGCTCCAGCCATCGCCACACCGGAGCCCCGCGAGCCAGCGCCGGCCGCCAGTGAGCCGCCGCAACCAACCGTGCCGCAAACGAAACCGTACAAGACCATCGTGCTGGACGCCGGGCATGGGGGCAAAGATCCCGGGGCGCGCGGCCTTCATGGCACCGAGGAAAAAGATATCACCCTCAAAGTCGCCTTGCTCCTGCGCGACCTCTTGAGCAAGCAACCGGGCGTACGCGTGCTGATGACCAGGGACCAAGACGTGTTTGTCGAGCTGGGAGACCGCGCGAAGTTCGCCAACGAGCACGATGCCGATTTGTTCGTCTCGATCCACGTCAACTCCCATCCCTCCCGTGCCGTCAAAGGCATCGAGATCTACCACTTCGGACGGGCAAAGGATCAACGGGCTCTTGAGGTGGCCGCCCGAGAAAACGGCACCCCCCTCAATAGCACCGGGACCGGCGTGGAATATCTGCTCGCAGATCTGCTCACCACCAAAAAGATCGAAGAATCGCTGGAGCTGGCCTGGACGACCAAGGAATCCATGGTAGCCCGCATGAACGGCCACTATGAGATCAACGACCACGGAGTCAAAACCGCGCCGTTCTACGTCCTGCGCTATACCAGCATGCCCAGCATCCTGGCCGAGATCGCCTACATCTCCAATCCCTCGGAAGAAACGCTCCTGCGCAAGCACACGTTTGTCCGCGATGTCGCCGAGTCGCTGTTGCAGGGGGTGAAATCATTCCTGGCCTCCGGCAAACCGACGGCCCGATAACCCGCACCGCGCCCTCTCAGGCCACTCTATGCCGACGATCAAGCTGACACTGGAATACGAGGGCACACAGTACGCCGGCTGGCAGCGCCAGCTCAACCAGCCCACGATCCAGGAAGCGCTCGAAACGGCGATCAAGAACGTGACGCAACAGACGATCTCGGTCGTCGCGGCCGGACGCACCGATGCCGGCGTCCATGCGCTCGGGCAGGTCGTCAGCTTCCGGATCGATCGTGAGATGACGCCCTATGAATGGATCAAAGCCCTCAACGCCCATCTTCCGCCGGACATCTCGATCCGTGCTGTAGAATTGCCCTCAGCGGATTTTCACGCCCGGCACAAGGCCACAGGGAAACTCTACCGATACCGCATCCTGAATCGCTCCGAGCGGCCCGCGCTCGAACGGCGTGGCCTATGGCACGTCCACAGGCCGTTGCATGACGACGCCATGAACCAGGCGGCGCGCCACCTGATCGGGGTTCACGATTGTTCCTCGTTTGAAACGCAGCCCACCGAAAACGAAGATCCGATCTGCCATATCCAGCAGCTCACGATCACCCGCGACGGCCACGAACTCCGCATCGACATCTATGCCAACCGGTTTCTTAAGCAAATGGTCCGCAGCATCGTCGGCACGCTGGTGGAGGTCGGGATAGGAAGACGCCCGGCAACCAGTATGCAAGACATCCTCGCCGCCCGCGATCGCTCAAAAGCCGGCAAGACCGCGCCGCCGCAAGGACTCTATCTCGTTCGGGTGGACTACTAAAGACAGCTTCCGTTCGTTTTGCTATAGTTAAACTTATCCCCCCCTCTCATTCATGAAAGGAGATCGATAATGAAGATTGCCAGCATGATCGTGCTCTCGCTGTTTCTGGCCGTAATGGGTCTGGCGCCGATGGTCAGCGAGGCCGCTGAGCAACAGAACAAGATGAAAGCCTGCAATGAACAGGCGAATGCGAAGGGATTCGGCGAAGGAAAAGGCGAAGAGCGGAAGGCGTTTATGAAGGAGTGTCTCTCTGCGAAGCCGGTCAAAGACGGGAAGACGGCTCAGCAGGAGAAAATGAAGGCGTGCAACAAAGAGGCGGGGGAGAAACAACTGAAGGGTGACGAGCGGAAGAAATTCATGAGCACCTGCCTGTCAAACTAGAAACCGTACCGGCGCGGCTCCCGCCGCGACGGATTCCATTACAGCAGGATACTCAAAAAGGCTGTCCAGCAAGGCCGCAGGCGAATAGAAACCGGAGGCGTACCCTCAGAGGTACGTTGAGGATTTCTATGAGCCGAGAACGAAGCTGGCGGCCTTTTTCAGTATCCTGCTAGAACGGCAGTTGGGAGTCGCGACTCTCCAGCTTCTTGCGGAGTTCGATCAACTCCTGCTCAAGCGCGGCGAAGCGATCGTTGATGGGATCAGGGAGGTTCGTTTGATCCATGGTCACATCGGGCAATCGCTCGCCCTGCGTCTTGATGACGCGGGCCGGCACTCCGATGACCGTGGAGTTGGGCGGGACGTTTTTGATGACGACGGAATTCGCGCCGATTTTGACGTTGTCGCCGATTTTGATACCGCCGAGGATCTTGGCGCCTGCGCCGACGACCACGTGATTGCCCAGCGTCGGATGCCGTTTCCCGCGTTCCTTGCCGGTGCCGCCAAGCGTGACGCCTTGAAAGAGCGTGACGTAATCACCGATTTCTGCCGTCTCGCCGATCACGACGCCCATGCCGTGATCAATGAAGAACCCCGTCCCGATCTTGGCGGAAGGATGGATTTCAATGCCGGTGAGCCAACGGGCCAGTTGAGACAAGGCTCGCGGAAAGAACGGCACCCCATGGATCTTCAGCCAATGGGCAATGCGATAGATCAGCAAGGCGTGAAAACCGGCATAGGTCAGAATGACCTCCAGACGGCTCGTGGCCGCCGGGTCCCGATCGAACACGGCTTTCAGATCTTGTCGAATGGCATTTAACATGGCGCGTCTATCCTACGACGGGTACACCGCCTCAATCAAACAGACGGCATGGGCCTGCATGCCTTCCTCGCGCCCCACCGCGTCCAAGCCTTCTCCGCTTTTCACCTTTACATTCACGAGATCGGCATCGATCCCCATCACCTGCGCCATCTGCGTCTGCATGGCGGAGAGAAAGGTGCTCAACCGCGGCGCCTGGGCCACAATGATCGTATCGACATTGACGACGCGATAGCCCTTCTTCGCAAGCTTGCCCATCACATCTTCGAGCAGCTTCAAGCTGGAAATGCCCTTGTACTTCTGATCGGAGCTGGGATAGTGACGGCCCAAGTCGCCCTCCCCCATGGCGCCGAGCAGCGCATCGCACACGGCATGCACCAGCACATCCGAATCCGAATGGCCCAACAGCCCCTTGGAATGCGGCACTTCGACTCCACCGAGAATCAATTTGCGCCCGCTGCCGAGGGGATGCACGTCATACCCGCATCCCACCCGAATTTTCGTTGTCATCACCGACCTCCAGACTGCCCGCCCTTGCGGGCTCCTAAAATCGCTTCCCCGATGATCATATCCTCGGGTCTCGTCACCTTGATGTTCTCCCCGCTCCCCTCGACCACGACCACGGGATGGCCGGCCCATTCAAAGAGAAACGCATCGTCCGTCGCATGCACATGTTCGGCATGGGCCTTCCTGTGCGCCTCTTGCAGCCATCCCCTCCGAAAGGCCTGGGGCGTCTGCGCCAGCCACAAGGGCTGCCGATCGACCGTCCGCGTGATGCGATGCCCAGCGCCGACTTCCTTCACGGTATCCCGCATCGGCAAGGCCACGATCGCGCCGCCCACTTCCCGCGCCGCCGCCACCACCCCGTCCAGCATGCTCACCGTCAGAAAAGGCCGCACCGCATCGTGCACGACCACGATCTCCGTGTCATCCGACACATGATCCAGTGCGTGGCGGACGGAGTCCTGCCGTTCCTTCCCGCCCGGCACCACTTTGGTGATTTTGGACAATCCGTAACGGACCGCGAGGTCGTTCAGGCAATAGTCGAGATCGGCTTGAGGAACGGCGAGAATGATTTCATGAATACAGGCGGCAGACTGAAGGGCGCGAAGCGAATGGACGACGATCGGTTCTCCGCCCAACGCCAGAAACTGCTTGGGAACGGCGCCACCCATCCGCAGCCCCTTGCCGGCTGCAGGCACGACGGCGACCACACGAGGAGTCTGGCGCGGGAGAACACTCCTAGCCACGAGCGACTTGCAACTCCTCTCGCTCGGTCTCTTCCTTCAACCGGGTAAAAATCATCCGGCCGGCCGTGGTCTGCAGCACACTAGTGACGACCACATCGACATTCCGGCCGATGCACCGGCGCGCATTGTCCACCACGATCATCGTGCCGTCATCGAGGTAGGCGACGCCCTGCCCGGCTTCCTTGCCTTCCTTCAACACAAACACACGGATCGTCTCCCCCGGCAGCACGACCGGACGCAGGGCATTGCAGAGCTCATTGATATTGAGCACGCGCACCCCTTGCAACTCCGCCACTTTATTCAAATTCAAGTCGTTGGTCATGATGCTGCCGCCCACTTTCTTCGCCAGCACCACCAGCTTGGCATCCACTTCCTTCACGTTCGGAAAATCCTCGTCCACAATCCGCACATCCACGCCGGCCATCTTCTGAATCTTATTGAGCACATCAAGACCGCGGCGGCCGCGCGCTCGCTTGAGCGAATCGGAGGAATCCGCGATGTGCTGCAGTTCGTTCAGAATGAACTGGGGCACCAGAAACGTGCCTTCGAGAAACCCGGTTTCGCAGAGATCCGCGACGCGGCCATCGATAATCACGCTCGTGTCCAGCACTTTGAGGCTGGTCGAACTTCCAGACAGGTCCGCCGGCCGCTGCTTGGGGCCGGGGAATCGCTCTTGCCCGAACCGCGCCCCCATCACCAGCCCCAGATAGGGAAACCCCAGCAGAAACACCAACCCGCCGATATGAAACAGAAACGTCTCGACGTCGAAGATTTCCCCGCCGACCCACTCGACCAGTCCCGTCATCAGCAGCCCGGCTGCCAACCCGGCCGTCCCACCGACGATGATGCCGAAAGAAAACGTCCGCAAGGCGTACTCACCGGCTACGATGAGCCCGCCCGTCACCGCGCCGATTCCAAACCCGTAGAGCCAGAACGCTCCGCTGGCATTCTCGGCCCTTAGAAACAGGGCCATTCCCGCCAGCGCACTGAGAAGGATGAATATGGCTCGCGATACCATACCGGGCCCTCCTCTCATTTCGGCATCCGGTCACGGACGCCGTCTTATGGCGTCATGGTCGAAGCGTCAGATAAATCGTCCGTCCCTGCCGCTTCAACAAGAGCAGCACCGCCTGATCGCTCGGGAGCTTGGCGGCGATCCGTTCGTAGGCTTTCATCGACGTCACCGCCTGGCGGTTGATCTCGACGATCATATCGCCTTCTCGCACCCCGGTTTCTTCGGCCGTGCTCCCGGACTTGACCCGTACCACGACCACTCCTCGTTCACCGGACTTGATGCCATAGCGGCCGGCAAGATCGTCCGTCAGTTCACGCACATCCACGTCGGCCAACACACCGGTCGGCGCGGCCGACTCCGCCGCCTCTTCCTCACCGGCCTGGGCAATGGACTTGGGCTGCTCGACGATGGTGACGTCCAACGTCTTCGGTTTCTTCTCACGAATCAGCTTCACCGCGACTTTTTTCCCGACCGGGGTTTGCGCCACCGCGTTCCGCAGATGCGTGGGCGAATCCATCGGTTTCCCGTCATACTCCAGAATCACGTCAGCCCGCTCGAAGCCAGCCTTCTTGGCAGGGCTCTCATCCATCACATCGCTGACCAGCACACCCTTGGTATCGCTCACACCGAACTGCGCCGCCAATTCGGGCGTCAGTTCCTGAATCGACACGCCCAGCCAGCCACGGACCACTTTCCCGGTCTTCACCAATTGATCCATGATCGAGCGCGCCATGTTGCTGGGCACGGCAAAGCCGATCCCCATGTTGCCGCCGCTTTGACTGAAGATGGCCGTATTGATGCCCGCCAGCTCACCACGCACATTCACCAGCGCGCCGCCGGAATTGCCCGGATTGATCGCGGCATCGGTCTGGATGAAGTCTTCATATTCGGCAATCCCCGCCGCCCGGCCCAAGGCGCTCACAATGCCCAGCGTGACGGTTTGCGTCAGTCCGAAGGGATTCCCCACAGCCAGCACGAATTCCCCGACTTCCAAGAGATCGGAGTCCGCCCAGGCCACCGTCGGCAACCCGGTTGCGTCGATTTTCACCACGGCAATGTCCGTCTTCGGATCGGTTCCGATGAGCTTGGCTTTGAACTCCCGCTTATCCGACAAGGTGACGCGAATCTCATCGGCCTTGCCGACCACATGGTTGTTCGTGATGATGAGGCCGTTCGACTCGACGATGACGCCCGATCCCAGCCCGCGCTCCTTGCGTTCTTTCTGCTGTGGCGGTTGCTGCTGCTCGAAGCGGCGGAAGAATTCATCCCCGAAAAATTTGCGAAAGAAGGGATCGTCGAATGGCGTGGCATGAGGGCCTTCACCCTTGCCGGCTGTCTTGGTCGCATAAATATTGACGACCGCCGGCTTCACCGCCTTGGCGATCTCCACAAAGCTTTGGGTCCCCATCCCCGGCAAAATCGGCTGCGGCGCCGTGGACACCGGTCTCACCTGAGGAGGAGCGCTATCGGGCACGGCATGGCCGGTCGGCAGCCAGCCTAAATCTGAGGCAACCACGAATCCGATTATCATCCCGGCGGTCAGGAGCACCGCGGGCACGATCCAGCGACGACCTGGTTTGGGTGACTGATAGTGACGATCCATCATAACGCTGCCTCTCGATTGCCCGGGAAACCGGTGACGCTATTGAATCTCCCCGGCATAAATCCCCATGATCGTATGAAGGAACTTGACGGCCTCGGCCTTGGGGCGCTGGAAGGAATTGCGCCCGATGATGCTGCCGAATCCCCCCCCATCCCTGATAGCCCGCGCTTCGTCGAAGACGTTTTTGTCTTCGCTCTTCGCGCCGCCCGAGAAAATGACGATCCGGCGGCCGTCGAAGGAACTCTGCACCACATGCTTGACCCGCTCCGCCAAGGTCTTGATAGGAATCTGGGTGGACTCATAGACTTTCTTGGCGGCGGCTTGCTCCAGATGCGCGGTCGGCAACTTCACCTTGATGATATGCGCGCCCAATTGCGCCGCAATCTGCGCCGCGTAGGCCCCGACATCGATCGCCGTTTCCCCTTCTTTGCTGAGCGAGGAGCCACGGGGGTAGGACCAGACCACGACCGCCAGACCGGAAGCCTTGGCTTCTTCCGTGATGGCGCGCAATTGTTCATACATGGTCTGGCAATGGGCCGACCCCGGGTAGATCGTAAATCCCACCGCGACGCAGCCTAACCGCAGCGCATCCCGGACACTGCTCGTCACAGACGGCAGCGGATCCTTCTCGTCATGCAACACATCATGATTGTTCAATTTCAAAATCAGCGGGATCTGCCCGGCAAAGTGGCTGGCACCCGCTTCGAGGAACCCCAACGGCGCCGCATAGGCATTGCACCCGGCGTCGATGCCCAGCTGAAAATGATAGTGCGGATGATAGCCGGCCGGATTCGGCGCAAAGCTGCGGGCCGGACCATGTTCAAAGCCCTGATCGACGGGCAATATGACGAGCTTGCCCGTCCCGGCCAATTTGCCGTGCCGCAGCATGCGTGCCAGATTCGCCTTGGTGCCCGCATTGTCACTTTCATACCAGCTCAGAATCTCCTGCACCCGATCTGCCATGTCACTCCTCCAAAACAACGTATCGTGAATGATGCCGGCTAAGACCGGCCCTGAATAAACGCTTCGACCGTCTCCACATCCTGCCTGCTGCCGATAATCAAGGGCACCCGCTGGTGCAATTTTTGGGGCTCCACCTCAAGAATACGCATGGTGCCGGTCGTGGCCCGTCCGCCGGCCTGCTCCACCACCATTGCCAGCGGATTGCCTTCATACATGAGCCGGAGTTTGCCTTCCGGCTTATCCGTTTCACCGGGATAGAAGTACACCCCGCCGCCAAGCAAGACACGGTGCACATCGGCGACCAGACAGCCGGAGTAGCGCCCGCTATAGGGCCGTCCCGTGGCCTTGTCGGAGATCTTGAGAGAGTCCACGTACCGTTGCATGCCCGGGGTCCATTTGTGGTAGTTCCCCTCGTTGGTCGCATAGACTTTCCCGCGATCGGGAATCCGGATCTGTTCATGCGACAGCAGATACTCACCGATGCTCGGTTCAAGGGTAAACCCATGGACCCCATGACCGGCCGTATAGACCAGCATGGTGCTGGAGCCAAACAACAGATAGCCTGCCGCCACCTGTTCGAGCCCCTTTTTCAGCAGATCGCTCTCAACCGGCGGCCGGTCGTTGCTCTCATACCGCAGCACGGAGAAAATGGCTCCCAGCGGCATATTACAATCGGTATTGGACGACCCGTCGAGCGGATCGAAGAGCAGCATGTACTTCCCCTGCGGCCAGTTCTCCGGCAGCGAGACCATCTGCTCCATTTCCTCTGAGGCCAAGGCACAGACCAATCCGTTTTGCTGGAAGGCGCGCAAGAAAGTGTCGTTCGCAATGTCGTCCAGCTTTTTGACCGTCTCGCCCTGCACATTCGTTTCACCGGTCGTGCCAAGGATGTTGATGAGACCCGCACGGCGAAGATCGTGCGCAATGACTTTCCCCACCAGACCAATCTGGCTGAGCAGGCTGGAGAACTCTCCGGTCGCACCAGGATGCTGCGCCTGACTGCGAATGATAAAGCGGCCTAATGTAAGGGGAAATTGTCCCATCGTGGAGCAAGTATAGCGGGTTTAGATCCGCCCGGCAATGACAGGTCCTGTCCTCATTTTCGTTGAGCCACTTCCGGAATTCCTTCAATGAGATCCGCCACAATCGAGCCGACGATCACCTTGGCCTTCATGCGCACCGGAATACGCCGGGCATCCGTCGTAAACCAGACCCGAATATTGCCCTGATTCAGAAAAATTCCCTGAAACGGCATGATCACAAGCACTTGAGCCGTTTCCAGCTTGCCCCACGGCCCTTCGGCCATCTCTATGTTTTCGACGCGGACATCGATCTGGCGGACCTTCTTATCGTGGTACACATTCAACGCCATTGAGGCCCCTTGCTTGAACGGTAACTGGCTGCGCACGTAATAGAGGCAAGAAATCAGGTCCTGGGTCCCGGCTGGAATCGGCACCGTTTCAGTAGTGCCCCCTCGCACGGCAGTCACGGTATGGTCCTGCTGATGAAACGTATATTCGATATCTTCCTTCTTTTTCCCTTCCCGCCTGCGAAAGGTCATATGTTCCGGAAGAAAGGCGGTCAGATCGGTTACCGACTCGACGCGGTTATCGACAGGGAAGAACCGGGTGACCGTGGGACTCGAGACCGCTGTGGTGACAAACTTCCCGACCATCCGATCGTTCCCCTCGTCTCCCATCTGTACGGCCATTACCGCCGTTCCCGCGCTGATATTCAGGAAGGAAATGTCATAGGTCAGCCGCTCGCCGATCTGAAAAGGCCGTGTGGCATCCTCAGCCGCAAGGCTCCACGCCGGAGCCCCCAGGATGAACAGGCACAGCGAAACGGATAATACGGGTGTCATAGGGAAACGGCCCAACGGCCGGTTAAGGAAAGGACGTATCGGCACTAGCGTTCGACAAACTGTCGCGCGGCAGCCAGCTCCGCTTCCACGATAGCACGAATGGCTGTGAGCTTCGCGGGCGAGAGGGCCTCGAATCGCAAGACCAACGCCGGTTGAGTATTGGAGGCCCGGATCAGGCCCCATCCGTCGTCGAAGATCGCCCGCACTCCATCAATCGTTACCAACTCCCTCACCCGGCGCTGTTCCGGCCCCAGTCCCTGCTGGGACTTCACATGCTCCTCAAACCGGCTGCGGACCCGCTTGACGACATCGAACTTGATTGCATCCGGGAGATCGACACGAATTTCAGGGGTGACCGTCGTCTCAGGCAAATCCGCCACCAGCGCGGACAGCGGCATTCTGCGCTTCGCCAGAATTTCCACGAGACGGCAGGATGCATAGACCGCATCGTCGTAACCGAAATAGCGGTCGGCAAAAAACATATGACCGGACATTTCCCCCGCCAACACGGCCTGTTCTTCCTTCATCTTGGCTTTGATCAAGGAATGACCGGTTTTCCACATCACCGGACGGCCACCCTGCTTGGCAATGTCGTCGTACAAGCTCTGCGAGGCCTTCACTTCGGAAATGATCGTGCTGCCAGGCCGTGCTGCCAGAATATCACGCGAGTAGATCACCATCAGCCGGTCGCCCCAGAGCACATTCCCCTGCTCATCGACTGTGCCGATGCGATCGGCATCACCGTCATAGCCGATGCCCACATCCGCCTTGTGATCCTTGACAGCCTGCGTGAGGTCGGCCAAATTTTCCAACACCGTGGGGTCGGGATGGTGATTGGGAAACCGGCCATCCAAGTCACAATACAGGCCCGTCACCTTGCAACCCAGCAACTCCAGTGCCTGCTTCGCCACCAAGGCGGCAACGCCATTGCCACAATCGATCACGACATGGAGATGGCTGGCTTGCACCCCGGCAAAACTCTTCTTGAGATAGGCCAGGTAATCGGGAATGATCGGGTGCTCCGACCGTGTCCCATTGCCGGACACGAACTCCCCCTTCTCCATCACCCGGCGAAGCGCCTGGATTTCCTCGCCATGAATCGCCTCTTTCCCCACGCAAATCTTGAACCCGTTGTACTCGGCTGCGTTATGGCTGCCGGTAATCATGATGCCGCCGTCCACCGGCAAGTGAAACAGCGAGAAATAGACCAGCGGTGAAGGGCAGATGCCGATATCAATGACGTTCAACCCTCCGGCCAATAACCCCTTGACCAGCGCCTGATGCAATTGGGGGGAACTCAGACGGCCATCGCGCCCCATACTCACCGTCTTCACCCCGCGCCCCTGGACATGCGTGCAGTAGGCCCGCCCAACCAGTTCGGCGATGTCCTCGGTCAGTTCCTGCCCGACAATCCCTCTGAGATCATATTCGCGAAATAAACCCATCCTCACTCCTTCTAGGCGAGAGGCTCTGGACGAGAAGCGAGGGGGTCAGCCCCTTGCCTCATGCCTCACACCTCGTGCCAGTCGAATCTAACCCCGCCCATAATCGTCTTTAAACCGGACAATATCGTCTTCGCCCAGATAGGGACCATTCTGCACTTCAATAATGTGCAGCATATCCTGGCCGGGATTTTCCAATCGATGCCGGGTTTCGACCGGGATAGCGGTGCTCATCCCCACCTGGAGATCGAACACCTCCTCACCCCTCGTCACCCGTGCCGTTCCGGCAATGACCACCCAATGCTCGCTCCGCTGATGATGGAGCTGCAACGACAGCCGCCCACCAGGGTTGACCGTCACCCGTTTGACCTTGAAGCCGGGGCCTTCTTCTAAAATCGTGTACGATCCCCATGGACGAAAGACCGTCAGATGTTCCAAATGCTCCGGCGCCTGTTGCCGCTTCAGCACTTCCACAATCTTCTTCACATCCTGCGCGCGAGACTTGGGACAGACCAGCGTGGCATCGGGCGTATCCACGACTACCATGTCCTGCAGCCCGATGGTGGCCACCACCCGCCGATCCGCATAGACAATCGACCGTGTACTTTCGAAATCGACCACGCGCCCGGTCATGATATTCCCGGATTGATCCTGCTTGGCGACTTCGTCCAGGCTCCCCCAACTCCCCACATCGGACCAGCGGAACACCACAGGCACGACCGCCGCGTTCGACGACAATTCCATGACCCCGTTATCGATCGAGACCGACAGGGCCTGGCGATAGACTTCATCCATCGCCGCCTGGGATGCCCCGGCTGCCTTCAGCGCTCCGAGACGATCCACGACTGCGCCCAACGCAGGCTGATGCCGGCGAATTTCTTCCAGAATCGCCGCAGCGCGCCAGATGAACATGCCGCTGTTCCAATAATAATTGCCTGCCTTGAGATAGCGAGCCGCTTTCGCGGCATCGGGCTTCTCGACAAACTGCTGCACGCGGTATCCCGTCAGCTTCCCCTGCTTGCCAAGGATCGCCCGCCCATTGGGCTTAATATAGCCGTAGCCTGTCTCTGGCCTGACCGGTGGAATCCCGAACGTCACCAGATAGCCCTGCGCCGCAAGTTGCACCGCCAACGACACGGCGGTCTGAAAGTCCCGCTGCCCGGTCACCACATGATCCGCCGGCACGACCAACATCACCCCATCAGGATCGCGCCGCAGCACTTCCAGCGCCGCCAGCGCAATGGCCGGTGCCGTATTGCGCCCTTCCGGTTCAAGCACAAACCCCTGCGCGAGATCGTCCTTCCACTCGACCAGCTGAGTCCGAATCAACTCCGCCTGTGCGCGATTGGTCGAAATCAGCACATGGGAAGCCGGCGCACAGCCGCAGACCCGCTGCATCGTTTGCTGAATCAGCGTCTGGTCCCCGCCGATCTTGAGCAGCTGCTTGGGGAACAAATGCCGGCTCAATGGCCAAAAGCGGGTCCCGCTCCCTCCGGCCATGATCACGGGATACAGCCTGTGCTTACTGGCTTTCATCGCGCACCCTTCCGCTTCGATTTGGGAATAGGTTCAGAAGAGGTCCGTGCTTGCAGCAGCAGCTCTGCGATTTCCCGGACGGCCCCCTCTCCACCTTTTTTTTGGCAGATGTAATCGACGGCGTCGCACACCACCGGCATGCCATCGGCCGGCGTGGCGGAAAACCCGACAGCGCGCAACGACTCCAAGTCGTTGACGTCATCACCGATGTAGGCCACTTGGTTGAGTGACAGGCCATGCCGGCCAGCCATCTCACGAATGAGCGTCAGCTTATCCATCACCCCTTGATGCAACTCAGGAATCGCCAGCTTCTCGGCTCGCCGCGCCACGATCTTCGTCCGCTCCTGGGTGACAATTGCCGTGATAATACCGGCCTTTTGCAAAAGCTTGATCCCCATCCCGTCGCGCGTATTGAACTTCTTCCACTCATCGCCCGACTCGGCATAGTACATCCCGGCATCGGTGAGGACCCCATCGACATCCGTGGCAAAAAGCCTGATCGCCCGTAACCGGTCTTGCACCGACTTGCTGCGAACCGACAGTTTTCTTGCTGTACGCTTCACCATCTCGGCCTCATCATAAACACACCGCTAAGGAAGAACCCCTACCTTGATAGTATCTTACCCATCAGTGGAGACTTTACAAAGACAAATAACACCAGGCGCAAAGATCCGCCGATCGCCACCCCCAATAGACCCTATGGGCTGAAGAGGGACCGGAAAGGCAGGAGTAGCAGCAATGATCAGGGCACCCGCTGAGGGAGGGTGGGGGTATAACTCGGGATGCGCACTCGAAGCTGTTGCACCACAGCCTCTTCACTCCACTGGGACAGGTTGATGTCCAACTGCTCGATCCATTGATCGAGATCGTCCGGCCGTGGGGGGCCCATGGCCCGGTTGATTTTGGCGTGAGCGGTCGGGGCCACCTGCTCCTGTTCGTCGAATAACTCTTCGTAGAGCTTTTCACCGGGCCGCAAGCCCGTGAACACAATCTCAATATCTTTGCCGGGCACCAACCCGGACAACACGATCATATTTCTGGCCAAATCGACGATTCTGATCTGCTCCCCCATATCGAGCACAAACACCTCGCCTCCCTGCCCGAGCACACTGGCTTGCAAGACCAACTGGACCGCTTCGGGAATCGTCATAAAGAATCGCTTGATCTCCGGATCCGTCACCGTGATCGGGCCGCCTTTGCGAATCTGCTCGGCAAAGAGAGGAACAACACTCCCATTGCTGCCCAAGACATTCCCAAACCGCACCACCGTGAACTTGGTCTGCCCCACATGATTGAACCCTTGAATCACCTGTTCCGCGATCCGCTTGCTCACGCCCATCACACTGGTGGGATTCACCGCTTTATCGGTCGAGATCAACACGAACCGATCGACCCCGGCCGCCAGCGCGGCCTCGGCCACCGTGCGCGTGCCCAGCACATTGTTCCGCACCGCTTCCTTGGGATTCAGCTCCATCAGCGGCACATGCTTATGCGCCGCCGCATGGAACACCAAGTCAGGCCCAGTCTGCTGAAAGACCTCCGTGACCCGTTCGGCGCTGGTCACATCCCCGATGATGGGCAACACGCCGACATCGGGAAAGGCTGCGCGCAATTCCAGCAACAACGCGTGCAGCGCGTTCTCATAGCGTTCGAACAAGACGAGTGAGTCCGGTTTATAGCGGGCAATCTGCCGGCACAACTCCGATCCGATCGACCCTCCCGCCCCGGTGACCAAGACCGTTTTCCCTTCGATGAGGGGGTGCAACTCCTGCCGGTCCGTTTGAACTGGCTCCCGCTGCAACAGGTCTTCCAGACTCATGGGGCGCACTTGCTGGAGGGACACGGGATCGCCCAACAACTGCTTCACATTGGGGAGTATTTTTATCGGCGCAGTGCAGCCTTCGGATGCCGCCAGAATTTTCTGTTTCGTCGCGGTCGACGCAGACGGCAAGGCCACAATAATCTCATGGGCCCCCAGGCGATCCGCAACCTGTTTGATCTCACCGATCGTGCCGGCCACGGGAATCCCGTGAATCTTCATCTTCCGCTTCACCGGATCATCATCGATGAATCCGACCGGCCGGCTGTGATAACTGGGATCGGACAACATATCTCTCACGAGCAACTCTCCGGCACGGCCCGCGCCGACAATCAGGACTCGCCGGGCCGTTGGCGCGATAATTTGCAGCCATTCCCGAAACCAGCGGACAGCCATCCGGATGCCCGCAATGTAGAAACCGCTCAGAAGCCCCGTCAGGATAATGATCGAACGCGGATACTCGGCGAGTCCGAGAGCCAGGTGAACCACCCCGAAAAACACGGCTGAACTGGCAAGGGACGCCCAAAAAATACGGCCTAAGTCATGAAGCCCGACATACCGCCACAAGCCGCGTTGAATCCCAAATACCCACAGCCCTGCCCAATAAATCACCAAGACAGCCGGCAGATAGCGCCACATCATCCGGTCGAATGGCGCATGAATATCGCCCTCGAACCGCAGTATGAATGCCGTCAGATGCGCCGCCACGATCAACGCCAAATGGGTGGCAACGACCAACAGCGATCGGAAGCGCAAGATCAATTGGCCGTACTTTCCCGCCACTCTGTGGAAGAGATGACTGACAATACTTTTCACGACACTCCTTGCATCTCTAAACAGGGCTGCCCCCTCACCCCCTTGCGCCGCAACACGGACCGATAGGCCGACAACGTTTCTTCAGCCGTCTTGTCCCAGGTGAATTGCCGCACCAACGCGCGCCCCTTTTCAGCCAGCTCCTGCCGTGCCCGGCTGTCCGTCAATGACATCACGGCTTGGGCGATTTCTTTCGGATCACGAGGGTTCGAGAGAAGGAGCGCTTCTCCGTTTTGTATCAACTCCGCGCTCCCGTTGAAATCCGGCGCACTCATAATGGTCGCAACCCCAGCCGCCATGGCTTCTAAAGGAGCCAGCGGGCAGGGATCGGCCAATGTCGGCAACACGTACAGGTCTGCGATCGGATACATCCGTTCAATATCCTGAACCAACCCGAGAAACCGAACATCAGACTCCAGATGGATCTTGGCCGCGAGCTGTTTGTAATAGTCAAGCTTTCCGCCGCCGCCCCCCGCAATCAGCAGCTTACACATCCCGCGCGGGAGCAGTGCCAGCCCTCCCAACAATGCATCCAGCCCCTTCCGTTTGAACTCGGTCCCCACGAACAACAGCACCAGATCATCGGCGGAGAGGCCCAGCTGGGCACGAATGTCGTGCAACTCCTGTGGTGAATAGACCCGCTCGATCTTCGGCACATCCACCCCGGTATAGGCCAGTTGAAAATGATCGTCGGAAAGCCCGTAACAGGCTTGCACATTCCGCTTCACCTTCTCAGCCACGGCAATAATCACTCGTGCGCCCTCATCGGCGAACTGTCTGGCCTCCAGCCACCGCCAGGCGAGCTTGCGAGGACTCAGCGCCGTGCGCACCCAGTCCAACCGCTGCTGCCAGCGCCCTAATCCTTTGAGTTCCGGAGATTTGAAACAGGGCGACTGAACCGTCATCACATCGAACGTCGGGACTTTTTCAAAGGAATGCACCACATCGAATCCGTCATCCACCGCCCGGCGGCAGAAATAAGAAAAAAACAACTGATTCACCCAGGCCGGTTTATGACAAACCCTGGGAATTTTGTGAAACGTGATGGGTTCGGAACCGTCAAATATCCACTCATGGGCGAAGACGTGCACATCATGGGCCACCGCCAAACGCCGCACCACTTCCATCGCGTATTTTTCCGCGCCACCGGTGCGGAGAAAGCGCTTGATCAGGACGGCGATCTTAAGCCTAGGAAGATGGTCCACCTTCGACATTGTTTACGCGGGAACCTTTCTCAATAACACCAGCATGTCATGCCCTTGGCCCAATATCCTCGCCGGAATCGTCAGTATTTCCGCCATAACTTTGAGCACTCGATACGTGATCCGACCGACTTCGTATGGTTCCGCTAATGAGACCCGACGGGTTGTGCTTTGCTCCACTTGGAATCCACAACGGTCTGCCAATAATCCAACCGATGTGGGATTATAAAAGCTGATGTGCCCGCCATGCCCCGCCACCTGAAAATATCCCCAACGGGCCCCTACCAAACGGACCGTCCAACTCGCGCCATTGCCCGTTCCCACCACGAGCACACCATTCGGTCTGAGGATCCGCCACACCTCTTTCAACAACGCGTGCGGATCCGGAAGATGTTCAATGACCTCCATCAAGGTCACCGCATCGAAACTCGAATCCGGATAGCGCGCCTCTTGAAGGTACCCCTGAAAGACTTTGAGCCCTGAACCCTGGGCAAACCCAGCAGCTTGTGCCGCCGGCTCAACTCCTTCGGCGTCGAACCCATGGTGCAAGGCACTCCTCAGCAGAGCTCCACTGGAACATCCAACATCAAGAAGCCTGAGGGCTCGTCCCGGCTTGGAACCAACGAGGGCCGCCACAGTCCCAAACAACTTCGCCGCCCGAGCATCATGCCTGCGCTGCGTGTGCTCAGTCGGGAGCGTTCCTCTCGGCTGATCAAACTCCTTCATCGAACTGGCAAATGCCAGTGCCGTAATCTGACTGACCAACTGTCCGCACACAAGACACCGGCGCAACGCGCCTTCAGGCAACACAATCGCCGTTTCCACCAAGTCGCCTTCGCATCCAACCGGGCAACGTTCGATCAACTGCGCACCGACCATACCACCAGCAGTTGTCATATCTCAGCCCCCATCAGATAGCGGGTAAGCCCCTTGCCCGCCTGTGTGTCCTGCGATCGCAACACGTGCTCCAACCGCGCCCGGTTTTCCTCCAACCCGCTTCGAGCCTGCTCACGGTGCCATAAATGAAACACCGGCGCGGCATAACGGGCCGTCTTATGTTTGACGCCGCTTCGCAGCAACCGCACAACCAGATCGGTGTCCTCCAGCCCCCATCCTTCATAAGACTCATCGAGTCCGTTGACACGGACCAGATCGCTCCGCCACAGCGAGAGGTTGCAGGTCTTGATGCCCTTCCACCGTTCAGGTTCCCATTTGCGAAAACAGCCATCCGGCAAAATGAGCAGCGGCAGAAGCCGATTCACCTCGCGCCTGGCCCACGCCAAACTCCACTGCACCCAGCCCCACTCGTGAATAGGCAGCCGCCCATCCAGAACCCGCTGCGTCCCTCGCTCGGAGAGCAGCACGCGATTGGCCCCGAGAAAATACCCCGGCTCCGCTAACCGCTTGTGAGCCTGAACAAACTGCCGGGATGGCACGCAGTCGCCATCCGTAAAGATAATATAGTCCGCCGTGGTAGCCGCGGCCGCCCGATTGCGAATCGCGGCGGCTCGAAAGCCCCGATCCTCCTGCCACACATGCCGGACCGGTCCCTGACTCCGGCGCTGATAATCTTGGATCACCGCCGCGGTCTCGGACGTCGATCCGTCATCGGCGACGACCAGTTCAAAATCCCGATCGGTTTGCGCCTCATAGCCCGACAGCACTACGGCCAGCGCATCGGGTCGATTGTACGTAGTGACAATCACCGCGGTCTTCATGCCGCGGAATTCCCTCCGGGCCGGCGCAGAGGCGGCTGCGTCGGAAGCGGCCACTGCTCTTGCTCTTCATACCGCTTCGCATACCGGTAAAACGTGCCCTCGAAGTTTCCGAACGCAATCACAAATCCAGGCCAGCCGTCCAAAATTCCTTTTTTGAAAATATAATGCTTCATAAAGGACCAGATCCCATGCAGCAGCGCCTGCCCCATCGATACCCGCCGATTCGCGAGCTTGAGCACGCCAAGCGTGGAATACCGGTTCGCCTTCTTGACCACTTCCTCAAAGTTCCGGAAGGGCACCTGCCAGATCGCTTGCTTCAAACGTCCCACCGGTTTGGGCGTCAGCAGTTCGTAGCCCTCATGAACAGGGGATTCCACATACTTCATCGCGCCCTTGCGAAAAAATTGCGGCTGCCTGAAGTTCGGATACCAGCCGGAGTGCGTCACCCATTGCCCCATGAAGTAATTCCGCCTGGGCACCAGATAGGCGTCATGCGCGGGAGTGCCGGCCAGCAGCGCCAGAATTTCATCCCGGACTTCCGGCGTACACTGTTCATCCGTATCAATGCTCAGAATCCATTCATGCGAACAGGCGGCAATCGCGCGGTTGCGCAGATGACCGAATCCCTCGAACGGGATCTGCACGACCCGCGCTCCCATCTCAGCCGCAATCCGATCGGTTCCATCCGTACTGGCTGAATCCGCCAAGACAATCTCATCCGCCCACAACACGCTATTGATCGTGGTAGCGATTTTCGCAGCTTCGTTAAACGCGATAATGTAGACGGAAACCTTCTGCATATCCTCGTCCTATGCGTCCCGTGACGGGCCCCCACCAGGCGGCGTGACGGCTGATGGTGATTCAACGGCGAGCAGCACACCCAGGAACGTCGCCAGCATGTGCCCCTCGGCAAATGTTCTGAAATGCGAACTAAACAGACTCGTCACGCACCAGCCGGCGAGAATCGCCACTGCCAGCCGATGATAATCATGGCGTGCTTCGCGCTCACGTGCGATGGCGACGATCCACACGAGAAACACAGCCAGGCCTCCGACCCCCTGCTGAATCGCCACGGACAAGTATTGGTTGTGGGGATCCGTCGTATGCAGCGACCGCCAATCCGACGCCTCGTACTTCTTCGACACATGATCACCGTAGGCCGGCGCGAACCCCCCGGTGCCAACGCCCAGAAGCCAATGTTCTTGCAATACTTCCACACTGTTTCTGTAAAACACCCGGCGGCTGCCGAAGTTTGTGAGCCCCTCGGACTCCGACTCATTGCTCCACTGCACCACCGCCGCTGTCACCTTTCCCTGCAACCGCGGAGACACCCAAAATGCCAGCCAACCTACGACAACTAAACCTACCAGAATCAACACTCGATACTTCCACGAAGCGTTCCAGCACAATAGAGCGATCAGCCCCAATCCAAGGACGGCATAGCCGCTCCGCCCATCGGTAATAAACACAATATTAACAACATGCAGCAATCCCAGCGAAGGCCAGATCAGAGGGGTAGGCCCAAGCGTCTTCTTTTCCAAGGTCATCCACGCGCATATTAACGAGGCGCAAGCAAATGCCATCCCCTGCGTACCAGAATTCCGCAGCAACTCGTGCGGCCCACGCCGGAAGGTGACCCACCCGGCGGCAGAAAGAAAAGACCCCACAACTGCAACCGCGGTCCCGGCAAGAAACATAACCAGCAACCGTTCTTTCCAGCACTCCTCGTCAAAGATGGCCAGCGCCACAACAAACCAGAGGATTGTGCGCCATTTGTAAAAATCCGTCCATCGGTCCTGCCAGGGCACAGACGCGTACAACATCCCCAGCAAGACCACCCCGAGAAACGCCACCCCCCAATAGGCCAGCGGCCTCGCCAGTACACCCTTGAACCGAACAACAGCTTGACCACTCGCAAGAAAGGCCGCATAGGTCACAACCAGACCGATCGTGCCCACCGAGGGAGAATACAAGAGCCCCACGCAGGCAATGATGGCCGTAATCCGGGCAAGATCGATCAGTCGTTGGGATGAGATCAATGCCATACTTTTAGCTAGAGCTCAGTAGAGATACTTTCTCCGAAGCTTCTGTAACACAGACGTCACCCGCCGGACACAATTGGGAGGAGCCGGCTCCAGCACTGATCGGAAGTGCCCAGTCTTGCTGCCCTGCTCCACAATAGGAGGTTCAAGCCAATACATCGCAATCCCACGTTCCCGATCAATCTGTTCGAAGAGATTGTCGATGGGCAACAGAATCCCGTGCTGTTCGATCCACTCAACCCGTAAACGGGCCGCCTGACTACCCAGCACATAGGCCTCTCCCAACCGTCCTCTCTCGGACTTGTAGAGCCGTTGTCCGGGCACTCGCAATCGACGAGGCGTATACTGATTCCCTCCGCTCCCAATGAACAGAACGTGCGGAGATTCACATCGGGCAGATTCACGGATCGCCGCGTCAAGCTCCGGAATAAACCGAGAAACAAGCAGCGCATCGTCTTCCAAAACCAGCGCCCGCTGCCAGTTGCGATCGACAATCAGTCGTAGCGCCTGAAGATGCTTCAGCGCGCAGGACTGTTGCCCTGGGCTGAGGAAGGCGTTCGCAAAGTATTTAGTCGCAATGGTTGAGTCCAGGTCTCCGGCATCATAGGAGTGGATAAATTCATAGGGGATGCCGATTGGCTGAAGCTGCCGTTCAATACTCTGTCGCCGCTCAATGAAACTCCTGGGATTAATAACCAGAATGCCGTCAAGCAACCGGACATCCGCAGGATGATGCTGAACACTCGTCATAACGACACGCCAAGTACGGCCATCTGAGATCACACCGCTGAAACTTGAGCCTATCACAGACCTGCATGACCGGCATCGCGGCGGGCAGGCAAAACCCGTTGCTCAGCCTGATGGACTCCGAGCATAGCCAGCCCCACCACCACCCCCCAAAAACCAAGCACGACCCATCGCGTCCAGACATCAGCCATGTGATACCCCCATGCCAGCAACCCGCAGAGGACCATAAGGCCATACTCGGCTAATACGGTTTTCCGATGTCCCCACCCTAATAACACGAGCCGCTGGTAGTAGTGGCTGCGGTGCGCCTGCCAAATACGTTCCCCTTGAAGACTCCGCCGAATGAGCGTCACCGTGGCATCGACGATGAAGGGGGAAAACAGCATGATGGGAACCCAGAAATCGAATACACGGTCATGAACTCCGAGGAGCATCAGCGATCCAAAAAGAAATCCCAGCGACACACTGCCGACATCGCCCATGAAGATTCTGGCGGGTGGAAAATTGTGAAGAAGAAATCCGATCGCCGCAGCCACGGCACAGACCGCCGTCACAAAAAGGAATCCAAGCCCAGCGCTCCACCCAAACCAGGCGAGAAAGCCTCCGCCCACCACCGTCATGCCGCCGGCAAATCCGTCCATCCCATCCATAAAATTATAGAGGTTGGTCATCCACACAAGAAACCCTATCGAAAGGGGCACCGCCAGCCAGCCGAAATCTACCGCGCCTACCACAGGAAGAGAGAGGGCAGGAATCCGCAACCCCGCCCCCACAACTAGCATCGTAGCGGCCAGCAGATGGATCCCGAATCGGACAGACACAGGGACTCCGCCGCGATCATCGACAAACGACACCAACCCGATTCCATACGTCAGTAGCACAATCCACACCGGGGCAGGCCACCCCAATAAGCCCAGATCGGATATACCCTTCCATGGAGTCCCACCCCAGCTCATCCATGCCAGTCCGAAGAGCAGACCGGCTAAGATCGCCACCCCTCCGGTGCGAGGCGTGGGCCGGTTATGAAGCGACCGCTCGTTGGGATGATCGAGCACGGACAAGGCAAACCGCGCGCCCGCCAGCTGACCGGTCAGCCACCAGGCCACAAAACCGCTGATCACAACCCCTCCCCACAGCATCATGGATGATCAATTCGTTTATGCCGGTGAATCCGACGCGATTGTCTGGGAAAGGGCCGTCTGCCCCAGCAATTCACGATACAACGCAAGAAACTCGGCGCTGATTTTTTCCGACGAGTGTTCACGCACCACAAACTGCCGCGCATTCGCCCCCAAAACCGCCCGCCGTTCCGCATTCCCGAGAAGCTCCGCCATCGCCTCAGCCAAAGCGGCCGCATCTCGCACCGGAACCAGCAGCCCGGTGTGTTGGTGTTGAACGACTGACCGGCATCCGGGCACATCCGTCGCAATGACGGCTTTCCCACAGGCCGCTGCTTCCAACAAGACCTTTGGGAGTCCTTCACGATACGATGGCAACACGACCACGCTTGCCTGCCCCATGACTGTTGGAAGGTCCTCCCGATGTCCCCACCATTCAATTCCGTGTTCTCGCCTCCACTGCTCTAGTTGAGGCTCTCCGATTGCAGTGGGATTTCCCTGATCGCATCGTCCCACCAGGACAAAGCGCGCGCGCACCCCTCGTTGTGTCAAACGCACCACGGCGTCGACGAACTCTCCGACGCCCTTGTCCCACAACATCCGCCCCACCAACATCACGATGGGATCTCCGGACGGAGGCTCGACCGGCACAAATCGATGAATGTCGACACCAGACCCCGCAATGAGTCGAACCCGGTCCGATTGAGTGACATGTGCTCGGATCAAGACCTCCCGGTCGTCAGGATTTTGCACGACCACAAGAGCGCGACTCAAAGTAATCGCCTTCCGTAGCCCCCACTGCAACAACGCACGAAGGAGGGACGGGCCTTGTGGCCGGTCGGTAAACGCATAGCCCAGTCCGCCGAACACATTGATGACGGCAGGCACGCCAGCCGCCCAAGCGGCGAATGAGCCGTAGAGCACTGGCTTCATGGCCACATGCTGAACAATTTGTGGGCGGACCCGGCGATAGATCCGCACCAGCTCCAGAAAGGTCATCAATTCCCTCAACGGGTTTCGACTCTCCCGCAGCATCATGATCGGGATGAGGTCAAAGCCTTCCTGCTGGATACGCTCGGCATGGGCCGTCACGCGCGTGGCGATCGTCACCTCATAGCCCGCATCCCGTGCCAGACGGGCAAGATCGCGCCGAATCTCCCAAAAGGTCCAGTCTTCCGTGATGAGATACAGAAGCCGTGGCCGCATTGCGCTAGCGCTCATTCCAGGCCTGAAACATGAGCACATTCCACAGCGCGTATTGCCAATTCCGCTTGCCGGAAAGATGTTCCGCCCACCGTTGGCGGATGGGACCGGGATGAAAATACCCTTCCCGCTCAAGACGGCCGGCATCCAACAACGACTCAGCCCACTCCCGCAGCGGACCGCGGAGCCAGGAGTCCAGAGGAACACCAAACCCCATCTTGGGGCGCTCGATCAGTGCTCGAGGCACATAGCGATCAAGCACCTGCCGCAACAACCATTTTCCCTCTCCCTCTGTCTTGATTTTCATCGACAGCGGCACCGTCCAGGCAAACTCCACCAGCCGATGGTCCAAGAGAGGCACCCGCGCTTCAAGACTGACCGCCATGCTCGCCCGATCCACCTTCGTCAGAATATCGTCCGGCAAATAGGTCACCAAATCGAGGTACATCATGCGCATCGTAAACTCGGGAAGCCTAGCCCATGAGGACCGGTCATTCAACGTGGTCCGAGGCTCCGCTGGACCGACAACCGCTTCCGCCGGCTGCTGCCAGAGAGACACCATGCCTTGGTACATGGCGTCCGGATCTTTCGCCCCAAGCAGACCGGCCAGCTTGTGCATCTGATCACCTGGACGTTGCACTGCCGGCAGAGCAAAGGAAAGCCCATTATAGAGGCGGCCCCATCGATCGGGAGAGACGGCCTGAATCAGCGAACCGAGACCGGCCCGCACAGGCCGGGGAATGGGAGCAAGCCGGCCCCAGAGCCGGCGGCTCCAGAAATACCGATTGTAGCCACCAAACAGCTCGTCCCCGCCATCGCCGGAGAGAGCCACCGTCACATGTTTTCTGGCAAGCTGAGACACCAGGAATGTAGGAATCTGAGAAGAATCGCCGAAGGGCTCATCATACATCGCCGGCAGCTTCGGGATGACCGCACGCGCCTCCTCCGGCGCCACATAGAGCTCCGTATGGTCTGTCCCGAGATGCGCTGCCACAGCCTTAGCGTGCCCCGCCTCATTGTATTCGGCCTCCTGAAAACCGATCGAGAAAGTCTTCACCGGTACTGCACTCTGGGCTTGCATCAATGCCACAACAATGGACGAATCAATCCCCCCGGATAAAAATGCGCCCAGCGGCACATCCGCAATCATTCGCAGCCGAATCGCCTGACGAAGCAGCATATCGAGACGCTCGATCGCCTCAGTCTCCGTCCCTTGAAACGGGAACGCCACGCCCCGTTCAGCCACCTCACGCGCAGACCAATAGCGAGCCGGCTTCCATCTCGCCTGACCGTCGTCAGGATTAGGTGAAAACCCTTCCATCGAGCGCGCCGAATCTGGCGTCACCGTGAGGATACAGCCGGGCATCAACTTGTACGCATGCTGGAATATCGAGAGGGGGGCAGGCACATAAGCAAGACGCAGGAACAGCGCCAGCGCCCCTCGATTCAGCTGAGGGTCAAATTCCTTGACGCATCGAATCCCCTTTAACTCCGAGGCAAAGACAAACGCCCGCCCAGCCCAGCCGAAATAGAGCGGCTTGATCCCGAGACGATCGCGCACCAAACTGAGCTGCTTGGTCTCACGATCCCATAATCCAAACGCGAACATGCCGGCGAATCGAGACACCGCGTCCTGAAGCCCCCATCGCTCAATCCCCGCCAGCATGACTTCCGTATCGGAATGCCCTCGGAATCGATCCCCCTGTTCCTCTAACAGGCCTCGAAGCTCCGAGAAGTTATATACCTCCCCGTTGAACGTCATGACGTAGCGCCCGCTGGCCGATACCATCGGCTGATGTCCATCGGGAGACAGATCGAGAATCGACAGGCGCGCATGACCGAGCCCCAACCCAGCGGAGGCATCAGCCCAACTTCCTGCGTCATCAGGCCCCCGATACCGCATCGCCCCGATCATCTCGGAGGCGGTCCGGGCCGGATCAGCGAATCGATAATTCAATACACCGGCGATTCCACACATGTTTAGAAAATCTGCATCCCCTCTATCTGCATGGGAAAAGACACCCTACCGAAGAGCACGCTCTTCAGATGTGACACGACGCCATACCTCCCGCCATTCATCCTGCTCGCAATCGTTCGCCACCTGAAATGATTGTCGAGACCGATGACTCAAAGACCCTGTCGCCTCCAACAGCACATCACGCCCCAACGCAAGACCATGAATCAGCATTCCTCGCGCCGCCGTGATGGCCGACGAAGCATCCTGGACCTGCCTTACCAGTTGACGGCAATAGTTCAGGCGCCCGACCAATGATTTTTTTACGGAAATCCCTTCCAGTCGATAGCCCAGCAACAAGTCAGGGAGCGAAGCAAACCGACTGGTTCGATAGCTTCTGAGCAGCAGATCCTGATCCTGCCCCTTGGCTAACCCTTCCTCGTACCGATGCCGCGCAAACCATGAATGCTTGCCCATCCACGTCGGATGCGCCAGCGGAAATCCCCACCAGGGGCGGCCGCAAATCTCTTCATGGATACGAGCAGAAGGATAGACGCCAAGGGCCTGCCCCTCACCGGTAAACAGAATGGCCCCATGGCCCAAGAGATCGATGTCGGGATGCGCCGTGAGGTACTGCACCTGCCGCTCAAACCGCTCGGGGTATGCGATGTCGTCGGCATCCATTCTGGCAATGTATTTCCCACGGGCCAGTGTGACACAGTGATTAAGCCTGACCGCCAGGCCTTTCTGCTGAGGTTCATCCAGCACCTGAATTCGGGGATCCCGGAACAGCCGGAGGACGCGCGCGGTCCCATCTGTAGAGGCATCATTCACCAGAAGCAATTCCCAATCGGTGCAGGTTTGCCATAAAATAGACCGGACCGCGGCTTGCACGGTCTTTTCACCGTTATGAACCGACATGGCAACCGTAATAAGCGGAGTCGGCACGAATCAGCTTTCTTTGTAAAACATGCGGCCAGGCCATCCCGCAGCAGAGTAGGTCCGCTTCCCGCAAAGACGCCAAGACAGTTCAAACGCGATTCGACGCGCAGCGCGAGGCCCTCGTTGCTCCCCCCACACCAGCCGAGCGCCCAAAACCGCGAGCGCTTTGAGTCCGCATAACAGCAGCCCCCTTGAATGCCTGCGAGCCGCAACCTCAAATGCCAGCCATTCAATAGACCGCCGAGGCCGTTGCTCGCACCGCCGCATCAATTCCCCAACTACATCCGCAAAACGCCGATCATAGGTGTGCTCCTTACTCACCCGGTCGAATCCTCCACGAGCAATGGCATCCCGCCGGTCAGGACCAGCCAACAATGATTTGACCGCATGCACGAGCTCATCGCTTCCTTCAAAGGTGAGAATCTCCTTCCCTTTGATAAAATACCGCTCAAGATGCGGGGCCTCCTCCGTGAGCAAACATCCTCCATACCCAGGCACCTCAAACACCCGAGCCTTGATTTGCCGGTCGGCCGCACCGGCCACCCCCGGTTGAGAACCCTCGCTGAAGTTGAGGCTGATTTGCGAGGTTCGAACGATCTCTGCGATCCGTTTCGCTTCAACTGGTCCCGCTGGCCAGCCATGGCCAAAGCAGACCACATCGATCCCCTGTTTGCGCAACGCATCGACCATCATTTGACGATGTCCATACGAAGCGCCGACGAAGCTGACTGGGTACCGGCAATCCTTTGCAGGGATTGGCGAATCGAGAGTTTCGGCATTCGCCGCCCATTGCGAGAGATACACGCTTTCAATGCCATCTTCCTGATATCGGGCGACCATCTGCGGATAGGTGGTCACAAAGAGATCGAACTCCGATCCTATCAACCTGGAGAACATCGGATATTTCCAGGAATCGTCCGTCGACCAGTTGACCAGAAGCGCGCCGCTGTTGCGAATCAGGCGCAAAGTCTCGGTCCAGACCTCGTACTGCATCAACACACAAAAGACGATGTCCGGAGCGGTCTCTTCGACCCGGCGCAAGAGCGCCCGATTGAGCGCGGCAAAATCGGCATACGGTTCACGGGCAAACGACTCGAAGAAGCTGACCTGATGCCCCAATCTCCGCCACGACGGCAGGAAATTCACATACTCATAGCCGTCACCCCTCGCAGGATCACCATAGGCATGCCGGCCGAAGACACAGAGAATATTCATCGCTGGAGCCGAGGAAAGAATGGACAGGAACACCACGCCCTTAATTGATGGCCACGTGGCGATATCCCTGGAGGGACAGGTAAATACACAAGAAACGGACTCATGACCGGCAAGCGAGTCTTCACACAAGAGTTCGAGCGGCACAAGACCTGGCACCAGCCCGGGATTTCCGTCTCTGCCAACACCGCACTCCACACGCTCCCCCCAGCGTCGTCAACAGGCACAGCCACGGGTACCGATATCGATCTAGATTCCCAAGGTGCGGAACGGCAAAGGCATAAAAGACCATGAACAAGACGGCAAACCCTATGGCCACCATGAGGGTCGGCCGTTCTGGTAAACGAAAGACTCCCCAGATCAGCAACGCATAAGCCCCATACGCACTCAGCATCTGCCAAGCAGACACATTCCAGAATACCGACCGGCTCGGAAACCCGAAGAACGACCATTGGTTGGGAAAGGGTGCGAAGAACCCGATTTGAGCAGCACGTGGGAGATAGGCCACCACATCGGCCAAACTTTCAAAACCATGGTTCATATCGATCAGAGCGTCTCGAGATGCCTGATTCCGATCCGTAAGAAAGTCACGAAAACTCCCTCTATGAGCCACTACGATGGCGGCAACTTTATTTTCGACGGCTTGGGGAATCCACCCCATCGGCCGCCACAACTCGGTCGTTGAGGAATGATTGACGAATTCCATTCGCCTTTCCTGCGCCTTCTCCTCAAAATCCGACCATGACAGAGGGATGCTGGCCAGCAGGATGAATGCAATACCGGCAAGCTTCATTCCCCGCTCCACTCGACGCGCCCCCTCTTCCGATCGATACCATCCTATTGAGCGAACCGCGAGCCAACAGAAGCAGGCCATTCCCATAACTAGCGCAATAGAAACCATATACGGCCTGACGATTCCCATCAGCACAGTCCCGGCAAGCACCGAGCAGAGCGCATAGAACCATGACTTGGTCATCCCCACGGGAGGACTGAAAAAGAGGTCGGTAATGCGCACCCATCCGTAGACGAGCAACAACGCGCCAGCCCCAGAAAAACTATCTTTATTTGGCTGCGCATACAAAGCCATGTGGTAGGGGGAGATCCAGTACGGCACGCATAACAGCACCGCGGGCTTCCAAGACACGAAGTGCGTGACCACGCCATAGAGCGCAAGCGTGCCAATCACGTGCAGGATCGCATTAATTGGGATAACGCCTCTTGAATCGGGGCCGGTAAAATAGTACAGGACGGCCAAGATTCCCGCAGGGGCCTGCCCAGCGGGGCGTAAAGTCCACGCACTCCACCCCTGCACCTTCATGTCGGCCACCAGATCCACGGCAAGGCGTTGAAAGTAGATCGGATCCCCCGCAAATAGTCCCGAAGAAATCTCGGGTAAAAACATCGGGAGAAGGACTTCTCGATAAAGCATCATGAGCGCTACGGTAGCGAAAAGGAGTGCTCCTGGAATCAAGATCCATTGCGCTGCTCTTCCCGCTCCTCGACCATCTGGCGAATACACTTCTACTCTACCGGTCCTATCCATGGAGATGCTACTCACGCCCTTCAGCCTCACACCTGTCAAATAACCCCACGATCAGCAAGGGCTCCATCAACCGATAATAATAACTCCCAGTACCAGCTGACACTTCCATCATCGGCAAGCCTTCCCGGAATTTCGAGCTGCCACATGGAATCCAATCGTAAATCGTTTCTCCCCATCAAATCGGTCAAGGTATTTACACAGGAGTGGAATAAGGCCCCCTAATGGCAGGGCCAATGCGATCCAGAGAGGAGTCCAGATAAGTTGTGCAACAAGCGGAAGCTGTATTCGAAACGGCAGCGTTGTCTGAAGAAACCGCAAGGTCTCCTGGGAATAAAATCGGAAGGACCCTTCATTGGGCTCAATAGTGATTGCCTCAAATCCGGCTTCCCCCAGAAACCGTTCGTACCACCAGGGCGTGTACCCGCCATAATAATGGTAGGGCTCTTGATGGATGCCAGAACCCAAAGGCGCCGTGAGAATAAGGCTACCGCCAGGCTGAAGAATCCGGGCAAACTCATGGACCACCCGGATCGGTTCCGGATGATGTTCAAGCACTTCCGTGCAGAGTATCGCTCCGAAGCTCCCGTCAGGAACCGGAATTGCCGCGAGATCGGAGACATAATCGAGCTGCCCATATCCGCCGTGCCGCAGCTGATCTCCGCGCAACGGCGCCAGATCCTGCGCGCGATACTCGCAGTGCGCAAACAAATGGCGATAGGGACAGGATCCGGCACCGACATCCAAGACTTTCGTTCCCGGCGGCAACTGCGCAGCCTGCGCGGCAATCCATCGGTCTCGCCGGACAACATTGAACGAAAACAGTTCACTCTGAGCCAAACGGCGCCGCAGCCAGTTACGCATCAGGCTTTACGAATTCGAATAACCCGCACCCGTATTCAAGACGGGCCGCAGCCTCAGGAGAAACGCGCTCCCGGAACTCTCCCTCATCATCGACGAGCGAAAAGGCTTCCAACCGGAGGGCGGGGAAATACGATTGAATGGTATTCGGAGCGTGAACCCGATGCGCATTGAAACACACCCGTTCACGCCCGACTGGGGTGGAAAGAAAGAGCCGGCCGCCCGGCCGCACAATACGTTGCAATTCCGCAGCTGCCAGTCGGCTCCCCTCCGGATCGAGAGGATCGCCATATCGACCGAGCCCCACATGCTCAATCACATGCAGGCACGACAACGAGGCAATGCTGGCATCCCGAAAAGGCAGCCTGACGATGTCTCCGGCAAGAGAGCTCAGGTTAGAGAGGCGGGCTCGGAGCGGGCGATAATCGACAAATACTGTCTTCACACTGGCGCTCAACACATTAATCATCATCGCGCTGGACCCAATATCGACGTGCAACGACGGCCTGACTACCTGCAACCGGCGCGCAAGCCAGGCTGCCTGAAAAAAATAATGCGGATCGAACGGGGTCGCCTTTACGCGATCGCTCAAGCAGGGGTAGGAATCGTTCCATGAGAGCCGCTGCCCCGGCGCGGCCTTCCGGTAGGCCAACCAATCAGCCACATAGCGAGGCAGTTGCCGCAAACTCGTAGCGATATGGGGACCGAAGAACGCTGCCCCCCAGCGAACGGTTGCACTGTTACGAGAAAGTCGTCTCACGAGGAACAATAGAGCATAAATGAGCCAAGGGAGAAAACATCTCGACGCTGCAAGCCCTGACACTGCGGATCACGCATGTCTTATCATCATGCGGAAGCGCGGCCCGCTGAAAGACAGCTGAACATCACCATCGGGCAGGAACCAGCCCCGACAAACTGAACCAGCAAAGTTAAGATACAGCCGGCTACACATTCCCGTAGCGCGTGTTCTTGATCATGGTGTAGCCCTTGATCAAGTCTCCGATTCCCGCATCGAGCGAATACATGGGCTTGAAACCCGTGGCTTCGATCTTGGCATTAGAGACAATATAGTTCCGCTGATCCGGGTCCTTGCCGACCGGCGCATCGAGAAATACAAAATCGGGAACCTGCTTCTGAATATGTTCGCACAGCTCTCGCTTCGACACGTTCGCGTCGGAAAGGCCGACGTTGTAGATCTGGCCTTTCATCTTGTCGAAATTCGCGATGGCATGCTGAAACACGCGCGAGACATCGCGCACATGCACATAGTTGCGCTTGAAGGAGCTTTCGAACAGGACGACGAAGCGGTCATGGACCGCCCGATAGGTAAAGTCATTCACCAGCAGGTCGATGCGCATGCGCGGCGACATCCCGAACACGGTCGCCAGACGGAAGCTGATCGCGTTCTCCCGCTGCATGAGCTCTTTTTCGATCCCAACTTTCTCCTTCGCATAGAGCGAAATCGGATTGAGCGGAGACTCTTCGGTACAAAAATTATTCTTATCCCCGGTTCCATACGCACTGTTAGTGGTCGGCATCAATACAAGCTGCTGCTTCGACAGCAGCTTCAACATGAGAGTAATCGCGTCATGATTGACCGTCGTCGCACCCACCGGATCCAGGCTACACATCGGCGCGCCCACCAACGCAGCCAGGGGAATCACGATATCGGCCTTCTTGATCAGCGGCGCCATGACGCTTTCGATACGGATGTCGCCTTTGACAACTGAAAAGTTGGGATGATGGCACACATGGTTGAGGCTGGCCTGCTTGTACATAAAACTGTCCAGCACCGTGATCTTGTGGCCTAACTGAAGCAGATCCGGAACCATAGTGGAACCAAGATAGCCCGCACCGCCGGTAACAAGGATGTTGTAACTCATAGACATGTCCTTTTGGGTGATTGAAACATGATCCCGTGGAGCTAGCCTCTTAATACGCTCGCGGCCCGATGATAGTCATCGGGCACCCCGATGTCGATGAACGTCCCGGTGCACTCAATCCCATACATGCGCTGACCGGAAGCGAGCGCGGCGGGGAACAGGTCATCCTCAAGGGACACCTTTTCACCCGATGCGAATCGGACGCCGCGCAACGCCCGGGGGTGCACCCAATAGACGCCGCCATTCGCAAGGCGAGATTTCTGTGTGCTGCCCAATTTCAGGGAGATGATCCGCCCTTGAGGCGAGAGTTCAAGCCCCATGTAACGCCCCTTCTCCTCGGTCCTGAACAACGAGAAGCACCAGTCTGCGTCATGAGCCTTGGCATAGGCGCTCAACTCCCGCCAGTCCACTGCAAAATAGGTATCCCCGTTCAGCAACAAGAAGGGCTCGCTTTGGACGACCTTCTCTGCGGCAATCAAGAGTCCTCCGCCGGTGCCCAGTGGCTTCTCCTCAACCGCGTATTCGAGCTCAGCACTTTTGTATCGAGCCCCAAAGTGATCCATGATGGTTTCACGCCGGTACCCGACGGACAGGACGAACCGCCCGATCCCCTGGGCAATCCAATAATCAAGTTGATATTCGAGAAACGGCCGGCCGCCGATCGGAGCCATCGGCTTCGGCAAATCAGGCACCGCACTGCGCAGCCTGGTCCCGAGCCCGCCTGCAAGAATCACGGCGGAGGTCATACCCGCCTCATACTGAATTCAGAATCCTACACAACTCATCGATCTCGCCTTCCCGCAGATCAGGAAAGTTGCCGATGTAGAAGCCGTAGAAGTGGACATGTTCGGTTTCAGGGAACGCCCGGTGGTGATCCTTAGGAACGATCCCTTGCAAATACGGCTGGCGAATCTGATTCCCGCCGCCTGCGCTTCCACGCCGGAACTCAATACCTGACTCACGCATGACCTTCATCAAACGCTCGACCAGCTCGTCGTCCGGACGTCTGAGAATCAGATTGAACGCGTAATTGCTTGATCCCTCAAGCTTGAAATCGGTTCGGTACTTTGTAGAGTCAATCTGCCTGAGAAAACGCAGTAAATTTTCAGTCCGTCGCCTCACGTTGAAATCCAGGCGCTTCAGCTGGCTGCGGCCCATGATGCCACCAATCTCAGTGTTTCGCATGTTGTAGGCAGGAAAGGCGAAAATGAAGTCCGGGTTCAATTCCGGATTCGCCGACCGGTAGGCCGCCTGGACGGCCGGATCGCTGGCCTCCCGGACCATGCCATGCGAGCGCAGCATGCGAATCTGTTGGTAGACCTCCTGGTCATTCGTGCATACCATTCCTCCTTCGATTGTGCTCATGTGATGAGCGTAGTAGAAAGAGAAATTCGAGATCCATCCGAAGCTCCCCAGCTTCTTCCCGCTATGTGTGGCGCCATGCGACTCGCACACATCCTCGATCAACGGAATATGCCGCTGCTGCAACTCGCTCACTAATCGATCCGTGAGCCCGTCAAATCCCTGGACATGCGTGAGAAACACCGCCCGTGTTCGCTCCGTGATTGCCGCAAGAATTTTATTAGCATCCATGGCCAGCGTTCGGGGATCGATATCTACGAAAACCGGCGTGAATCCGTTTTGCAGCACCGAGGCGATATCGGATACCCAGGCCAATGGCGGGACGATGACCTCTCCTCCATCCGGATGGCGGATCTTGAGGATGGCCATGGTCAGGAGATTGGCCGATGCACCGGAATTGACAAAAACACTGTGCCTGACGCCTAACCACACAGACCATTCGGTTTCGAAGGCCCGCACCTGGGCGCCATGCGTTAGGATGGGATCGTCCTGCTTGAGATGCTCAATCACTGCATCCAGATCCTCACGAAGAATATTGTTGCGCATCAACGGATATTTCATACATCCCTACCCAATGAATGGCTGATCGATTTCATGACACTCGCACTCCGGAATACGGCTAAAGCAATCCTTCTCGCTGACCGCCCCTTGCCTGGGTGAGTGCCGCCTACTTCTCTCCATAGTAATCGCCATACTCGACCAGGATGGTGCTGCGCCCGTCCTCGCGAAGCAGGGCACGCTCGTAGGCCGGGAAAACATCCGCTGGCTCATCAAGCCGAATCACTTCGATCGTGCTACACATGGCGCGGAGCGCCTCGGTGAAATCCCCCACATGCTGATGCTGGGGGTGCAACGGCCGCTGCGACCCGATCCCCGTGCGAATAATGGCCTTGGCCTTGTAGCCGCCGTTCGACATGACCTGAATCTTGTCCAAATGATTCACCAGCTGATTGATGGCACAGAGAAGAAAGTTCCAGCGCGGGAAAATGCTGACAGGGACAAGTCCCGTCAGAGCCATACCCGTCGTCATCCCCATCTGCATTTCTTCGGCAACGGGCAGTTCGATGAGACGGTCGCGGGGCACATCTTTCAGCGTATTGGTCATAGCCGTCCCTGGAACGGCCACTGCCTGCCCAATGAAAATCGTACGGGGATCTTGGGCCAAAAATTCCATCGATCGCTTCAACTCGTCAAAGTACTTCATACCCATCACCTTAAAACTGAACCCGCACGCCGGCACCAGCATGGGGATATTTGGTTTCGTAGCGGTAGTAACTGATGTACTCATCGGCCGCGCCCTCGAAGCTCAGACGGGGCTGATTCCAGGCCTCCCTGGTATCGGTGCAGACCGATTTCGCATTGTCTTCGACAATAAAGTGGATCGGCAGGCGGTGATTTCGGCTGTACTTGATCGCCTCATGGGCGATCCCAGTCTCAGCCGTCATGTCTCCGACAAAACAGTACACCCTGGCGTCCTCGCCTCGCCGCTGAATCGACATGGCTGTCCCGACAGCAATCGGCAACACCCCGCCGACGATGGCCGAGGAATAAATACGATGCTCGGGGAAACATAGGGAGATCGAACGCCCAGCCAAGATCTCCTCACGAACCAATTCCGTGGGCACTCCCTTCAAAAGACATTGGTAATGTGACCGCCACGAACAAAACACCCAATCCTGGGAACGAATGTTCCGAAATACTCCGATCATTGCCTCTTCGTTGCCGAAATACAGGTGTACAGGCGCGCGAATTTTCCCCGCGTTGAACAGGGCGGCAATTTCTTCCTCGAATGCGATCAGCTGTTCTTTCGTCATCTCTCCATCCTTCGCAGGCTGCGCACTCGGGCGCAGACGATTATCCCCTCAGATTCGCTCATATCGGCTCCTGCGGAAATCCAAAATACTATATCGATTCCGCAACTACCACCTCACCTTCATTGTGACGGGCTCACATCCTGCAAGCCTGCACAGGACGCTATCCTCTGGTCTCACGCATGGGCGCAGTCTCGCGATCGGCATGATCGACATACCACCCATAGGTTGCAGCCAGCCCCTCGGCGAGTCTGACCTTCGGTGCCCAGCCTAACGACTGAATCCGCGCGCTGTCGAGCAGCTTCCGCGGTGCCCCGTCAGGCTTTGTGAGATCCCACTCCAGCCGCCCCTTGTAGCCCACCACCCCGGCGATCAATTCGGCCAACTCCTTGATCGAAACATCGACACCGACCCCGATGTTAAGAGGAAGATCGACCGCGATATCGTCCTGCGCCAAGAGATGCAGGCAGGCATCGGCAATATCGTCTGCATGAATAAACTCTCGCCGCGGCGAACCGCTTCCCCACAGCGTGACGGATTTGGCCCCGCTCACCTTGGCCTGATGAAATCGCGCCATGAGCGCAGACAGAACATGACCGGATTTTGGATCGAAGTTGTCATGCGGACCATAAGCACTATTGGGGATAACAGGAATATACCGGGTGGCACGATCTTGCTTATTGTAGGCCAGACACATGTATGTTCCTGCAAGCTTGGAAATGGCGTACGGTAGACTCGTCGGTTCCGGCTTCCCTGATAAGAGGGCGTCTTCAGTCATGGGCTGGGGACATTCTCTGGGGTACATGCAGGAAGAGCCGAAGAGGATCAGTTTGCGCACACCGGTCCTGCGCGCAGCCTTCAAGACATTGAGCTGAATGGCAATATTTTCATCCATAAAGTCAGCCGGGAATGTCTGATTTTCGACGATCCCGCCGACTCGACCGGCAGCCAGCACCACACATTCAGGGCGGGCGTCCGCGAAGAATTCGTCGACCTGTCCGGCATTCTGCAAATCCATTTGACTTCGGCGTCTCGTGATTGGAGCCTGATAGCCCTCACGCTCCAACCGTCTGACGATTGCCGACCCAATCAGACCGGCATGACCCGCAACATACACGACCGTATTTTTCTTCATCCTCGCCATCAGAAAAGCCCATTCGGCTGATATAGCACAACTCGGCTGCCGGAATTCTCAAACCGGAACGGCACATGGATCAGATGCTTGAGCCGCTCTCGGACTTTGGACTGCAGGTCAGGCTTCACAAATAACAACAAGAACCCTCCGCCGCCGGCCCCTAGGATCTTGCCGCCAGTCGCTCCCACACGCAGAGCCTCCTCATACAGATGGTCAATCTCGGGAGTTGACACCTTGTCCGACAAACTTCGCTTGTACAACCAGCTCTGATGCAGTAACCCTCCCACCTCCTCGATCGGCGTCTTCATGTCTTGGAGGATGTGGATGGCTTCATCGACCATCTCTTTCATACGATTGAGCTCGTTCTCGCGGCTCTTGAAATTGTCGATCTTGGACTTGGCGATCTCCGAAGCAATCCTTGAAAACCCGGTAAAACACAGCATCAAATGCGACTGAAACTCATGCAACCGGTCCTTCGTCAAAATGATGGGCGAAACCTGGAATGTGTCATTCGTCTTGAAATCGATTCGATTGAATCCGCCAAATGCCGCAGAAACCTGGTCCTGCGATCCGACATTTTCCTTGATGATCTGCTGCTCCATGTGGATGGCTTGCGCGGCCAGATCGTCTTTCGAAACATATTTTCCACGCAACGCGGCAAGAGCATGGATCAACCCAACCGTGAAGGATGAACTGGACCCAAGTCCTGATCGTGCAGGCAAATCGCCATCGTGATGAATTTCGAGTCCATGATCGTCGCAGCCTGCCCAATCAAGAATGGCACGAACGGCTGGGTGCTTGATCTCTTCAACCCGCTGCACGTTCTCGATCACAGAATACACAATACGATGTCGATGTTCGAAGAACGGCGGAAGGTAGCGGCAACTAATATGGCAATACTTGTCGATCGAGGTGGCCAGCACAACCCCGCCATGCTGTTGATACCACGCGGGATAGTCGGTGCCGCCGCCAAAAAATGAAATGCGGAAAGGAGTCCTTGTGATAATCATGTTCGCAACCGCATCCTTTCCTGGCTGGCCAGTCGAGAGGGAGAGCTAATCACCGAGCAACTTGCGCCGCAGCCGCACTTTGGCCATAGCTTCGACGTTCGCCCGCTCCTTTTCCCCGAACTTGGTTTCAACTAATTTCAAGTAGGCCGGATTGGAGAAATACTTTTGCCACGCCTCATCGCGAAACCTCAGCACTTCCGCCGCCGCCACGTGTTTCGTCGGAAGTGGCTGGCTATCGTAGGAGAGAAACGCATACCCGCTGTAGGTTTCCGGGAGCGCCCATCCATACTGTCTGGCCATGTGATACATCGGACTGCCGGGCAACGCCTGGCATGGATACATGTTGGCCATCTCCGTGTTCAACTCGAGCGCCAAATCCAGCGTTTCCCCCATCGTCTGCAGCGTATCGTCCGGGAAGCCGAAGATGTAGTTACTGATAACATTCATGCCGCCGGCTCTTACCTTCTCGCACACTCCTCGAATGTTAACTTCTTGGAAGGAACCTTTCGAGACCTCTTGCCGCACGGTTTGATTGCCGGCTTCAATACCGAGTGCTAGCCAATTGATGCCAGCCTTTCTGAACAGTTCGATATACTCATGACGCACAGTATCGACTCGCGCATAGGCCCACATCCGCAACTTAAGATTCCGCTCGATGATGTCATGCAGGAGAGGCTCGTAGTACTTGCGATTCAAGAAGAACATTTCGTCGCTGATGCGAACGGTCTCGACTCCCATGCGGGCCAGCTTTTCGAGTTCTCCGGCGATGAGCTTCGCACTCCAGAAGCGCATGCCGCGCGATTGCGCCGCGTCGACCGTGCTCCCGTTATCGACACGATTGATGATGTTGATCATGCAGAAGTCGCAGCCGAACGTGCAGCCGAGCGAGGTATAGATGGCCGCGAACGGTGTCCGCTTTTCGTGATCGAACTCGGCATGCCAAAAATGCGCCCGATACAAATCGAGCGGACGCGATCGGTAAGGAAGAAGATCCCATGCGTAACCGGGCATATCAATATCCATACAGTCCTGCGGAACCACGGATTGCGGCTCGTTCAAGATGGATCGGATTGTCCCTGAAGAATCAGCCGCCTTGTATCCGATCCCCTTTACAGCCTTCACCCCGGAGCTGAGATCGGTCCGCAGAAGATTGTGCAGTGCGTAGACACCTTCATTCAGTAGAACAAAATCGACAAACGGGAACTGCAAAACCTCCAGTGGCAACGCACTGGTGTGAGACCCCACGAAGCAGATAGAGAATTCCGGATGTTGCTGCCTCAGTTCATTGGCAAGCGCGCTGGCGCCGATCATTCCAGTCGTCCCGGAATTGGGGTTTTGTCCATACACCACAAAAACGACCAGCCGCGGGTTCGCACTCTGAATCCGGCTCACGGCATCGGCCAGCGATAACTTCTCCGCATCACAATCCAGGATGGCGACGCCGAAATCCTTGGCACGACATGACTGTGCCAGTAATAATGCCCATGTAGGAGGCTCGATCGCTGAATACGTCTTCGCTAATCCCTGATACGCCTGCAATGATGAATCGGCGTTGACGAAGAGCACATCCAATTGCCTTGAGGGCATGCGCGATGCGGCCATCAATATCCCTGCCTCTCCTCTGATGTTCTCAGAATTCCTTTTAGGCGAGTGTTCGGCAAAACGTCCCCCTCCCGATGATTCTACGGCAACGGCGGAGGAACACTCTCGCCGGGGAGCACCCCAACCGGTTTCAGCTGAATAGCCGCTCCTTAAGTTTCAATGCGAGAGTATATGGATCGACTCGAAGCAGACGGGAGCGCAGCAACCGATGTCGCCAGATACGCCGCCTCAACGAGGAGAGCTGATGTGGCTGAATCTCCCCGATCACCTGCGAACGACCGTTGCGGAAGCGATGCACGGTCGTTCCACTGAGAACTCGTCGCCCGTACTCCTTGACGGCGTTTGCGTACGCAACCTGTCCGGGCTTTTCCACATTGCTCAAACGTTGACTGCGCTGATCATGGTGCGTACGGCCGAAATTCGCAACCGCCGGAATGAAATACGGACTATAGCCCTCAGTAATAAATCTGAACATAAACCCAAGATGGGGACAGACTCTGAACCAATCCCGCGCGTGTGAATCCGGGAACCACTTCTTAATCACCTCGCTTCTCACACAATAATTCCCCTCGGGCAAGGGAAAACCGCTCTCAAGCCAGAATGCAAGAAAGTTCTGTTTCTGCGGAGGAGGATCCGCAAAAAAATCCTGAAAAGAGACATTCAGCAGATTGCCCTCCTCGGACATGGCTTGGGCAAATCCCCATACCAGCGACACCTCGTCGTCCGACTCAAGCACATCGACACACTTTCGAAACCAGTGGAGATCGAGAAATCCGTCTGAGACGCAACACTGAATGATGTACTGCCCTCGCGCCATGGCAAACGCTTTTTGATAGGCCTCCAGAACGTGATCGTCCGGTTCAGACACCCATCGGAGGTGCGGAAATTCTTTAAGGATCTCCACGGTTCCATCTGTCGATCCTCCGTCAACGACAATGTGTTCGACGTTTTTGAACGATTGCGCCGCGACACTCTCAATCGTCTGCCGAAGAAAGCGGCCATGATTAAGTGACGGCGTCACGACCGAGATCAAAGGCTGCGTGACAATACCCAGATTCTCACTACCCTTGTGCATCATCACGTGGGAATACGGGGAATAATCGTAACTGCAGGCCTTAGCTCAACCACTCCGAGCCTCAACTCGTGCCGACAGCAAAACTACTGTTCGTGCCTTGAAAGATCTTTACCGGAAACATTACTTCCGACCGGATCATATCCTGCCGCACGAAGAGCCGTGGATCGTTTTTCAAAATGAATGTCCTTCTTTACCGGCGGCCCCTCTCTCAACCGAAGCAGTACCAGGAGCCGGCCGACCAATGCACGCACGCGAAGAACGGTGATGGCGATCAGGAACGTGTAGTACGTCCGTACCCGCAAGGCGTATTTCACGGTCCCATTCAATCGAGACTCATTCACCACCCGGACAATCTTGTGGACGAAACGCCATTGATGCTGAGTAAAGAACCACCATGCGAGGAACACAGATTGTCCTTTGGGGCTCCCGCTCGCCAGAGAAGGGTCATACCCTCGATACTTGTTGCGATAGAAGAATAGAATCTCGTCGATCGTGTGCACCTTGCTCTGCACCATGAGCTTAATGAGGAACAAGTTATCCACATCGGCGATCGTTTCGTCAAAGGTATCGAACGGCAGAGCCGCCAAGTACGCTTCGCTCCGATAAACACCGAAGATCGTCGGAACCACTCGGCGTTGCCCGAGATAGCGCCACACATTCAGAAACGGAGAATCATCTTTCGTATAAAGGTGTCGCCTTGCCAGCAGCCGCTGCGCACCTCGGTTCCCCTCCACATCCACATAGCAGGCATTGGGAAACACCAACCCAACATCGGGATGCCGCTGAAGATACGTCACAAGAACACTGAGAAAATTCGGTGCCCAGAGATCGTCATCACATGCGATCATGCAGAATTCACCCGTCATGAACGTCGCAAGATGGTTGGCGGCATCGTGAGAAATACGATTGACCGTATCCAGCACATACTTCACCCGCGCATCGCGGCGTTCGTACTCGCGACAAATTTCCGCCGTTCGATCGGTCGATTGGTTGTCGAGAATCACGATTTCGAACTTCGGATAGTCTTGGGCCAGCAATGAGTCCAGTGCCAAGGGCAGAAAAAGTTCCCCGTTAAGCACCGGCACCATAATTGTGACAAGACCTGGCACCCTCATTAGACTCTCCTTACCACTGGGAGCACCTCGCGGAGCCAGGATTTGGCCATGACATACTGCAGGCCCACCATCAACAAACCTGAGATCGTGAGGGCAATCACTGCTCCGCTATCATTTAATTCACCCAGGACCACCCGCATCATCCATCCCATCAAATACAACGGAGTACCTAGCACTGCCGCATATAGGATCCTCCGGATAGGCCACACAACCGGCAAGGCACGGCAACTGAGGGGAATCACCACGATAAGAACCGCCACTCCGGCCGCCAGAAGGGCTAACGCCGTTCCCAACAGTGGCTCATAGGGTGCCAGAAGGTAGACCAATGTAGGGGCGATGAGCGCACCAACGACAACGGGCAGAACGTTGACGCTCATATCGAGTTTCACCAACCCAAGTTGGTAGAGTACGGATGAGATGGCGCGAAACGTTTCCGTCAATGCTGGCCAAAGAAGAATCGACGTTACCGTCTGAAATTGTTCACCTAAGAGCAGCTTCACCATAAATGCGGCATTCCCTGCTAGAAATGCGCCGAATAACATGACCGCAGGAATGTACGCTGCAGCATAGGCATTCCAAGCCTGTGTCATGCCTTCTGCATCATGCCCTTTGAGCGCGCGAAACAGGGTCGGGCTATAAAACTCATTGAACAATGTTTCAAAGGTCTGCATCGGCACGGAGCAAATCATATACCCAGCCGCAAACAGCCCCACAGTCGCAATGTCGGCAACCGAGGTAAGCACAAACCGATAACTCTGCGACTGGATCCAATAGAGTATGTAAATGATTGCTTGCGGCCACACAAACGTGAATACCGTCCACCAATCAAATGGGAGCCTCCTCACTTGGTCTGAAATGTGCACAGGAGCATTCGCTTTGGCATACCGATCAAAAAGTACATAGGACAGAGAAGAAAGAAGAAACCCACAAAAGATTCCCACCAGCCACATCTCCGCACTTGCTTCACTCCTCGAATACCACAGCGCAAAGAGCAGCCCCCCCCAAGCCGCAATATTCCCAAATGCCACATACAGAAACCGATGACCGATCAAATTGAGTCCCATCGTCCCCATCGTGTGGAGTGAAAATCCAGCTGTATAGAACGCTACCAATGCGCCAACCCAGACAGCCCCAATACCTGCAACCAATACCAACCAACTCTGAATTGCCCAGGCCCCCGCGCCAAGAACCAGCGTGCCAATCAGGACAATCAGAAAATATGCCCTTAATTTTTGACTCAATGTTCCAGCATCCATCCACTCGAGACATCCTCGCCCGATATACGCCGCCACAGGCATCAGCAAGGCCGACGTCCCCAAGGTCGCGAGACTCATCAGTTGGTTCATGCTCCCGACATCGCCTGGAGACAATAGAGTCGTCGCGGTCTTAATGGTGACAAGGCCGGCGAGCACTTGAAGGCCTCGTCCAAGCCCAAGCAACAGGAGGTCCTTGAATGGTGTCACTACGAATCCATCCTAGCGCAGGACCCCACGCAGGCCTTCGAATGCATCGATTATCGGTTGCCGCGCCGGAGGCACAATTTCTTCAGGCAACTGACCAGACGTAAAATAAGCTAACTCTTCGCTTTCATCGCTACAGGCCAGACAACCAGCGAGCACTCGTGCTGCAACGATCACATCGATCAATTGCACTACATCTCCGTTATCGGGATAGGTCACAATCCGGCCGTTCGGGTTCGAATACACACCGATCAGATGGGTAATCTCCACGGTCAATCCGGTTTCCTCAGCGACCTCTCTGACCGCGGCAGCCAGCAGCGATTCCCCCGGTTCCACCCTTCCTCCCGGCAGCCCCCACCAGCCACAATCACGGCGTTTCTCCATGAGGATCGACTGTTCAGGCCCCCAAATTACCACCCCGACTCCTGCTCGCACTCGCATCCCGGCGACAACGGCATTTCCATACATTGAGACAGCCCGATCACCGGTCATACCGCTTCATTAAACCGATGGCGGATTGCACACATGCAGCTGGCGTCACACCGGTACCACACCCCGGACGTCGCTCTCGGCCGCCGCCGCGTCATCCCTCACTCCCCTCCCGACGATACCACTCAACAGTTTGGCGAATTCCCTCGCAAAGCGGTGTCTGCGCTTTGAAGCCAAACGCATGCTGCGCCCGTGACGTATCGAGGCATCGCCGTGGCTGGCCGTTGGGGCGCGAAGCATCCCAGACAATCTTGCCAGCAAAGCCGGTTAGCTCGGCGACCATTTCGGTCAACGTCTTGATGGAGACTTCTTCCCCCGTTCCCACATTGACTGGCTCGTTCCCATTGTACCGTTCCGTCGCAAGGACAATCGCTTCAGCGCAATCTTTGACGAATAAAAACTCTCTCGTCGGCGTTCCATCTCCCCAGCATACGATTCGATCATCCCCTCGACGAACAGCCTCGACGCACTTTCTAATCAACGCGGGAATGACATGGGACGTGTGCAAATCAAAGTTGTCTCCAGGACCATACAAATTGACCGGCAACAAATAGATGGAATTGAACCCATACTGCTGTCGATAGGCCTGCCCCTGAACGAGCAACATTTTTTTGGCCAATCCATACGGAGCATTGGTTTCTTCCGGATACCCGTCCCATAAGGCTTCCTCCCTAAAGGGTACAGGAGTAAACTTGGGGTAAGCGCAAATCGTGCCGAGAGACACAAATTTCTCAATGCCCAACTTCCGCCCCATCTCGATGAGCTGCACCCCCATCATCAAGTTGTCATAAAAGAATTTCCCGGGATTGTCGAGGTTCGCACCAATCCCGCCAACCCTCGCCGCGAGATGAATGACAAGGTCGGGCTTCGCATCACGATAGACGCGTTCGACCCCCTCTATGCTGACAAGGTCATACACTTGGCTTCTCGGCACGAAAACCTCCGTGGCTCCCCGTGCCCGAATTAACTCGACCACATACCGGCCAAGAAACCCTGCCCCTCCCGTCACCAACACACGCTTGCTTACCCAGAATCCCACCGTCACTTGCCTCCCTGTGTTCCCTCCAACAATCGCCGCTCGTGCTGCAAATCGGCATGTACCATTGTCTCCACCAGTTCAAGAAAAGACATTTTCGGCTGCCACCCCAATTTCCTTCTGGCCTTGGAGGCCTCGCCTATAAGCAGATCTACCTCCGTGGGGCGATAATATTTCGGATCGATCTTCACATATTGCTTCCAGTCCAGACTAAGATGGCCAAAAGCCACATCCAGAAACTCTCTGACCGTATGGGTTTCTCCGGTCGCGATAACGTAATCATCCGGCTCTTCTTGCTGCAGCATCAACCACATCGCTTCGACATAATCTCCCGCATACCCCCAGTCTCGCTTTGCATCCAGATTCCCGAGGTACAGATCCTGTTGCAGTCCGAGCTTGATCCGAGCAGCTGCTTTCGTAATCTTTCTCGTAACAAACGTCTCTCCACGTCGCGGAGATTCGTGATTAAACAAAATGCCGCTGCAGGCAAAGAGGCTGTATGCCTCACGATAATTGACGGTAATCCAGTGCGCATACAGCTTGGCCGCCCCATAGGGGCTTCTCGGATAGAACGGAGTGGTCTCCCGTTGTGGAATCTCCTGAACCTTGCCGAACATTTCACTTGAGGAGGCCTGATAGAACTTTGGCCTGAGCCCGGACTCACGAATGGCTTCCAAGAGGCGAACGGTGCCCACGCCGGTCACCTCCGCTGTGTACTCAGGCACATCGAAGCTCACTCGCACGTGGCTCTGCGCGCCTAAATTGTAAATTTCATCGGGCTGTGTGGTTCGGAGAATCTTATTGAGGGAACTGGCATCGTTGAGATCTCCATAGACAAGGCGCAACCGTACATCGGGAATGTGGGGATCCTGATAGATCGGATCGATCCGTCCGGTATTGAACGAACTGGATCGTCGAATAATGCCGTAGACCTCGTACCCTTTACTCAAAAGCAATTCGGCAAGATACGATCCATCCTGACCGGTAATACCTGTGATCAACGCTTTCTTAGCCATGACAAATCCTGTGATTTAACTGCAATACTATGCCTGCACCACATCCCGCACATCGATTTCCACCGCGGCCGCTTGCTGAATCAGCCGAACACCGATGACCAGCCGGTGGCGTTTTTCTTTACGGAGAAGGATCCCCTGCAGGCCCTGAAGCGGCCCCCGCACAACTTCCACCGTCATCCCTTCATGGAGGTAGGGGTGCGGATCATAGGGCAGCACGCTCGCCATGAGGGTCTTGATGGCGTCAATCTCTTCATCCGGGATCGGTTCAGGACGGCTCCCGCTCCCCACCACTTCCACCACGCCCGAAACCTTCTGCACTGCAAGCTTGTCTTGCTGCAAGAACCGAACGAAGCAATAGCCGGAGAAGAGCGGGACTTCGACCTCTTTCCGCCGATCTTTCCACTGACTAAGCCGCTTCACCGTCGGCAGCAAGGGCTCGATCCCCTGTTTCTCCAATTGATCGCGCACCAACTTTTCATGGCGAGATCGAGTCCGTACAGCGTACCAGTGGGGAGATTGGTCTGTCTGGTTCATTTAGTCTGTCTGGTCTATCTGGTCGGTCTCGTCTGTCTGGTTGCAGTCCGGAGGTATTTAATCAGGCCAGAGATCATCTTGCCTGTCTTCTCCGCTTGCGCGTAAATCTCGTCAAAGCTCTCTTGGGAAAGATATTTTTGGTCGACGGCCACATAGAGGTGGCTTTGAGTTTCTGCCGCTGAAGACATCGCTATGAATAAGAACTGTCCAAATTCTTTGTCCGAATGCCGGACAAATCCCTCAGCGATGTTAGACATTACTGACACAGACGCCGCTTGGATTTGTCCGCACAAACGAATATCTCTCTTCCAGGAGGAATTGCGGTCAATCGCTTCATACACGTGCCTCACGAGCTTTCGAGCCTCCTGCCAACAATCAAGATCTTCAAAACGCGTGATCTTCATTGCGCTAGACCATTTGGTCTGTTTGGTCTTTCTCGTCTATCTGGTCAACTGACCGAACAGACCAGATAGACCGAATAGACATCTTTGACCAGACAGACCGTCTTCGGATACAGCTTCGCCCTCTCACTTACAGTGAACAGAAAAACGCTCCTACAATCGCGCGTCTTAGACCGACGGTCCCAAGGCTAAGACTTTTCCATTCGGCACGAGCTGTTGCAGCAACAGCTCGCGATGCTCTCGCGACCGATCAAGATCCGCCAGCAACACCGCGTCAAACTCCCACCACGCCACCCTATCGGGCTTCGAAACCGGGTAGGACAAAAAGGTCTCCGCCTCGCCGTCGTCAATAAACCCCACAAGCACCAAATCCATTTCCCGCAATGAGAGATAGGCCAATTCCGCCAATTCGTTCGTCCCGAAAATCACGACCCGCGTGCCACCATCCGCCATCATTCGCGACAAGACCTCGCGTAACCGGGCACGCATCTCCCGGTAATGGGCCAACGAATATTGCATGTAGAGATACGTAAGACGGGATTTCTCGGCAAATCCCTGGGGCGTGAGCAAGTAGCGAATACGGTGAGAAGGAATGGTCGTGGCCTTGACGTACCCTTTTCGCGCCAGCCGTTTCAGATACAAATTGGTCAGGCCAAGCGCGACGCCCAATTTATTCGCAAGGGTACGCTGCGTGACCGCGCCGTCCCGTTCTAACTCCGTCAGAAGGATCAGATCCCGCTGCCCTTGAACATTCATTCGTTAGAAATGAACACTAATGGACAATGTTCAGCATATGAACACAATTAGCAGAATGAGTCAAGGCGCAAATCTACAAGGGGTGGTACGCGGCGAGGCGGGCGTGACTGGCGAGAAATGCGGGACTGGCTGAACTGGCGAGCAATGCACGTCTCGCTCATCGCGCCTGCCTCGCACCCTATATATGGTGAATGGCAAGAGGGGTCCTGGATTGGATCACCTGCTCCACATGCGTCGACAAGCCAGAGACAGTTAGACGATCCATGCAATCCCAATAGGAACAGGCTTCACCGATGCATTTTTCACAGGTCGGCACATCCGGACGAAGCAGCACGCCAAGACCCAAGGGCTTCCACCTGGTCGGCAAATTGTTCCGTCGCGGGTCGAATAAGCTCACATTCGGCACATTGAGAGCCGCCGCCAGATGCGCCGGCCCGGTTGCGCCTGACACCACTGCTTGCGAGACCGCAATCAATCCCATGAGGTCGCGCACCGACAACTGCCCCATAAGATTTCTGATTCTCCCATCGAGCGGCACCGCTTGTAAGGCTTCTTCCTGAAATTGCGCTCGTTCCGTCTCGCTGCCGGTCAGAATCACCGAACACCCTTGCTCCACAAGCAGATTGGCCAGGTCGCGATAGTGCTGCGGCCGCCAGCGGCGAGCCGACACCCCGCCGGGATGAATGATCACCCGCCTTCTTGCGTCACCACCCCATCGCTGCTCCCCCGCTGCGCGCTCGCGCTCGGTCACAACCAGCTGAGGACGGCGAACCTCTCCCGGAGTGAGTCCCAGCCCCTTCAACATCCCGACATTGTATTCGGACTCGTGTTTGGCAAATGTACTCCGGTGTTCATGGGTCCAACGATTCGCCAGCACACTCTGCCAGCGAAAGCCGATGGCGACTCGAATGGGAACCCGAGCCAGCCACGCCGCCCACATCAGCCGGCGAAATGGTTTAAGGAAAATGGCCGCATCGATCCCTCCCGCAAACGCTTCTCGCATCGTCTGCGTCGGCGCATGCACCGTACAGGTCCGCACATAGTCGATGTCGGGATGATGCTCCAAGATGGGGGCGGCAACCGGATTCGCGAGCATCCCGATACGGACGCCGGGAATCAGTTGGCGCAGCTGCGTGGCGACAGGAAGCGCCAGCACCAGATCGCCCATCCCATCCGGCCGCACAATCAGCACATTCATCGCGGCACCATGCGAAGGGCCCAGCGATCCCGCACCGCCGCAACCACTTGAGCAGGAATAATGCGCTGAAGACATTCCATCTGGACCGCATTCCGGCACACCCGGCTGAAGCAAGGGCGGCAAGGGATCTCGTGGGTCAAGACGGCATGTCCTTCTCCATAAGGGCCGGTGCGCACAGCGCTGGTCGGACCAAACACCGAGACAACGGGAGTCCCTACCGCGGCCGCCACATGCATGGGACCGGAATCGTTCGTGATCAACAACGAAGCCTTGGACAACAAGGCCGGCAAAATTCCGAGCGTCGTCTCACCGATGAGGTCGATCACGGGACAATCCGCCAGCCGCTTCATTTGCTCGCCTTCCCGGCGCTCATCCGGCCCCCCGATTACGACAATCGGCCCCACCCCTTCGCGCGACAATTGTGCCGCCACTGCGGCAAACGATTCGACCGGCCAGCGCTTCGTCGGCCAGCGGGCGGAGATATTCATCGCTACCCACGGCGCATCGACATTCACGCCCTTTCTTCGCAACACCTCCCCGACAGCCGAATAATCCTGACTCGGCAATCGGAATCGAAACTGCGGCCGGCCCTGCACCGCTGCGCCAAGGGCGGCAACCATAAGCAGATACCGGTCCACCGCATGCATCTCGGGCATGGGCACGGCAACGCGGCGGGAATAGAACCACGGACTGCCCTCGCGCCCATTGGCAAATCCCACCCGCGTTGGGCACCCGGTCAGCCACGCCAGCGCCGCGCTCCGCAAAAGGCCCTGAAGATCGAGCACCAGATCGAACCGCTGACGCCGCAGCGCCGGGACAGAACCGGTCCACCCGCGTACCGTGAAATCGATCGGCCACACACGATCGACGCCCTCAACACGCTCGACCACCTCAGCCCATTGCCGTTTGACACACCAGGTCAGATGGGCCTCCGGCCAGTGCTGTTTGAGCGCCGCCACGACAGGAAGCGTGTGAACAATATCTCCGAGCGAGCTGGGTTTGATGAGCAGGATGCGTTGGAAATCAGACATTGGCTCCATAGGTCTATCTGGTCTGTTCAGTCTATTTGGTCGTCTGGCCTATTTGGTCCTACTCGCGCCATCGACTCGACAAACGAGATAGACCAGATAGACAAGACAGATCACTTTTACCGCTGATTCGCATCCGCCAGAATCCACTCGGCCGCATCGGAGAGCGAGGAAACGACGGCATCGGCCTCCCTGCACTCCCCGTCCTCTTCAGGAGATCCATGGACTTTCGTCTTGACCAGCACCCGCTTGGCCCCAATCCGTCTCGCCAGCTCCATATCCTTGGCATGATCGCCAACAAGATAGGATCGCGAGAGATCGATGGCTAACTCGTTCACCGCCTGTTCGACCATCCCGGTCTCCGGTTTTCGGCAATGACAGGTCTCGTCCGGATGATGGGGACAGAAATACATCCCCGCGAACGAAGCACCAGCCTCACCGGCCAGCCGCCGCAGCTTGGCGTGGATCTGCTCCAGATCGGCCGTTGAAAAGAAGCCTCTCCCGATCCCCGACTGATTCGTCACCAGCACCAGCCGCGCCCCGGCCCCTGTCAGTCTGGCCAGCGCCTCCGGCACACCGGGAAACAGTTCGAACTGCTCCGGGGAACGAATATAGCCGGGATCGGGATTCAAGGTCCCATCACGATCTAAAAAGACGGTGACTCCGTGAAGAAGGTCTGTTCGGTCTGTCTGGTCTGTTCGGTCTATCTGGTCAGTCTGGTCCGTCGAAGAACTTCCTCCTCGACCAGATAGACTAGACAGACTTCTTTGACCAGATAGACAAGAGAGACCGGCCTCATACACCTGATCGACCGTGACTCCCGTCATGCAGCGATGATCGATGGGACACTCCCGCAACAGACAGGGCGCGCACTCGACCGGGTGCCGAACCATGCCCTGCTCCTGGCCGTAGGGCGCCGTCGTGCGCCAATCGGTCGGGCCGAACACGGCCACCACTGGCACACCGAACGCCGCCGCAATGTGCATCGGCCCCGTATCATTCGTCACCAACAGGGCGCAACGCTTGGTCGCCGCCATCAATTCACGAATCGTCGTCTTGCCGGACAACACCACCGAACGAATTCCAAGCCGCGCCGCGATGGCCTGCCCCAGCTCCTCTTCACCCTTCGCTCCCAGGATGATCACCGACAGGGTCCGCCCCTGCTGCCGGCCGATCTCCAGACTCAGTCGTGCTACGGTCTCAGCAAACCGCTCAGGCAACCAGCGCTTGGCCCCGCCATAGGTCGATCCGGGGTTGATCCCCAAAACGAGATCCGTCTCGGCAATGCCGGCTTCCACCAAACGGCGATCCATCGCCCGTTCTTCGTCTTGATGCAGCGTCAACATCGGAGAGGCCGGCGTGCCGGCGAGCCCCAACGGTCTGAGCATATCCCAATAGTAGTGCACTTGATGTCGTAAGGCCTGCCGGTCGGGAACCGCCACAGGATCGGTCAGAAAAAAGACCCGCCCATCGGTGGCATACCCGTAGCGGCGGGGCATACCGGCCAGCCACGTGAGCAGCGCCGCCTCAAACGCATTTTGAAACAGCACCGCGAGATCGAACCGCTGCCGCCGCAACGTCCCAGCCAGCGTCCACTTTCCCGAAAGCCCCGCGTGGATCCCCTTGTCCTCATACCGCACGACATGATTCAGGCCAGGATAGGCAACGAAGAGCTCCGCGATCGCCGGTTTCGCCAGCAAGGTGAGCTCCGCCTGCGGAAAGAGCGACCGAAGACCTCGAAGCGCCGGTTCGCACATCACAGCATCGCCGATCCAATTCGGCGCCCGTACCACGATGCGACGAAACGCCGCGCTTTTCCCGCTCATCCTGCTCATCGCGCTGTCCCTTCCGCCTCCTCCCCCTCGCCCCTTGCCTCGTGCCCCGTGCCCACTATAAGCCCGCGCAACCGCGCTTCCCCGCGCACCACATCCGCGCGCAGCCGCAAGGCCCACCACTGGTCATCAGCCGCCAGCAGCGGCGCGAGCTTCCCGGCATCTTTTTCCGTCGTCAATACGATCTCCGCCCCCACGCGAGCAGCCTGTCCGCGAATGCGAACTACATCCTCCAACCCATAGCCATGATGATCGATATACGCCGTTTCGCCCAACACCTGTATTCCAAGATCCATGGCCAATCGCCGGAACGCCTCGCTGTTACCGATCCCGCTCACCAGCCAGGCCTTCTTCCCGACAACCCAATCGACAGGGTGACGGTCGCCGGTCATCACGGATACGAGCTCATCTGACTTGAACCGCACTTCCACGGCGAGCGACTCAGAAGGCAGCATCCTCTGCAAGCGGCTGCGAACCGCCGACACGTCCCGCTCCGAGTCAGCGCGCGTGATCACCACGGCCGTCGCGCGCCGCACGCCGTCCAACGGCTCGCGGAGCCGCCCGGCCGGCAGGAGCGCATCCAATCCTGTGGCATCCATCGCATCCACGAGCACCACATCGCAATCTCGCGAGAGCGCCCGATGCTGAAACCCGTCATCCAGGATGATGCAATCCACCGGTTCTTGCGCCAATACCCAACGGCCCAAGGAGGCACGATCCGCCCCGACCGCCACGATGGCCTTCGGACAACGGCGCGCGATCAGATAGGGTTCGTCTCCCGCTTCGCCTGGTCCGGCCAGCAGACTCCGGCCATCCGACACCAACAGGCGAGACGCCGTCGATGCACGTTTGTATCCCCGGCTGAGGATCGCCACCCGCTGGCCCTGCGCCAGCAGCCATTCCGTCAAGAGAATCACCAGCGGGGTCTTGCCGGTGCCTCCGACGGTCAGGTTCCCCACACTGATCACGCGGCAAGGCAGCCGTGCCTGCGCACACCACCCGCGATCATACGCCCGCATCCGGAGCCGGACCACGAGGCCATATAGAACGGCCGCCCATCCCAACCAGGATCGAACCGGATCCCCCGGTCGCAACCACGCCACGCTTACGACCCCACCATCGCAGCCTGCGAGGCACGATCAGCAGACCGGGACGCAGAATGACGAGCGGTTCGGAAGCACGCTTCAATGAGATCGAGGCTCCGCTTCAATGCGCCTTGATTATCACGCACCATCTGGCGCGCCGCCTCACCCGTGCGACGGCACGCCTCCTCATCCGTGAGCCACTGGCTCATCTGGCGTGCAAGCTCATCGGCATTCGCAACCCGCACGCCTCCGCCTGCCTCCAGCAACATCGCGGCAATCTCCGCGCAATGATCCGTATAGGGGCCGAACAGCACCGGCTTGCCCCACACGGCCGGCTCCAATAAATTATGCCCCCCCACAGGCACCAGCGTCCCGCCGACAAAGGCGACCGCCGCTTCGCCATAGGCCTGAGCCAATTCCCCCCGCGTATCGAGAATGATCACCCGCGGCCCGGTGACTCTCCGATCGAGCTGGCTCTTGCGTTGCACCGCCAATCCGGTTGACGCGACCATCGCGATCACCGCCGGCACGCGTTCGATATGACGCGGAGCCAGCATAAGAGCGGCATGAGGATGCCTGCCGATAACTTGTTGATAGGCCGCGACCAGCGCCTCTTCCTCACCCGCATGCGTACTGCCGGCGAGCAGAAGCGACTCGCCCTCATGCACCCCCAACCTGGAGCGAAACGAGGGCTCGGCCACCGTCGCCGGCATGGGCTGATCGAACTTGATGTTGCCGGTCCTATGCACCCGATCGGCATCGGCCCCCAAGGCCACGATGCGCTGCACATCGCGCTCCGATTGCATAAGACAGAGCGTGAGCGACCGCAGCACGGAACGATAGAACGACGTGAGACCGGCGACATGCTGCCGTGAAAATGATCGTGACGACAACCGGCCATTGACCAAAACGGCCGGCACCTGCCGGTCCCGCAGAGCCCACAAGAGATTCGGCCAGAGTTCGGTCTCGACGAACACATAAAGCACAGGCTGCCACTGCGCGATCGCGTGTGACACGGCCCAGGGAACGTCGAGCGGAGCATACCGGTGTTCCGCCACCCCAGCCAATCGCTGCTCGACCGCCTCCCGGCCTGTTTCCGTGACCGTCGACACGATGAACCGGTGATCGGGATGGCTGCGGTGCAGATCTTTCACCAGCGGCGTCACCGCCACCACTTCGCCGAGAGACACGGCATGAATCCAGATAGTCGGTCTATTCGGTCTGTCTGGTTCGTTTGGTCTGTCTGGTCGACCCGATGGACGAGACAGACTAAATAGACCAAACAGGCGATCCCCGCCGAACAACCGTTGGCGCAGTCCCCGACGGCATCGTTTCTTGGCGAGCAGAATGCAGAGAATGATCGGAGTAGCCAGAATGAGCAGCGTATTGTAGAGCAGTCGCCACATGAGATTGCTACAGCGCGAGAGAGGCGCGACAGGCGAGACTAGCACGCCCCACCTTTCACGCCAGTCTTGCTTTTCCCGCTCATCGCGACAACGTCCGCTTCCGCCTCAGCTGTCAGCCGATTCAGCGCTGATTCCAGTTCGACGCGAGCGGCTTCAAGGGCAGCCTCATCCGCCTCGCGCGAGACCCAGATCGGTGCGCCCCAGAGGAACAGTCCCCGCGAGAAGGGATACGGCACCATGAAGCGATCCCAGCTCGAGAAGAGTTTTTTTTTGAGCAGCCAAACCCCAAGGGAACAATCGGCAACCCGGTGGCCTTCGCCAGCTGAATCACGCCCAGCTTGGCCACCTGCCGAGGCCCTTTGGGGCCGTCCGGCGTCACCACCACATCTTTCCCCGACCGTCCAAGCTTGATCAACGCACGCAACGCTCCGGCTCCGCCTCTCGTACTCGACCCGCGCACCGCCTCGTGGCCGAATCGGGCAATAATTCTGGCAATGATCTCTCCGTCTCCGTGCTGGCTGATCAAGACATGCGAGCCGGCGCCGCGATAGCCAAAGGGGATCATCAACTGCTGCGCATGCCAGAACGCGAGAATGATCGACCGCCCCTCGCGATACAACGCATCCACCGGTTCATGGCCCCGCTGCTCCAGCCGCATCGTCCCCTTAATTCCGCGGATCACCAGCGCCCCGAGCGGCGGCAGCACCGTAAACTTGAGCCAATTCTCGATGCGCTTCTTTATGCTCATGTGGTTCATCTCGTCTGTCTGGTCTATCTAGTCTGTTTGGTCTATTCGGTCTATCTGGCCACTTGGTACTTGTCACCTGTCACTTGGCTTCATCCATTCGCGACATCCTGAAACTGCATCGCATGCAAGCGCCGATACAATCCGTTCTTCCGCAGCAACTCCTCGTGCGACCCGATCTCGGCAATCCTGCCCCGGTCCAAGACCACAATCCGATCCGCATTCTGCACTGTCGAGAGACGATGAGCAATCACCACCGTCGTCCGGTTCCGCATTAAATTGCTTAACGCCAACTGCACAATGCGCTCGGATTCCGTGTCGAGCGCGGAGGTCGCTTCGTCGAGAATCAGCAACGGCGGGTCCCGCAAAATCGCCCGCGCAATCGCCAGCCGCTGGCGCTGGCCGCCAGACAGTTTCACACCCCGCTCACCGATCACCGTGGCATACCCGTCCGGCAATTGCATGATAAAGTCATGGGCATAGGCCTGCACGGCCGCTCGTTCCACATCTTGCGGGCTCGCACCGGGACGGCCAAAGGCAATGTTATTCGCCACCGTATCGTCGAACAACACAATGTCTTGCGAGACAATTCCGATCTGGGCGCGCAACGACGGCAAGGAATAGGATTCCAGCGGCGTGCCATCGAGCAGAATCCGTCCGCTCGTCGGCTGATAAAATCTGGGCAAGAGGCTCACCAGCGTGCTCTTTCCACTCCCGCTGCTGCCCACGAGCGCCACGACCTCGCCGGTACGAATCGCCAGGTCGATCCCCGACAGCGCCGCCGCCGTCTGCCCGTTATAGCTGAGCGCCACGCCTTGGAACTCGATGCCCTGGCGGATGCCCTGACACTCCACCGTCCCTCGATCCTGGTCCTGCTCCGTTCTCAGATCGAGCACTTCATACACCCGTTCAGCCGCCGCCAAGGCCTGCTGAATCAAATTATTCGAGCCCGCCAGTTTTCTGATCGGCGTAAACGCCATAAACATGGCCGTGAGAAAGGAGAAGAACGCCCCCGGCGTCATCTCATCGTGAATGACGAGGTAGCCGCCATACCAGATAATCACCGCCACGCCGATGACGCCGATCACTTCCATGTGGGACGACCCGATCGACCACACTTGATTCGCCTTGAGCGTCGTCGCGAGAAACGCCTGGTTGCTGACGGCAAAGCGCTGAGCTTCCGCCTCTTCCCGTTTGAACGCCTTCACCATCCGGATGCCGCTCAAGGTCTCCTGAATGGTGTTCGACATGTCGCCCATCCGCTCCTGCCCCTTGGTGGCCAGCGTCCGCAGGCGCCGGCCCATCCGCGACATCGTGACGACCGACAGCGGAATGACCACGATCGACAGGCCGGCCAATTTCCAATTTTGATAGAAAATCACCCCCAGCATCACGAGAAACGTGAGGCTGTGCTGGAAAATATCTTTCAAGACGTTGGACACCGCGTTGGCCATCAAGCTGACATCGTTGACGACGCGCGAGACCAGCCGACCTGAGGTATTCTCGTCGTGATACCCCACCGGCAAGCGCATGAGATGCTGGAACAGCGCCTGACGGATATCCGCAATCACCCGGTTGCCGACATAACTCGTCAAATAGGTCTGCCCATAGCTAAAAAAAGCCTTCACAATCGATACGCCTAACAGGGCCAGCGGCAAGGCCAGCAACAGGCTCTCGTTTTTTTCGATGAAGATGCCGTCAAGCACCGGTTTGACCAACCAGGCATAGAGGCCGGACAAGGCGGCCACCGCCCCTGAACAGGCGATGGCCACGATGAACCGCGCCCGATACGGGCGGACATACCGAACGAGACGTCGAAATCGCTCTAGGCTCGACATGTGTCCAACACCACCTGGGCCGCCCGATACGACGCGCCCGGCTCTCCGAGGCTGGCCTTCACCGCCGCCAACGCCCGTTTCATTTCATCATACGCCGCCGCATCTTCCAAGAGCCGGCGAGCCTCTTCATACAATCGCTCACCCGTCGCCTCATCCTGAATCAGTTCGGGCACAACCGACCGGCCGGCGACCAGATTGACCAGCCCGATCCATGGTACGCGAATCAACCAGCGCGCCAGCCGATAGGTCACCCGATCGGTTCGATAGAGCAGCACCATCGGAGTACCCACGACGGCGGCCTGCAGCGTGGCGGTCCCCGACGCCACCAAGACGAGATCCGACACAGCCATCACTTCGCTGGCCTGCTCCTTCACCACCGTGACCGGCACGGCGCTCTGCCGCAGAATCGGCTGAATGAGATGATCGGAGATTGTGGAAGCCTGCGCCAAAATAAATTGCATGTCAGGGCGGGCGCGCGCCAGCCGTTCCGCAGCCTCCAGCAAGGTCGGAAGCAGGGACTGGACTTCGCGGGACCGGCTTCCCGGCAACAAGGCCACCACAGGCCCGCCCGTCTTGACTTGAAATCGCTCCCGCAAACTCGTCCGGTCGTAGTGCGGGGCCACCGCATCGAGCAAGGGATGGCCGACAAACGTGCACGGCAGCCCAACTTTCTGATACAGCTCGGCCTCGAATGGAAGAATGACGATCACCCGATCCACCCGCTGCTGGATATATTTCATCCGGCCCGGATTCCACGCCCAGATCTGCGGTGCAATATAGTAGATCACCCGCAGGCCCGCCGCCTTGGCAAACCAGGCATAGCGGAGGTTCAATCCCGGGTTGTCGATAAACACCACGGCATCCCACGGTTCCGATCTGAGCAGCCGGCGCATGGCCACAAACCGCTTGATGACCGCGCGGATGGCCGACAGGCCGATCAGCCCCATGATATCGAGATGGCCGAAGCCCTCCACGAGCCGTACGCCCGCCGCCTTCATCGCCGCCCCTCCGACGCCCACCAGCGTCACGTCCGGATCGAGCGCCTTCAGCGCCCGCGCCAGATTCGCTCCGTGCAGATCGCCTGAGGCCTCACCGCTGATGATCAGAACCTTGGGCATACTGAGGGGACTCCACTCCAGACATTTGTTCAACACACCAAAGATTTGTAAAACCGCAGGCTGCTCAAAAAGGCCGTCCAGCAAGGCCGCAGCGAGAGAAGAGGCGAGGCGTACAGCTTCAGTACGTTGAGCCTCTGAGCGATGCGAGAACGCCGCTGGCGGACTTTTTCAGCAGCCTGCTACGACTGGCGCGCGGCGAACTCCTGAATCGCTTTGAGCACAAGATGGGCGGCATCCAGCGCTGCCGCGCCGTCATCGCCGGACACCTCGGGACGGGACTCAGTCCGAATGGCCTGCACGAACGATTCGAGCTGCAGCTTCAGCGGCTCGTCGGCATTTCCCTGGAACTGCTCGGTATCGAGCGTCGGCCGTTCACCGGGTGGCGACACGCGACGGGAGATGATGCCCTGCCGGGTCTGGAAATCGATGGACACATAGCCATCGCGCTGAAACAGACGCAGGCGGCGCATCTTATTGGTCGAAATACGGCTGGCGGTCAGATTGGCCACACACCCGCTGCTGAATTGGATGCGCGCGTTCGCGATATCGATGGTCGGGGAGAGCACGGCCACACCGGAGGCCCGCACCTCTTCGACTGAACCGGGGTTGAACGAAAGGACCAGATCCAGATCGTGAATCATTAGATCGAGTACCACATCGACATCCGTACCCCGTTCGTTATACGACGCCAACCGATGGGCTTCGATGAAGACCGGCCGCTGAATGTGGGGCCGCATGACCCGCATGATCGGATTGAATCGCTCGCTATGCCCGACTTGCAGACGGCGCCCCTTGGCCTTCGCCAACGCCACCAGCTCATGCGCCTCGGCCGGCTGCACGGCGATCGGCTTTTCGACCAGCACATGCTTGCCCGCTTCGAGACACACCTTGGCGACGGCATAATGCGACGAGGTCGGAACGGCCACGCTCACCAGATCGACATGCGGCAACAGCTCGGCCGGGCTGCCGTACACCTGCGCGCCATGGCGGCCGGCAATCTCCTGTGCCCGCTCGAGACTTTGATCCGTCACTCCGGCGAGCGTGACACCGGGAATCGACGCATAAAGCCTCGCATGGTGCTGTCCCAGATGCCCGACCCCAATGACTCCCGCGCGCAAAGCCGTCATGCCTTCCTCGTCTGTCTGGTCTGTCTGGTCTGTCTGGTCATTCACGCCTCACGGCTCACCGATCCCCCATCACCTCTCCATCGGCTCGACCTGCTTGAGCCCGACAATGGCAATTCCAAACCCTTGGGCCTTTTCCAGCACCGCCTCGCGATCGAGGATCACCGTCCGGCCGGCTTCGACCGCCAAGACGCTGGCCTTCACCGAGGCCATCACGTCGATCGTGCGCGGCCCGATGGCCGGCAGATCGAACCGCAAGTCTTGCTGCGGCTTGCACCGTTTCACGACCACCGCGCCGTCTTTGGCCAATTCACCGCCCCGCTTGATGGCGCCGTCAGTCCCTTCCACCGCTTCGACTGCGACGACGACCTTGTCCTTGATCACCACACATTGGCCGATATCGAGACGGCCGATGGCTTCAGCCACCTGCCATCCATATCGAATATCGTCCCACTCTTTCTTGGTCGGCGTACGGGACGTCAGCGGGCCTTCTTCAACCAGAATCCCCTCAAGCCCGAAGGTCGATTCGCAAATGACGATCCCTTCCCGCTCCAACTCAGCCGCAAATTCCCGCAGGATATCGTCATCCTTCCACAGAGCCACCCGCGCGGCCAGGGCCAGCGTGCGAAAATCCGGACGGACGGTGGTGAAGACGTGCGTTTTCTTGATGCCCCCCAGCATCACGGCCTGCCGGATTTCATCCTCTTTGAACGCCTGAATCAGCTTATTGAGCTGGCCGATCTTGATCCACTGAATACGATCGACGTGGCGCGCCAATTCGGGATCCGTCTCCCCCTCGTGAGCAACCGCCGAGACGTGATAGCCCAGCTTGCGGGCATTGTCCGCAAAGATGATGGGGAAACGACCGTTCCCGGCAATCAACCCGATTCGGCCGCCAGTGGTAGGAGATGACGTGACCACCCCGGTTAGTCCTCACCCTCCTGGTCTTTCACCACCGAACGGGACACACCGCGCTTGGTCCCCTCGATAAACGCCAGCATCTGTGCCACATCGGCCTGGTCCTTGAACTCGGCCTTGGCCAGCTTGACCGCTTCGGCAATCTTATGGCCCGAACGGAACAACAGATCGTAGGCCTTCTTGATCGCCGCAATCCGGTCCGAGGAAAACCCGTGCCGGCGGAGCCCGACGGAATTCAAGCCATAGAGATGGGCACGATACCCGCCGGCCGCGCGCGTAAACGGCGGCACATCCTGCCCGATCGCGCAGCACCCGCCCACCATGGCATAGGCGCCCACACGGACGAATTGATGGATGCCGGTCAAGCCGCCGATGATCGCATGGTCGCCGACGGTAATGTGCCCGGCTAGGCTGGCGGCGTTCGCCATGATCAGATGGCTCCCCAAGCGGCAATCGTGCGCCACATGCACATAGGCCATGAGAAAGTTCTTATTGCCGACGGAGGTGATCCCGCCGCCCTGCACCGTCGCGCGGTTAACCGTGACATATTCGCGGAAAATATTATCATCGCCAATGACGACTTTGGTCGGCTCCCCCTTATACCCCAAATGCTGCGGAGGGCCGCCGATCGATGAAAAGGGATGGAATTCGTTGCGCTCGCCGATGTCGGTCCATCCCTCCACCGTGACATGGGAGAGGAGGCGGGTGCCTTTGCCGATCGTCACATGCTCGCCGACCAGGCAAAACGGCCCCACCGCCACGTCATCGGCCAGCTTTGCCTTGGGATGCACTATCGCTGTCGCATGAATCTGCACGCTAAACCTCCAGTGATCCGTGATCGGTGATGGGTGATAAGACGGAACGGCGGGACGCGCGAGAAACGCGCGACTCGGTCATGCCTCGCATCCCGCATGGCTCGCCCGCCGTGCGGCAGATCACGCATCACCCTTCACAGCTTTTTCTTCCGTCACCATCGCCGTCACTTCGGCTTCACACACCAACTCGTCGTCCACAAACGCTTTCGCTTGCATCTTCCAGAACGGAGCCCGTTTTTTCACCACCTCGATCTCGAACCGCAGTTGGTCTCCGGGCACCACAGGCTTCCGGAACTTCGCATGATCGATCCCGGTAAGATAGACCACCGGCTGCCCGGTCGTGATGACCGACTTGAACGCCAGCACCCCGCCGACCTGCGCCATCGCTTCGATGATCAACACACCCGGCATGACCGGCCGGCCCGGGAAATGGCCTTGAAAAAACGGTTCATTGACCGTGACATTCTTGATCCCGACAATGCGGCGATCGGGCTCCAGTTCCTTGATCCGATCGACCAGTAAAAACGGATACCGGTGCGGGAGTAATGCCTGAATCTCTGCTTGTTCCATACCTGCCATTGCCGCTGCCTCCTCTCCCCGTTGCGCCTGCCTGCGATTATTTGTTCTGGCGGTCGAACTCTTTCACCACCTGATCGGTCACATCCAGCGCCGGCTGATGATAGAGCACGATCCGGACCGAGGTAATGCTCCCCTTGTCGAGAATGGCCAGGTACCCCTCTTTTTGCGCCACCGCCTGAGCCGCCTCGGCAATTTTCTTCGAATACTCCATCACCATCTCCCGCTGCTTCTGCTGCACCTCGCGGTTAAAGTCCGCCAGGCGCCGCTGATAGGCTTCGAGCTTCGCCCGGAACTGCTCTTGTTTCTCCTGCTTGGCCTGCTCGCTCAGCTTGCTATTGGGGTCCTGAATGGACTGCTCGAAGTCTTTCAATTCCTGGTCGTCCGCGCTGATGATTTTCTGGCGCGTCAGCGAGTAGCTCTTCATCTCCTCCAAGGCCCGCTTCCCCGCCGCCGATCGCTCCATCACCGCCTGCTGGTCCATCACACCGACTTTGGCCGGTTCCGCCGCCAGCGCGGATTGCACCAGCCCCACACACCCCAGCACCAATCCAAGCCCCCATGCGATTCCCTGATGTCGTTTCATCGCGCGCCTTCCCTCCTGTTAGGGATATTCTCGGTTGAATTCCTCGATCACCTGCCCGGAAATATCGAGCGTGTCGTCATGATAGAACGTGGGTCCGCCCTTGCCCTTGTCGAAGACCACCTGAAGCCCCAACCGCTTGGCCACCTTGCCGGCGACCAGCTCGACCTTCTCACGGAAACCATCCATCACGTCCTTCTGCTTTTCCTGCACTTCCCGATTGAGGTCCGTCACCTTCTGCTGATACTCCTGCATCCGGCGGCGAAACACTTCTTCGCGCTCCCGTTTCGCCGCAGGGCTGAGGACGCTGGCCTGCTTCACAAAGTCCTCCTCCATCCGGCGCAGCTCTTTTTCATCCAACTCGATCAGGATCTGGCGGTTTTTCGCAAACGCCGCGAGGCTGTCCTTGGTTTTTTTTCCGGCCGCCGTATCGGACAGAATGCGCGCGGGATCCAGCACCCCGACCTTTCCCTCCACCTTGCCGCCGGCTCCGGCGCAGCCGGTTGCAGACGCCACCAGAACAACCAGGAGGGCCACCTGCGTCCAGCCTGCCATTGACCATGCAAATCTATTCACAGCGTCCCTTCTCACCAGACTCCTTCACTTTCCGCTTAGAAAATAGACCCGATCGTGAACTCAAACACACCCGTCCGCTCGCCAACCTTCGGATCCAAATTCAGCCCGTAGGCCACCCGCAGAGGACCGAAGGGAGAAATCCACCGGCCTTCGATACCCGCCGCTTTCCGCAAATTCAGCGAGAGCTTCTCATTATCGTCGAAGCCCTTTCCATAATCGAAGAAGATCACGCCATTGAGCTTCGCTTCGGATGAAATCGTAAAGACATAGTCGAAGTTGAAGATCAATTGTTTCGAGGCGCCGACGATGGTGTAGAAATTCGGGACCACAGGACCAGCCTTACCAAACGCAAAGCCGCGCATCGTATTGATGCCGCCGACAAAGAACCGCTCGGTCAGCGGGACCTGCCGTTCCCCCAACGCCTCTACCGCGGCATAGCGGGCGCGCACCGCGAACCGGGTATCGAACGGCAACGGCGTATACTTCATGATGTCGAGATTATATTTGTAAAAATTATTGCTTCCTCCGAGCATCGGAGTGCCAAGGTCAAAGCCACCTCCGATCCGCCAGCCCGTCCGGGGATCCAAGTAATAATCCCTGGTATCCCGGAACAGCGCGGTCCGAAATCCTGTGGTTGTCTGGCTGCCGAGCTGCCGGCAGATCAACGGCAGGAGATCCGGACAGAGGCCTGCTTGCGGATCCTTAAACCGAAGCTGTTCGGCAAAAAGACTGACGCTCCCCGAGACATACTCCGAGAGCCATCGTCCAAACATGACACTCGCGCCGGTTTTCTCCTCAAAATACGACAGGTAATTCGTCATGCTGCGGTAGATATCCAATTGCAGCGAGGTCAATGAGTCGTTGAGATAGGGGTTGCGAAAGGTGATCAAGCCCAGGGACCGCCGCTGGCCGAGCTGCCCGCGAATACGTCCCATATACCCCTCGCCGAAAAGATTGCCTTCCGTAATGTCCGCCATCGCGACCAGCTGGTCGAGCGTGCTGAATCCGCCGCCGATGCTGAACTGCCCCGTCGGCTTCTCTTTCACGCGCACATTGAGATCGACCTTGTCCGGAGCCACCTGCCCGGGAAGAATTTCCACCGTTTCAAAGAAGTTCAAATTGTTCAGCCGCTGGAAACTCCGTTTCAATGCCGCCGTATCGATCACATCCTGCTCGTCGACACGGATCTCCCGGCGGATGACGTTGTCGCGGGTCTTGTCGTTGCCGACGATATTGATCTGGCGAATCCGCATCATCTCACCCTCCTTAATGCTGAGGATGATGCTCGCCGTGCGCTCGTCATTGTTCGGGTTGACGTTCGGCACGACATCGGCGAACGCATAGCCCTTGCTGCCGTATAAGTCGGTCAACCGCGTGACTTCGTCGCGGAGCTTGGCCCGCTGAAAGATCTCCCCGTCCTTGATCTTCAGTTTTTCCCGGAGCTCCGCATCCTCGAACACGGTGTAGCCGCGGAATCCCACTTCGGACACGGTGAACGGCTCTCCCTCGGCAACATTGTAAGTCACCGTAAACCACTGCTTGTCCTCGCTCAATTCCACCGTGGGCAGGCTGACTTGTGCGTTGAGATAGCCTTTGTTCAGCAGGACCTCCTTGATCCGCTCAACATCGTTGGGCAGTTCTTCCTGCTTCAAGATCCCGGCATCCGACACGAACGACGGCAACTTCAATTGCGTGATGAGCCCATACCAAGGAATCCACTCCCGCACCGCCACAAGCTTGAAAATTTCTTCCTTGGTCGCAGCCCGCATCCCATCGAACACCACCGTCTTCACCCGCGCCTTCTCACCTTCCTTGACGAAGAACGTGAGCCGCTTCTGCTCCTCGTCCAGCGTTTGCACAACCGGGGTGACTTGGGCGTTGTAATAGCCCTCTTCCTGGTAGGCCACGCGAATTTTCTCCGCGCTTTCCTTGGCCTGCTGCTGGTCCAAGAACGACTGGCCCTTGATCGTGGTTTTTTCCTTGAGCTTATCGTCGCTCAAATTCACATTGCCGTCATACACGATCTCGGTAATGAACGGCTTTTCCCGCACGACGAATACCACCGCCATCCCGCCCGCGACCGATTCCGTTTCGACCTGCACATCCTCAAAATATCCCGTGTCATACAGAATCTTGACCTGGCCGCGCACCGTTTCGGGCGTGTAGGGATCATCCACTTTGAGCGTCAGCCGCCCGGTAATCGCGGGCACCTCGATCCGTTTATTGCCGCGGATATCGACCGCTTTGACCTTGGGAGTGACCGCCTGCGCCCAGACGTCCCCGAGGGTCATCAGAACGGAGAACAGCGCCAAGGCCAACACCACCCATTGGGATTTTCGACACCACATTACAGCCACAAACGAAGATGCCCCCACCCCAATCGGGATAATCGTGATACCGGGAAGTGATCGCCCGTAGCACCTGTATAGACACAGCCGAAGGCTTAATCCCTCAGCCCCCAAACCGCTCTCTGAGACAGCTCATAGGTGTGCCTCCCCGGGCTGTGTGGACATCGCCAGACACCGCCCCACGGCAGACAACGCGAGCGCGAAACTTCCGGATTATATTGATGCCTTGAGTTGATGTAAAGGATTATGGGGCCGAGGAAATTTGCCCGCGCGCCACGACGTTTCAACTGCGCCCATTTCTTGACTTCACTTGACCCATCACATACTATCGCACAGATGCCATCCTATACTGTTCGAAAAGCTGTCATCCCCGCGGCAGGCCTCGGGACGCGCTTCCTTCCCGCCACCAAAGCATCGCCTAAAGAGATGCTCCCCTTGGTCGATAAACCGTTGATTCAATACACGGTCGAAGAAGCCGTCGCCTCGGGCATCGAGGACATCATCGTCATCACCGGCCGAGGCAAGCGCGCCATCGAAGACCACTTCGACCGCTCAGTCGAGCTCGAGGAAAACCTTAAAGGCACCGGTAAATCCCAACTGCTCAACCAGATGCGCCAGATTTCGACCCTGGCCAACTTTTGCTATGTCCGCCAGCCGGAAGCACTCGGATTGGGCCATGCCGTGCTCTGCGCGCAGCGCCTGATCGGCGACGAACCCTTTGCGGTCATTCTCGGCGATGAAATCATCGATGCGCCGGTTCCCGCGCTCGCGCAACTCATCCACGTCTATAACAAGCGCCATGGGGCCGTGCTGGGCGTACAAGATGTTCCCAAACAGGACGTCGGCCGCTACGGCATCGTCACGCCCAAGCGACTCGGCAAAGGCCTGCACCGCGTCATGGACCTCGTCGAAAAGCCGTCACCGGCTGAAGCGCCGTCCACGCTCGCCGTGATCGGGCGCTATATCCTTCCGCCGGAGATCTTCCCGATTCTGCGCAAGACGAAGCCCGGGAAAAACGGTGAAATCCAATTGACCGATGCGTTGAAAACTTTGGCGAAGCAATCACCCATGTACGCCCACGAAGTGGTGGGACTCCGCCACGATGCCGGAGACAAATTAGGGTTTTTGATTGCCACCGTCGAGTTCGCACTGAAAAATCCGTCTCTGGGCCCTGAGTTTCACGAATACCTCTCAACGAAAATGCGGGCAAACGCCGCCAGACACACCACTCGCCGATCACGCTAGATACGACGATAGAGAAGGATCGATCGCCCATGACTGACTCCATCGAACAAGACCTCCAACCGCCGCAAAACGTGGAGGTACCCGACCAGCTGCCGCTCTTGCCCGTCCGCGATATCGTAGTCTTCCCCTATATGGTGCTGCCCCTGTTTGTCGGCCGCGAGATGTCTATCCGCGCAATCGAAGCCGCGCTGGCAGGCAACCGCATGATCTTCCTCGCCACGCAAAAAGCGCTCGACCTGGAAAACCCGAAACCCGAGGACATTCACAACGTGGGGACCGTCGGCATCATCATGCGCATGCTGAAGCTGCCCGACGAGCGGATCAAAATCCTCGTCCAAGGCATCGCCAAAGCGAACATCACCAACTACATCCAGACCGATCCCTATTACTCCGTGCGCATCACCAAGCTGCCAGACACGAAAATCACCGCCACGACGCTGGAATCCGAGGCGGTCATGCGCACCGTCAAGGAGCAGATCGAGCGCATCGTGAGCCTGGGGAAAATTCTGATTCCCGACGTCATGGTGGTGATCGAAAATCTGGAAGAGCCGGGCCGGCTGGCCGACATGGTCGCCTCGAATCTCGGGCTCAAGGTGGAGGTCACCCAAAGCGTGCTGGAAATTGCCGATCCGATCCAGCGCCTCCGGCAAGTCAGCGACATCCTCGGCAAAGAAATCGAAGTGCTCTCGATGCAGCAAAAAATCCAGGCCCAAGCCAAGGGCGAGATGGACAAGACGCAGCGCGAGTATTTCCTGCGCGAGCAGCTCAAAGCCATCCAGAAAGAACTGGGCGAGCTCGACGAACGCACCGAAGAGGTCGCCGAATTCCGTACGCGCATCAAAGACGCCAAGATGCCGGAGAAAGTCCTCAAGGAAGCGGAAAAACAGCTCAAGCGCCTGGAGAAGATGCATCCCGACACGGCGGAGTCGGCGACAGTGCGCACCTACCTCGAATGGCTGGTGGAGCTGCCCTGGTCCAAAAAGTCGAAAGACAATCTCGACCTGAAAGCCGCCGCCCGGGTGCTCAACGAGGATCATTACGATCTGGAAAAGGTGAAAGAGCGGATCCTGGAATATCTGGCTGTCCGGAAGCTGAAAGAAAAGATGAAGGGGCCGATTCTCTGTTTTGTCGGCCCTCCGGGCGTGGGAAAAACATCGCTGGGCAAATCGATTGCCAAGGCGCTGGGACGCGAGTTCGTCCGCATCAGCCTCGGCGGTGTCCGAGACGAAGCCGAAATCCGTGGCCATCGCCGCACCTACGTCGGCGCCCTGCCGGGCCGTCTCATCCAGGGCATGAAGCAAGCCGGGACCAATAATCCCGTCTTCATGCTGGACGAAATCGACAAGGTGGGCATGGATTTCCGGGGAGATCCCTCCGCGGCACTGCTCGAAGTGCTCGACCCGGAACAGAATAGCACCTTCACCGACCATTACCTCGGGGTGCCCTTCGACTTGACGGAGGTCATGTTCATCACGACCGCGAACTTGATCGATCCGATCCTGCCAGCCCTCCGCGACCGGATGGAAATCATCGAAATCCCGGGCTATACGGAGGAAGAAAAACTCGGCATCGCCCAGACCTATTTGATCCCCCGCCAGCTCACCGAGCATGGGATCACCGGCAAGCACGTCACGATCACGGACCAGGCGTTGCGCATGATCATCGCCAACTACACGCGCGAGGCCGGCGTCCGCAATCTCGAACGCGAAATCGCCAACGTCATGCGGAAAGTGGCCAAGAAAGTCGCTGAAGGGAAAGGCCAGGGCTTCCCCGTCACACCGGCCAATCTCAACAAGTACCTCGGGGTCACGAAATACGTGCCGGAAGCGGAACTGGAAAAAGACGAAATCGGCGTCGCCACGGGGCTTGCCTGGACCGAATCCGGCGGCGATGTCCTCTACATCGAAGCCACGGTCATGAAAGGCAAGGGCCACCTCACCCTCACCGGCCATCTCGGCGACGTCATGAAAGAGTCCGCGCAGGCGGCGCTCAGCTATGTGCGGTCGCGGGAGAAGACCCTCAACATCAATCCCGACATGTTCAGCAAGCAGGACCTCCATATCCATGTTCCCGCCGGCGCCATTCCCAAAGACGGCCCATCGGCCGGCATTACCATGGCGACGGCGATCGCCTCAGCCCTCTCCGGCATTCCCGTGCGACGGGACCTGGCGATGACCGGAGAAATCACCCTGCGCGGCCGGGTGCTGCCGATCGGCGGACTCAAAGAAAAGATTCTGGCGGCCAAGCGGGCCAAACTGGCCATGGTGCTCCTCCCCAAGCGCAATAAGAAAGACCTGGAGGAAATCCCGAAACATCTCCTGAAAGGCATTCAATTGGCGTTCGCCGATACCGTGGACGACGTCATGAAAATCGCGCTCCAGCACAAGCCAGCCGCCAAGCCGGCAGCCAAGAAACCATCTACGCGGCCCAAACGACGCTCATGACATCGCCGCCCAACCCCTTGCCCTAACGTGTCACCTATGGCCCGTCGAAAGGCCGCTACACCCATCCAGGAATTTCCGCTCATCCGGCAGTTGCAGCGCCGGTTTGAGCGGAAAAGCCCGTCGGTTCTCCAAGGCATCGGCGACGACGCCGCGGTCGTTTCGATTCCGTCCGGCGACTGGACCGTCCTCACCACCGATCTCCTCGCCGAGGACGTCCATTTCGACTTGCGCACCGCCGCGCTGGCATCGGTCGGTTACCGGGCCGCCATGGCCAACTTGAGCGATGTGGCCGCCATGGGCGCGACGCCTCGATTCCTTCTGGTCTCCATCGCCATTCCGCCATCTCTGCGAACCGCCGACATCACGCAACTCTACCGGGGGCTCATGCAGGCCTGTGACGGATATGATGTGCAGTTGATCGGCGGAGACACCTCCGCCTCCCGTCAAGGGCTCTTTCTCAGCATCACCCTGCTCGGCACCGCGAAACACGGCCGGGCGCTGTTCCGCCATGGCGCGAAAATCGGCGACAGTCTCTACGTGACCGGCACCATCGGCGATTCACTGGCCGGCCTGCAGCTGTTGACGAACGCACGGCGCACCGTACGAAGCCCGCGCCTTCGCCCTGCTGACCGGCGCTTTCTCATCAACCGGCATCTGCATCCGACCGCTCGCGTGCAGGAAGGGCTCTGGCTCAATCAGGCCCGTTTCGCCACCTCGGCCATCGACCTCTCCGACGGGCTCTCCGGCGACCTTCGCCATATCTGCGAACAGAGCCGTGTGGGCGCCACGGTCGATGTCGCGCAACTCCCGCTCTCGCCGGCCTGCCGGGCCTATGCCGAGACGCAAGGAATCGACCCGGCCACGCTCGCGCTGGCCGGCGGAGAAGACTATGAGCTTCTCTTTACCGTGGCCCCGCGCCACGAACGATCCCTCGAACGCCAGGCGCGCGCGCGAGGATTTCAAATCACGAAGGTGGGCGTCATACGCCCACGTACATTCGGCATACAGGCGGTCTCGATCGACGGAACGGCCAGGCCGCTCCCGGTCACGAGCTATCAACATTTCCAGTAACGAAACGAACGCACCCCGTGGCATTCTCCCCATCTTTTCGATCGCTGCTTCGCCAGGTCCTGCATCTCCAGGAACCGCCCAGGCGGACCGCCTTCGCGTTTGCACTCGGCGTCTTCATTGCCTTTTCGCCCGCCTACGGATTGCACATCATCCTGGTGGGGTTATGCACCTGGCTCTTCGGCCTCAACTTTGTTGCCCTGCTGGCAGGCTCGCTCATCAACAATCCCTGGACCGTCGTCCCGATTCTCGGCGCCACCTACTGGAGCGGCGCGCTCTTGCTGGGCCGGGCCGATAGTCCCGCGTTCGACTGGCACGACCTCACTTTCGCCGGCCTGTACCAACAGATTCTGCCTTACGCCATCCCCTTTACCCTGGGCGCGGTTGTCCTGAGCCTGCTCGGAGCAGCCCTGGCCTATCCGACCGCCTATTTCCTCATTACCAAGTATCGCCGCCCCGCACAGGCTTCGGCTCAAGCGCCATTGCCGCCCCATGATCAGGTGGGCTAAGATGCAGAGCTGCCATGCAAGAAGCCGACGAATCCATCAATGCGCCCTATGACGGCTCCGCCCTCATCGCCGATCCGATCCATAAATACGTCTCCTTCACCGTGCCGTTCGCGAACCCCGATCCCCATGAACGCACCGAAAAAGACCTGATCGATTCCCCCTGGGTCCAGCGGCTCCGCTACATCTACCAGCTCCAAAGCGCGCGCTGGGTCTACCCCTCGGCCGAACATACCCGCTTCGTCCACTCGCTCGGCACCATGCACGTCGCCGGACGCTTCGCCCGGCACCTCTATCCGTTTCTGAAAAAGATCGTGAAAGACGTGCCCTCGGCAAACTACGTCGAAGAGCTGCTGCGCATCACCGCACTCGTTCACGACATCGGCCACGGCCCCTTTTGCCATTTCTTCGACGACAACTACCTCCATGGCTTTCACCTCACGCATGAAAAGCTGGGCCAGATCATCATCCGTGAACATCTCGGCTCGATCATCCGAAAAATCCGCCGGAGCCCCACCGGGCCCTTTGCCAAAGGCGAAGAGCTGAACCCGGATCAGATCGCCCACCTGATCTTGAAGGAAAAAGGGAAGGACAATTCCCGCCTCCCGCGCTGGCTCAACATGCTCCAGCCCGTGATCTCCGGCAGCTATACCGGCGATAATCTCGACTATGTGCTGCGCGATTCCTACATGTGCGGCGTAGCCGTCGGCCCCGTGGATCTCACCCGGCTCATCCATTACACCATCGTCACTGACAAGGGCTTTACGATCCATAAGACCGGCCTCCCGGCACTGCAGATGTTCCTCAACACCCGCATGTACCTCTACTCCAACGTCTATTTTCACCGGACGACCAGAGCCATCGACATCCACCTGCGCGACATCTTCGGCGAAACGATGCAGCTGCTCTTTCCCCGCGACCCCCGCAAGCATATGGAGGACTACCTCACCCTCACCGATTGGTCGCTGCTGGAAGAAGTCCGCGGCTGGAAGAAGTCACGGCAGAAAGCCCGCCGCCAATTAGGCCATGAATGGGGACGGATTCTGGACCGCGACGTGAAGTGGAAAATGGCCTACAGCACGGCCCTGAAGGAAAAGGGGCAGGAGCGCGGCATGGCCATTCCCAGCCACACCCTCTTTGAAGAACAAATCGCGAAAGAGCTGCCGAAAGACTTAAGAGGCCTGGAGTTCCGCGTGGACATGGCCCCGCTCGATCCCCGGCCGGACCCCAAGGATCGTCGGGGCAATCCGCTCTATGTCTATGACCCAGGCACCAAACAGGTGTCGTCCGAACCGCTTGAAGAATTTCTGGACCTCCTGCCGACCCGTCTCGTGCAATTCCGCATCTATAGCCTCGACCACCGCCACGACGCGGCCCTCTCCCGAGCCGCCGCCACCATCCTAAATAAGACGCCTTCCAGCCTCGAATCCAACTACTGACGCAATTCCCGTTTTTCCTGTCTCGAACGGCTCTCACTGCCGATAATAGAATCGACTCCGTGCGGGAATGACCTATCCGCAGTGAACCAGGATGAGGAGGCACCGATGAAAAGAGTGTGCATGAGCGTCGTTCTCATGGTCGGATTCATAGGCTTGTTGGCCTTTCCATCCGCAGCACAGATGGGAACCGGAGAAGCGGCCAACATTCTGCGCACCATGCCACCCGATCTCTTCGCCAAGGTGCAAACCCTGGCCAACCTTCTGCAGCAGGGAATGAAGGAAGGAAAACTGACCGAGGCGGAAGTTCAGCAAGGCATGCTATCCGGACACCTGAGCGAGAAGATCAAGTCCTACAACCCGCAAGCCGGACAACTTTTGGATGAAATCAGCGACGCGATGAAGAACGGCCAAGGCCCAGGAGCCGAAAACCTGATGCCCCTGATGGATGGACTGGGAATGGCGGGGAACTAACGCATCAATGTCGACAACACACGGGCTTGCCTCAGACTCGTGGATTACTGCGCCGGTGAACCCACCCCGAATGTCGGCTCGGCTACCGGCGATGGAGCGGCCTGCTGCACGGCGCCTTTGAAGGGCAGATCGAGGAGCGCGTAGGGATTCACGCGGGCGCCGTTGAGCTTCACGCCCCAATGGAGATGCGGACCGGTGGCTCGTCCAGTCGCGCCGACAACAAAGCCAACAGCGTCAGGCTTTTCGAGCCAACCTCTTCCGCCACGTGGAAGACCGAGTCTTCCGTCCTGCCCCCATCTCCATCCCCATCCGTCCTTGACTCCCCCTATCCACAATTGTACAATTTGTACAATTCATGATTGTTGTACTATTTCATATCTACATGAGGTGCGCCCATGGCTCATTTACCAACTAGTAAAGCGAGAGAAGGGTTCTCAGATACGCTGAACCGCGTGGCGTTCGGAAAAGAGCGTGTCGTATTGAAACGGCGCGGGAAAGAGATCGCTGCCGTGGTGCCGATGGACGACTTGCGCTTGCTGGAAGAGCTCGAAGACCGCATCGACTTGGTGGATGCCCGCGCGGCCCTCGCCGAAACCAAGAAGAAGGGTGCGAAACCACTCGATGTCATCTTAAAAGACCTTGGGCTATAGCCTCTCCCCATGGCCTATTCGATCCTCCTCTCCCCACCGGCCGAACGCCAACTCAAAGCCTTTGCCCCGGCCATTCAGAAGCGGCTCGTCAAACGCCTCACCTCACTGCGAGACAACCCACGCCCGCAAGGCGTCAAGAAGCTCGCCGGAGAGGACGATCTGTATCGCATTCGAGAAGGCGACTACCGTATCATCTACACGATCCGCGACAAGGAATTGATTATCCTCGTCGTCAAAATCGGCAATCGCAAAGACGTGTATCGCTCCTGAACATGGATAACGAGGATTCGACAACGAACATGACAGTCCCTGTATAGGGCTGAGGGTTACTGCGCCGGTGAACCTACTCCGGATGTCGGCTCGACTACCGGCGATGGAGCGGCCTGCTGCACGGCGCCTTTGAATGGCAGATCGAGAAGCGCGTAGGGATTCACGCGGGCGCCGTTGAGCTTCACGCCCCAATGGAGATGCGGACCGGTGGCTCTTCCGGTCGCGCCGACTTTGCCGACCACCTGCCCCGCCTTCACCAGATCCCCATCTTTCACCGCTATCTCAGACAAGTGAAAGTACATGGAGTAGAACCCGAGGCCGTGGTCCACAAACACGCCTTTGCCGGAGAAGATATGATCGACGGTCAGCCGCACGACGCCGTCATTGGTCGCCAGCACGTCCGTCCCGAGCGGCGCGCCGATGTCTTCGCCGTTGTGGGGATTTCTCGCCTGGCCATTCATGATCCGCACGCTGCCGAAAATGCCGGTTCGCTTGCCGCCGACCGGTTCGATAAAGGTGCCCTGCCAGAGCTTCATCCGTGAATCAGTCGCCAGCGCGGTCTTCACCTGCTCCTGCTCCGCTTTCCAGCGCGCCAGGGCTTTTTCGTCCAGATCGACCTTGTCCTTGGGCAGCTTCAAATGCTCGACATGAAACTTTTCTTTCACCACCAGGACGTTCAGACTGGCGTGCTTGGTCTGTTCACCGGATTTGATCTCAACCGCCAATTCATGATTCCCCGGCTCATCCTGCAGATCGAGCCCGAGCAGGCCAACATAGCCCGGGGCCTCTCCTGGACGAGGATCGGGAAAGAATGGCACGGTACGGCCCAAGAAGGTTCCTTGCACGTCAGCCAGCGCGTCCCCGCCCGGCACCTTCACCACGATGATCTGCCCTTGCTTGCCGCTGTATTGCCCGTCCACCCCTTTGGGGGCCGGCAGCGAACCGGGAAACAGCTCGACCGGAAAGATGCTGGTTAGCAGGACGATGAGCGCGAGGATCATCCGCTCAACATTGAAATAGGCTGTTCGCTCTTGCACCGGCAGCATCATCCCCCTCATCGGCCGAACCTCAATCCCGACATTTGCGATAATAACTCATCCACCCGGCGATTGGTCGAGCTGAACGGATCCATGCAGAGAATCGTTTCCTCCCAGTAGCCGTTCAACTTGAGATAGGTCCAATCGACGGTGTAGGACCGGTTCTTCGCCCTGGCGAACCGGATAAAGTCCCCCCGCACTTTTGCTCTGGTCGTCTGCGGCGGATTCGACATGGCCCGCTGCACCGCGTCTTCTTCCACCATCCGGTCGATCAGCCCCTTGGACTCCATCAGATAATACAATCCGCGCGTCCGCTTCACATCATGGAATTGCAAATCGAGCAGGTACACGCGGGGATCGTCCCAGCCGCAGCCCTTCTTATCGACATAGGATTGAATCAGATGCTTCTTGGCGACCCAGTCCACCTGATGCACCAGCTGCATGGGGTCGTCTTCCAGCTTATCGAGCAGCGTGGCCCACTTGTGGAACACATCGTCATGGACCGGATCGTGCTCCTGCTGCGCCAGATATTGCTGCGCCCGGTCGAGATACACGCGCTGGATTTCGATGGCCGTCAACTGGCGGCCGTCGTCCAGCTTCACTTTCTTTTTCAGCGTGGGATCGCGGGAGATCTCGCGGATCGCCTTGACCGGATCTTCGAGTTCCATCCCATGGACGACATAGCCCTCTTCGATCATGGAGAGCATCAGCGCCGCCGTGCCGACTTTCACATAGGTGACGAACTCCGACATGTTGGAGTCGCCGACGATGATGTGCAGCCGGCGATAGCGCTCGGCATCGGCATGCGGCTCGTCCCGCGTGTTGATGATGCTGCGCGAGGAGGTGGTCGAAGACGAGGTCTTTTCATGAATGTGCTGCGCGCGCTGCGAGATGAAGTACTGCGGCCTGCCGGAGACCTTCAACACCTTGCCTGCGCCAGAATAGACCTGCCGGCTCACGAAAAACGGGATCAGCTGCTCCGTCACTTTCCAAAAATCCACATCCCGCCGCATCAGAAAGTTTTCATGGCACCCGTAGGTATTCCCCAGTGAATCGGTGTTGTTCTTGAAGATATAGATTTCGCCGGACAGGCCTTCTTCGCGGAGGCGTTCTTCCGCCGCCGGCAAACAGGCTTCCAGCAAGCGCTCCCCGGCCTTGTCATGGGTCACGAGGTCAAGAACGTTGTCGCATTCGGGAGTCGAATACTCGGGATGGCAGCCGGTGTCCTGGTAAAAGCGCGCCCCGTTCACCAGAAACGCGTTGGACGGCCAGCTATTGGGGATGAGTCCTTCGAAGATGTAGCCGAGGACTTTCTCCATCGGCAGGTAGATGCGCCCGTTCGGCGAAAAGATCAGGCCGTACTCATTTTCGAGGCCGAAGATCCTGTGCTTCATGGGGCCTGGAGATAGCATGTGGCGTAAAGACAGAATACACGCCCATTGAAGGATGTTCAACTTGCCTGAGGAATACCGCGCGCCTGGCTATGCAGAGAGGAGCTGCCGCACTTCGACGGGAGTGAGGCGCCTGAACTTGCGGCCGGGCCGGGACCGTTCGAGCACAGCCACTTCCAGGCCTTCGGGGGTCAGTTTCTGATTGGGGGTCTGATCCAGAGCTGAGACACAAAAGCCCAATGCGGCCTTGAGCGACGGCAGCTGGCCGGTGGCCTTCTCTTTGAGGGCGGCGAGGACCGTCTCAGACTTGCCGCCGATGACCGCAACCGATTTCTCGTCGATGATGCTGCCGTCGAATGAAATCCGGTAGATTTCGTTCGGCTGGCCGTTCGTCCCGACCTGCACCACGAGAATCTCCACTTCCAGCGGCTTCATCTCCTGGCTGAAGATCGTGCCCAGGCTTTGGGAGTAGCCGTTGGCCAGCGAGCGGGCAGTGACATCCTCCCGGCTGTACATGAAGCCCTTGAGATCCGCATGGCGAATGCCGGCTTTGCGGAGATTTTCAAACTCGCTGTACTTCCCGGCCCCGGCAAAAGCGATGTTGTCGTAGACTTCGGAAATCTTGTGCAGCGAGGCGCTCGGATTGTCCGCCGTAAACAGCACCCCATCGGCATATTCCATGGCGATGCTGGAGCGGCCCTTGGCGATGCCCTTCTTGGCATACTCCGCCTTGTCCTGCATCATCTGCTCGGGAGACACGTAATAGGGCATCGGCATGGCTAGCTCTCCTTCGAGCGGCGCGTGGCAATCAATCCGTCGAACACGGAACGGATCCGGTCGTCCGGCACATCGGCGATGCCCTTGGCGGTGACGTACTTCGCGGTGGGATAGATGCCGCGCACCAAATCAGGTCCGCCTGTCCCGACGTCGTCATCGGCGGCGTTGTAGAGCGACATCAGAGCCAGCTTGAGGGCCTCGGCCTCCGGGAGCTGCCGCTGGAAATGCTCGCGCATCGTATTGCGCGCATCCTTCCCCCCTGACCCAATCGCATGGTAGTCGGACTCTTCGTACCGCCCTCCCGTGATGTCGTATTTGAAAATGCGCCCCTCGCCGCGCTTGAGATCGTATCCCACATACAAGGGCATGACGACCAACCCCTGAAACACCATCGGCAGATTGGCCTTCACCATTTGACCGAGCTTATTGGCCTTGCCTTCGCAGGAGAGCGGCATCCCTTCCAGTTTTTCGTAATGTTCCAGTTCTGTCTGAAACAGCTTGGCCATCTCGATGCAGGGGCCGGCCGCGCCGGCGATGGCCATGGCGGAATAGTCGTCGATCTTGAACACTTTCTCGATCCGGCGGTCGGCGATTTGAAACCCTTCGGTCGCCCGCCGGTCGCCCGCAATCACCACGCCCTGCTGATACTTAATCGCCAGCACGGTCGTCGCATGCGGCACCGACAGCGGCCCCCCGGCGCGCGAGGGATCCTGCAGGTTCCCCAGCGGCCCCGCCCCCGTCCGCCCCAGTGTCAGCCCCGGATAGTGCTGTGAGAGAAAGTCGAAGAAACTCGGCTCGTCGTGATTCGGCAGATAGGGAAGTTTCATAGTCTGTGTGGACGCTCCCGATACATTAAGATTTCAACTTCGCGAGCAACGCCGCGGCGCTGTCCGCGCTCTCCAGCAACGGCCCCGTCAGCGCGGCGGTTCCCCGGTTGGGATCCATGAGCGGAATGCGCGTGATCGTCGCATTCCCGAAATCGAAGAGGACCGATGTCCAGCTCACGCCATACAGCGACGTGGCGAACTTGCTCACACACCGGCCACGGAAATACGCCCTGGTGCCGGGAGGCGGCAGGTGCTCGGCCCGAACGATCTCGTCCTCGCTCACGATCCGCTCGATCAGATTGCCCCGCTCCAGCGTATAGAACAGCCCCTTCTCCTGACGGATGTCATGATATTGCAAATCCATGAGCTTGGCCCGCGGATCCGTCCAGCCACAGCCCTTCCGCTCCATATAGGATTCGATCATGTGGCGCTTGGCGACCCAGTCCAGCTCCCGCACGAGCAGCCGCGGATCCTTTTCCAGACGATCCAGCACCGACTCCCACCGGCGCAAGACATCCTGCTGCACCTCATCGCGCCGGTGCGTGGCGTAAAATGTCTTCGCCGCATTAAGATAGGCGCGCTGAACCGCCACCGCCGTCGTCGGACGCCCTCCGGCCAGCTTGATCGTCTGCTTCATGTCCAGATCGCGGGAGACCTGTTTGATCGCCCGAACCGGCTCGTCCAACTCGATCTGCGGCAGCTCGGCCCCGGCCTCCAGCATCTCCAGCACCATGCTCAAGGTCCCGACCTTCAGATAGGTCGAAATCTCCGCCATGTTGGCATCGCCCACGATGACATGCAGGCGCCGATACTTGCTGTATTCCGCATGCGGCTCATCCCTGGTGTTAATGATGGGCCGCTTGACCATCGTGTTGAGATCAAGAAGACATTCGAAAAAATCGGCCCGTTGTGAAATCTGGTACTCGGCGGGGCTTGTCTGGTTTTCCGCTCCGACCTTCCCCGCGCCCGCGATAATGGGCCTGGTCACAAAGAAGGGCGCGAGGGCGCGCGCGATCTGATCGAACGACACCGAGCGCGCCACCAGATAATTCTCGTGATAGCCGTAACTGTTGCCCTTGCCGTCGGAATTGTTCTTGTAGAGGACGTATTGCTCGCGCCCGCGCACCCGCGTCAATTCCTGGAGGCTCTGGGCCAGGATGCGCTCTCCGACGCGCTCGAACGCGACGACTTCTCTGGCATTGGAACATTCCGGAATGGAATACTCGGGATGCGCGCCATCCACATACAGCCGGCCGCCGTTCGCCAAGACCTTGTTCAGCTGGCGATTGTAGTCCGGATTCGGCCGCTCCCGTTCGCCCTCCACCTCGAACCCGCGGGCATCCAGCAACGGGTTTTCATTTTCATAGTCCCAAATGGCGTCGGGCGCCGGCAGCCCCTTGTAATGGCCGATCGCCGCGATCGATCCCGACACAGGATCGGCCGCGGCCGCTTCCTTGGCGGCGATTCCGAACTCCGTTTCTGTGCCGATGACGCGGGGGAGGCTGGTCGATGGCTGGTCTTGCATAAATTGGTGAAGCGTCTACAAGTAGTGGCCTGTGGTCACGGTTTCAATCTGCCGCGATTCGGCCGGGCCGCCGCTAATCGTCCGGATATGCACGATCTTCTCGCCCTTCTTGCCGGCCACCTTTGCCCAGTCGTCGGGATTCGTCGTGTTCGGAAGATCTTCGTGCTCCTTGAACTCTTCACGGATGGCGCGGACGAGATCCTCAGACCGCAGCCCAACCCCTTCCTGCGCGATCGCCCGCTTCACCGCGTATTTCTTCGCGCGGGACACGATGCCTTCGATCAAGGCGCCGCTGGCAAAATCCTTGAAGTACAGCACTTCCTTTTCGCCGTTGGCATAGGTGACTTCTATGAACTTGTTCTCTTCCGTCGAGGCATACATGGTCTCGACGGTCAGCGTCGTAAACTTCTCCACGAGGGCGTTCCGGTCTCCGCCATGCTGCGCCAGCTCTTCCGGCGCAAAGGGCAGCTCGACGGAAAGATACTTCGAGAAAATATCCCGGGCCGCCGCCGCATCCGGACGCCCGACTTTGACTTTGACGTCGAGACGGCCCGCCCGCAGCACGGCGGGGTCGATCAGATCCTGCCGATTGCTCGCGCCAATCACGATGACGTTCCGCAGCCGCTCGACGCCGTCGATCTCGGACAGGAACTGCGGCACGATCGTGGATTCGATGTCGGAGGAAATCCCGGTGCCGCGCGTCCTGAAGAGCGCGTCCATCTCGTCGAAGAACACGATGACGGGATTACCATCGGCCGCCCGCTCTTTGGCCTTCTTAAAAACTTCACGCACCTGCCGTTCCGATTCGCCGACATATTTATTGAGCAGCTCCGGCCCCTTCACATGCAGAAAGTAGCTCCGAATCTGCTTGCCGGTGAGATGGCCCAGCTTCTTGGCGATGGAATTGGCCACAGCCTTGGCGATCAACGTTTTCCCGCAACCGGGAGGACCATAGAGCAACACGCCTTTGGGAGCGCTCAGCTTGAATTCCGCAAACAGCTCCGCATGGAGAAAGGGCAGCTCCACGGCATCGCGCACATGCTCAAGCTCCTTTTGCAGCCCGCCGATGTGCTCGTAGTCCACATCCGGCACTTCTTCGAGGACCAGCTCTTCGGCCTCCGACTTGGGCAGCTTTTCGACCACATAGCCGGAGCGCGGATCATAGAGCAGATGGTCGCCCACGCTGAGCCGCTCGACCAGGAGCGGATCGGCCAGTTCCGCGACCTTCTCTTCATCGAAATGCAGCGTGACCAGCGCGCGGTTGCCCTCCAGCATATCCTTGAGCCGGACCACTTCGCCCTGCACCTCGAAACCTTTGGTCTCGATGACATTGAGCGCTTCGTTGAGGACGACTTCCTGCCCACGGCGCAAGGCCTGGCTCTTGATGGCTGGGTGCAGGCTCACCTTCATCTTGCGGCCGGAGATAAACACATTCCCCGTTCCATCCTCGTTCATCGAAGAGAAGATGGCGTAGGTCGAGGGCGGGGCCGTGAGCTTTTCGACTTCGGCGCGCAGCGCTTCGATGTGCGCCTTCGCTTCCTGCAAGGTCGCCACGAGCTTGTCGTTCTGTTTGGTGGCTTGATCGAGTTGGTAGCGGGATTGATACAGCCGACGGATTTCTTCTTCCATCGACTGAATTTGAACGCGAAGTTTTTCGACTTCGCGGGCATGGTCTTCGTGTTTGTGAATCACGTCCGCATTCCCCTCTGACAGCCGATTCGTGATCTTCTTCACGGAATCTCGGAGGGACCGGAGCCGGCTCGAATCGCTCTTTTTATCCGCCATAGGTCGACTCGCTGCAACGCTGAACATCCGCGAGCAATCGCACCTTCAAGCCAGTGATCGGATTCTAACACCCGACCTAGGGGTGGTCAACTGGACGACTCGAAGCTGCGCGCACCACATCTTCCCGACGCGGTCATGATGCTCGTAACGCCGCGCACATCTCTGCGGTCGCCGTGCCGACATCCCGGCGGCCGAGAATCCCGCCGATCATGGCCACCCCATACGCACCCGCACGCCGCACGTCAGCGATCCGTTCACGCGTGATGCCTCCGATCGCGAACACCGGAATCGAAGAACCGCCGCAGGCTTCCGCCAGCCGCTCTAATCCCAACGGCATGCCGAACGCCCGCTTCGACGGCGTATCGAAGACTGGCCCGACAATCACATAGTCGGCGCCGTCATCATTCGCCCGCCGCACTTCATCAATGGAATGGGTTGAGACACCCAGAAGACGATGACCGCCCAGGAGACGTCGCGCCACCGACACCGGCAGACTGTTGGCCCGCAAATGGACCCCGTCGAGATCCAAGGCCAGCGCGAGATCGACCCGGTCATTGATCAGGAGCGGCACGCCCCGTGGTTTCGTGATGTCGTGGATCGTTCGGGCTAACGCCAGCAGATCGCCGGTCGGCAGATCACGCTCGCGTAATTGCACAGCCGGCAACCCGGCCTCGACGGCCAGCCGCACAGCCCCGGAAAGCGATTCGTCACACACCTGGCCCCGGTCGGTCACCAGGAGAAGACGGAAATCAACGGAAGGCATAAAATTGTGATCGGTGACGGGTGATCAGTGATGAGACTCCTTCCACTCTCGGCCCGCTTCACACATCACCAATCACAGTTTCTTAGAGCATCCCTTCGATCGGGCTGCTGGCCGTTGCATAGAGCTTGCGCGGGATGCGGCCCGCCTTGTAGGCCAACCGTCCGGCATCCACCGCATACTTCATGGCCTCGGCCATCATAATCGGATCCTGCGCGCCGGCAATCGCCGTGTTCATCAAGACAGCATCAGCCCCATATTCCATCGCCAGCGCGGCATCCGACGCCGTCCCGACTCCGGCATCGACGATGATCGGCACCTTCACCGTTTCCATGATGATCTTGAGATTGTACGGATTGCGGATCCCCAAACCGGACCCGATGGGGGCTGCCAGAGGCATGACGGCCGGGCAACCGATATCGACCAGCTTCTTGGCGACAATCGGATCGTCGTTCGTGTAGGGCAACACGATGAACCCTTCCTTGATCAGGATCTTGGCCGCTTCGATCAACCCGGCCGTATCCGGGAACAGAGTCCGTTCGTCGCCCAGGACTTCCAGCTTGACCAGGTCCGACACCCCGGCGGCCCTGGCCAGTCGCGCGTAGCGCACGGCGTCTTCCACCGTATAGCAGCCGGCCGTGTTCGGCAGAATCGTGTACTTCTTGGGATCGATGTAGTCGAGGAGATTCTCTTTGGACCGGTCCGTGATGTTCACCCGCCGCACCGCGACGGTGACCACATCCGCTCCGGAGGCCTCGATGGCCTTCTTGGTCTCCTCAAAATCTTTGTATTTGCCCGTCCCGACCCAGAGACGCGAGCGAAACTCGTGGCCGGCAATCGTCAATCTATCGTTCGTCGCCATTGATGCACTCCTCTTCAATCAGCAGCCGCCGCCGATGAAACTCAGAATCTCCACCCGGTCGCCATCCTTCAAGCTGCGATGGCCGAAGTCCTTCCGGTCGAGAATTTCGAGATTCAATTCCACCGCAACGCGCTCATTCTTGATGGCGAGTTCCTGCAGCAGATCCGCGATCGTGCCGCCGGCCCGCCACCCGCGCGCTTCGCCATTCACGTGAATCTGTATTCCGTTCGACATCGTCCGTCATCCTATGAAACCGGAATTCGCCTTGTCAACAAAGCCCCCTTGTCTCCGGAGGGCCCGGCGTCGCACAATATCACGCAACCCAGAACCGGAGTCATGACTCTTGCACACGCGGAACCAACAATTGGCGCAACTCTTCCAAGCGATGGCCACGCGCTTAGCGGCGCAACGGGCCAACCCCTATCGCGTACGGGCCTATCGCCAGGCGGCGGAATCCATTCTGGCCCTCGAAGAAGAGATCGGCGCGGTGGCCCAGCGCAACGCGCTGGAAGACATCGAAGGGATCGGCAAAGATCTGGCTGGGAAAATCAGGGAATTTCTGGAGACGGGAAAAATCCGCGCCTACGAAGAACTGATCACGCCGCTCCCGCCTGACGTGAAAAGCTGGGCGCAGCTGCCGGGATTATCCGACCCGCTGGTGAGCTATCTCTACCTCCGGCTGGGAATCCGGACCCTCACGGACCTGGAGCAGCTCGTCCAATCCCATCTCCTGCGAACCATCCCGGGCTTCACAGGATCGGAAGAGGTGCTGCTCCAGGCCATTCGGCAACAGCGCAAGCCCCTTCCGGGCTAGGACACTTTCATCTCTTTAAAGATCTTCCAGCTCTTGAGCAATTCCACGGCTTTTTGGAGCTGCACATCCTGCTCAAGCGAGGGATCGCCCGCGCTATCGAGCGGCGGCGCTTGCGGTGCCGGTCCACCCTTGCCCCCTGCCTCCTCCGGGGTCTTGCCATTGGAATGAGGCAGCGCCTCTTTCTCTTTTCCGACCAGCGGCTTCACCGCCTTGGTATCCGGCTCTTTCTCGGCCGGCTTCCCGTCTTTCGCAGTGGACGGCGCAGGCAGCTTCACCACGATATCCGGCGTGATGCCGGTAGACTGAATCGACCGGCCCTTTGGCGTGTAATACTTCGCCGTCGTCAATCGGAGGCCTGACCCATCGCCCAAGGGCAGAATGGTCTGCACAGAGCCCTTTCCAAAGGACGTCGTCCCGACAATCACGGCTCGGCCATAGTCTTGCAGCGCACCGGCCACGATTTCAGACGCGCTGGCCGACCCTTCATTTACCATCACGATGACCGGCAACTCTTCCAGCTGATCCTTGGATTTCGCGAACCATTCGTCCTTCTTCCCTTCCCGGCTCTTGGTAAACACCACGAGCTTGCCGTTCGGGAGAAATTGCTCCGACACATCGACCGCCGCCGTCAGCAAACCGCCGGGGTTGTTGCGCAAATCCAAAATCGCCCCCTGCACTTTCTGCTCGCGGAATTGCTTGATCGCTTTGGCCAAGTCCCGGCCCGTCGCTTCCTGGAATTGCGTGAGGCGCACGTAGCCAAGATTGTCGATGACTTTCGACTTCACGCTCTCGATCTTGATGGTATCGCGCACCAGCGTAAACACGAGCGGATCGGGAGTCCCCTCGCGTTGAATCGTGAGATTCACCTTCGTCCCTTTGGGACCCCGCATCTTCGCCACGGCATCCATCAGCGTGAGGTCCTTGGTCGTGTCGTCATTCACTTTCACGATGAAGTCGCCGGCCTTGATGCCTGCGCGCTGCGCCGGCGTGCCTTCGATCGGCGCAATGACCGCCAGCCGGCTGTCCTTCACGCCGATCTGGATCCCCACGCCGCCGAACTCCCCCTTCGTCTCCACCTGCATTTCCTTATACATCTCGGGGGTCATGTAGGCGGAATGCGGATCGAGCGTAGCCAGCATGCCCCGGATCGCGCCCTGCACGAGTTCCTTGGTTTTCGTCTCATCGACATAATGCCGTTGCACCTGATTCAGCACTTCCGAAAAGGTCTTGAGCTCCTCATAGGTCTCGCTCGCGTGGCCGGTCCGCTCCCAGCCCTTGCCGATGAGCACCCCGCACAGGAGGGCCAGCACGATCATCGGCCCGATCACCCAAGACTTTCGCCGCGGCTGCTGTTCCATAGTACGTCTATCCTTTCCTTCCGAATTCCGAACCGTCTTCCCTCAGATGCGCACGAATCAATACTCCGGCCTATCGTTATCGCCGGGCCAGCCACTGGAGCGGATCGACCGCTTCCGTCCCTTCTCGCAACTCAAAGTATAGAGTATTTTCGCCGATCATGCCCGTATCTCCGGTTTCTCCGATCGGATGCCCTTGGGCCACCTGCTCCCCGACTTTGGCCAAAATCTTCGCCGCGTGGGCATAGAGCGAGAACAACCCATTCGTATGATCTACGATTATAACCAGTCCATAGCCTTTCAACCAGTCCGCATAGACCACGGTGCCCGGCATCACCGAATGGATGAAACTGCCCTCGGTGGTCCGGATTTCAATCCCTTTCCGCTGCACATAGGTATTAAAGGTCGGATGCTTCTGCCGGCCGAAAAACGACACCACCTGCCCATCGGCCGGCCAAGGCAAGGCCCCTTTCGTTCCGCGCGGGACCATCGGCGCCGTCGGCGGACGCATCGCGAGCGCCCGGCGCCTGGTCTCCAACTCGTGCAACAGGCTGTCCACCCTGGCCGCAGACCGTTCCAATTCTTCCGCGGCACGGCTGAAGGATTCCTTTTCCTGGGTGATCTTCGTGAGATAAACCTTCTTTTCCTTCTGCAGCCCCCGGATATCGGCCAGCTTCTTCTCGGTGCTTTCCTTGTAGATCATCATGCCCGCTCTGGCCTCGGCCCGTTGCCGCTCGATCTGCTCCATGCTGGCCACATCGGCGCGAAAGCTTCCGAGCAGCTCAAAGTCTTTCTGCGAAACGGCCGAGAGATACTGCATCCGGCGCTGCACATCGCCGTAGGAGTCCGAAGCCAGCAGCGTTTTGAGATACCCCCCGCGGCCTTCCATATATTGCACCCGCAATCGTGCCAGGATGGCATCGCGGCGCTCCTGAATCCCGCCCCGCATGATCCTGAGCTGCTCGGTAATGGTCTCGATCTCGCGGTCTTTCTTCCGAAGCTTTTTATTGATCTCCTGATGCTCCTGCCGGGTGCGCACCAACCGTTCGTCGAGCGATTGGATCCCCTGGAGCACGGACTCGCGTTTTTTCTCGGCCTCTTCGGCTCGCTTCCGCTTTTCCTCGATCTTGTCCTTCAGCTGCTCCAGCGTCTTCCGTTCGCGCTCGATCTTTTCCGCAATGGGATCGCTTGCGGCCAACGCCGGAGAAATCACCGATCCCCAGAGAACGAACCCGCAAGCAATGATTGGAAGCAGCCGACGAATCATGTCCGTCCATCTCCGAATCGTCGAAGCGACACAAAACTCCCCGCGATCCCCAGCACGATTCCCACCAGGATGAGCGCCAGGCAGACCGACGCCGGGAAGAACGCAATCAGGGTTTCGATCCCACGCAATGGCCCGGTGGTCGAGATCTGTTGGCGAAACAGCTCGAACCCGCCCTTGAGAATGGCCAGGGACAACGCGCTGCCGCAGGCCCCCAAGACCGCGCCCTCCAACAGGTAGGGAATCCGGATGAACGACCGGGTCGCCCCGATTAAGCGCAAGATTTCAATCTCCTCCCGGCGGGAAACCAACGTGAGCCGGATGGTATTGCCGATGATCGTCACCGCCGCCGCGGAAAGAATCACGCCCACGCCGATCGCGATCAGTTCGATATAGTGGATCAATCCGGCCAAGGCATCGATCCATTCTTGATTATAGTCGACCTTCGCCACCCCCGGCATGGTCCGGACTCGTTCTGTCCAGCGCTTGACCGCATCGGGAGCGCGATACTGCGCGGCCAGCGTCACGACAAACGACGCCGGAAGCGGATTTTCGCCCAGTCCTTCGAGCAAGTGGGAGTCGGCGGGAAACTGGGCTCGAAACTCGCTCAGCGCCTGCTCCTTTGAAATAAACAGAGTCCCCGCCACCATCCGGTCGGCCTTGAGCCGGCCTTCCAGCTCGCTCGCCCCCTCGCGCGTCAGCCGTTCGTCCAGATACACCATGATCTTGATATCGTCTTGCAGCCAGCCGGCGGCGCTCCGAAGATTGACGTACAGAAGAAGGAAAATTCCGACGCAGGCCAGCGTAAAGGCGGTGGTCAGGATCGCCACCACCGTCGTGGTCCGATTGATCCGCATATTCGCCCAGGCTTCACGGAACAGGTACGACAAGGACCTCATACACCCACCCGCTGCTCGGATGCCGGGACCATCACCCCCTGCTGAAGCGTAATCACCCGCCGATTGACCAGCGCCATGACGTGCGGATCGTGGGTTGAGACAATGACCGTCGTCCCCCGCGCATTAATCAGCTTGAACAGTTCGACGATTTCCCCGGTCAATTGCGGATCGAGATTCCCGGTCGGCTCGTCCGCCAACAACACGATGGGGCCATTGACAATCGCCCTGGCAATGCACACCCGCTGCTGTTCACCGGCCGACAGACTGGTCGGCCATTGGTCCTTTTTATGCTCCACACCGACGGCCCGCAACGCCTCCGCGACTTTTCGTCGAATATCGACGGACGGCACACCCTGGACGATCAGCGGCAACGCGACATTGTCAAAGACAGATTTCTTCGGCAGCAGACGGAAGTCTTGAAACACCGATCCGACTTTTCTCCGCAGGTAGGGCACTTCGGACCGTGTGAGCTTGGTGACGTTTTTCCCTTGAACAAAAATCTGGCCGTCATCCGGCTGCTCGGCCCCGATCAGCATCCGCAGCAGCGTGGATTTCCCCGCGCCGCTCGGCCCCATCAAGAGCACGAATTCGCCTTTCTCGACTTCGAAGGTCACATCCGAAAGCGCCGGCCGGCGCTCGTAGGACTTCGACACATGGATGAGCTGAATCATGGCGTCCATATAATTGCTCTACCGGCGCCCCCTACCGCGATGCCTGATCGGACGCATCGAACGCATTCTCAATGTGTTCGACCTGAAACGGCGCATCCGCCTCCCCTTGGACCAACACCACGTCAAATCGGCACGCTCGATCCATCAGATGACGCTGGGCAAGATACTGCGAAGCCAGGCGAATCAGTTTCGCTTGCTTGCGGCGATCCACGGCCAGCAAGGCCCCGCCGAATGCACCCATCGTCCGCGCCTTTACTTCGACAAAAACCAGCACCCCCGCCTCCTCCGCCACCAAATCCAGCTCCCCCAACGACGTCCGCAGATTCCGTTCGAGAATTCGGTACCCTTTTTGGCGCAAAAACGCCTCCGCGCGGGCTTCGCTGGCCTGGCCGAATTGATGGCGCGGATCGCCGGTCGTCATTGCTGTTCCCATTTATTGAAACACCTCCATGGCAGGCTCATGGGACCCAACCCCTATCCGCTGTCTCGCATCAACCACCGGCGCAAAGGTCTGCCGGTGGATAGGACAGGGGCCATACCGGGCCAGACACGCCAGATGCTCCTCTGTCCCATATCCTTTATGGGACAGAAAATTGTAGTGCGGATAGGTTTGGTGATACTCCGCCATCAGGCGGTCCCGCGTCACTTTCGCCACGATGGACGCTGCCGCAATCGACAGAGACAGGGCATCGCCTTTGATAATGGGCCGAACAGGCAGAGGCAGGTGCGGCAGCGACACCGCGTCGATCAAGACGAAGTCAGGAGCAGGATGGAGCGCCGCAACGGCGCGGCCCATGGCCAGCCTGGTCGCTTCGAGAATATTCATCTGATCGATTTCTTGGGGTGAGGCAGCCCCCACACCCACGCCCACGGCCCGCTCAAGGATGGCGGTATAGAGACGCTCCCGCTCGCCGGCGGAGAGCTGTTTGGAATCATCGATGCCGGCAAGGCGGCAACGAACGGGCAGGATTACAGCGGCGGCAACGACCGGCCCGGCCAATGGGCCCCGTCCGGCCTCATCCACGCCGGCGATGCGACGATAGCCGCATCGCCGGGCTTCTTGCTCAAACTCCTCGGTGGGTCCCACCGGCATGCCCTCCGATTAGTGCGACCGGCTCAGAGGTCTTGCATATGCGCGCGCCGTCAGACCGCAGAGAAACCTAGGCCTCGACCGCTTCCGTCTTTGCCGCCGCCTTCCCCGCGCCGACAAATTCACGCTCTTCGAGCTTGGCGAACTTGCCCTTCTTGGCACGAAGATAATAGAGCTTGGCACGGCGGACACGCCCTTGCCGAACCACATCAACCTTCGTCACGATCGGTGAGTGCACCGGGAACATACGCTCGACGCCGACACCATACGACACCTTGCGCACCGTGAACATTTCCGTATTCAAGGCCCCTTTGCGGGCGATGACCGCCCCTTCGTAGACCTGGATGCGCTCTTTTTCGCCTTCCACGACTTTTACGTGGACACGAACGGTATCCCCGATTTCAAACTTGGGCATCACCTTCTTCGTCAATGACTGCTGAATGCGCTCTAACCGATTCATGCTTCTACCCCTCCTCCCCACATCGAACGGGCGTCGTCGAAACACCCTCGCTAATAATCTCGTTCAATAACCGTTGATCCTCACTGCTCAGGCTTCGATCCCGAATGAGATCCGGACGCCAGACAGAAGTCCGGCGCAACGCCTGTTTCCGCCGCCAAAGGCGAATAGCTTCATGGTGGCCGGAGAGCAGCACCTCGGGGACACGCAGGCCCCGCACCTCCGCCGGTCTGGTGTAATGCGGATACTCCAGCAGCGCATCGGAGAAGGATTCCTCCACCGCCGATTCGGGATCCCCCAGCACACCGGGCACCAATCGTGTTGCGGCATCGATCAACACCAATGCCGGCAACTCACCGCCTGTCAAGACATAATCGCCGACCGACACTTCTTCCGGCTGCAGCGCTTCGCGCACGCGCTCATCCACCCCTTCATAATGCCCGCAGAGAATGACGATCCGGCGCTGCTCGGCCGCCAGCCCGCGCGCCTGATCCTGCGTGAAGGGCCGGCCTTGCGGCGACGGAAACACGAGCCGGATCTCCTCGCCGTCCGCCCGGGCCTGCTCACGCAGCGCATCGACGGCCCGCAGAATCGGCTCCGCTTTCATGACCATGCCGGCGCCACCGCCATAGGGCACATCGTCGGCCACTTTGTGCCGGTCCAGCGTATAGTCGCGAAGGTTGTGCACCTGGACGGTCAGCAGCCCCTTCTCCTGCGCCCGCTTGAGCATGCTGTGCCCCACCGCTTGCACGATCATCTCGGGGAACAGCGTGAGCACATCGACCCGCAACATGTCAGGCTCCCAATCCTTCGACCATCCGCACCGTCATCACACCCTGCTCGAGATCGACCCCTACGATCAAATCCTTGGCCGCAGGAATCAACGTCTCCCTCGTCCCATCATGCACAACAAAGACATGATTGCCCGGCAATTCCCAGATATCGTCGAGCCGTCCGAGTCCGTGCCCCTGCTCGTCCTGCACGTGAAGGCCGATCAGATCGCACTCATAATATTGCCCATCGGGCAACGCCGGCGCCGTACCGCGCGGGATCTGAATCAACCCTCCGCGCCACATCGCGGCATCTTCAGGAGTCGTCAGTCCGTCCAGTCCGACGATGAACCCCGTTCCCGTGCGACGCACATGGGTCACGCGGGTGTCCCAGATCTTTCCGCTGGTGGCGAGCACGCTCACCTGGCCCAGCGTCTCAATGCGACGGGGAACATCACTGAGCGAACGAACCTTCACCTCACCCTTCACTCCAAAAGGCCGCTCAATCCGCCCGACTGTCACCGTCTCGGCCTGTCCGACCATGGGACGTCCTAGACCTTCTTCTTGGCGGCCTTCTCGGCTTCAAACTGCTTCCACACACCGGCACGCCGCAACAACGTGCGCACCGTGACGGAAGGCTGGGCGCCCTGATGCAACCAGGTAAGCACGCGCTCCTGCTTCAACTCAGGAAGCCCTTGTTCCTTGAGCGGATCGAAGATCCCCAGAATTTCCAAAAACCGTCCATCACGGGCTTTGCGGGAATCCGCCGCCACCAGCCGATACATCGGCCGCTTATGTCTGCCTGTCCGAGCGAGTCTGAGATGAACTGCCACAGCTACCCTCCTTTAAGAAAACCCGTTAACTGCCTTGACACTCTTCGATCGCCGCCGATGCCTACATCGACCGCATCAGCTGGGCCAACTGCCGCCGCCCGCCTGCGCCGGTCATGGCTTTCGCCAGCTTCTTGGCTGACAAGAACTGCTTGATCAACCGGTTCACATCCTGCACGCTGGCCCCGCTGCCGCGCGCAATCCGCTTCTTCCGGCTGCCGTTGATGATCGTATGATCACGCCGCTCGCGCGCCGTCATCGAATCGATCATGGCCGACACCCGCTTCATTTCGCGTTCGGGCTTTTCGTTCTCGAGCGCGCTCACCAGCTTTTGTCCGCCCGGCAGCATGCCGAGAATCTGCTCCAGCGACCCCAGCTTGTTCATCTGGTTCAGCTGCTTGCGAAAATCTTCCAGCGTAAAGGTGTTGCTGGTCAGCCGCTGCTGTGCCTCTTCGGCCTGCTCCTGCGTAAAAGTCGCTTGCGCCTTCTCGATCAACGAGAGGACATCGCCCATCCCGAGAATGCGAGATGCCATCCGGTCCGGATGGAACACCTCCAACGCATCGAGCTTTTCGCCCACTCCCAGAAACTTGATCGGCTTGCCCGTCACCGCGCGGATGGACAGGACCGCGCCGCCGCGCGCATCACCTTCCACCTTCGTCAGAATGACCCCGGTCAGACCCACCTTCTGATCGAATTGGCTGGCCATGGTGACCGCATCTTGGCCCGTCATGGCATCGGCAACGAGCAGCACTTCCTGAGGCAGCACCGCCGTCTTGACGGCGACAAGCTCCCCCATCAGTTCATCGTCGATGTGGAGCCGCCCACCGGTATCGAGCACGACCAGATCAAAACCCTGTTCCCGCCCTCGCTCCACGCCCGCCTGGCAGATTCGCACCACATCCGCCTGCGTGGCCTGCGCATGATCGATCCGGTGAACGTCGATTCCGAGATCCCGGCCGAGACTGCTCAGCTGATCGCCGGCTGCCGGCCGACGAGGATCGGCGGCGACCAACAAGACCCGCTTCCCCTGCCCCTTGAAGAGCCGCGCCAGCTTTCCACACGTCGTCGTCTTCCCGGCACCCTGCAGCCCGACCATCATCACCACGGTCGGCGGCGTGGAGTGGAGGGCAAGGCCGGCCCGCTCGCGGCCCATCATCTCGCACAGTTCGTCCCAGACAACCTTGACGACCTGATGTCCAGGCGTCAGGCTCTGGAGCACTTCCTGCCCGACGGCTTTTTGCCGGACGCGTTCAATAAAGTCTTTGACGATCTTGAAGTTCACGTCCGCCTCGAGCAGAGCCAGGCGGACCTCCTTCAAGGCCTCGGTAATATTTTGCTCCGTGAGCACACCCTGCCCGCGAAGCTTCTTCAGAATCTTCTCAAACTTATCGCTCAGCGCATCCAGCATCACGTCACAAAGAAAAAGGCCACCGAAGTCCTACGCCCAGATCTCCGATCGCCTCGAAAAATCTAGCAAAAGAGCATCGGGCAGTGTATAGAAATGGGCAAGGGACTGTCAAGGGACGCAAGCAATCGGATTTATTGACAGACTCGGCCCCTTTCGATATGGTGGCCGCAACAGCAGTATGACACAATCCCCCTCTGGAGTGGTGACTCGCGCGTGAGAAAATCCCCTTGGGTCCTTCTAATCTTCGTGCTCATTGGCGGGCTCATGGGCGGAATTCTTGGAGAAATTCTCCATGTAATGGCCCCGCAAGGGAATATTCAGAGCATTTTCTCCACTCATTTCTCTCCTGGGATTGACCCTCCCCTAACCATCGATCTCGTGCTCCTCAAACTCACACTTGGGTTTAATATCAAGGTCAATTTACTGAGCATTCTCGGCATGTTCATCGGCGTCTACCTCTACAAGCACGTGTAGCCGAGCGCTGGCGGAGAGAGGTCACAGCGGCGCGCGCGGCACCTCCAAGTCTTTCAACCGCAATGCCCTGATTCGATTCCGTAGATCCGCCGCACGCTCGAACGCCAGCTCTTTGGCCGCAGCCTTCATCTCCTTCTCCAACCGCTGAATCATCTGATCGGAGGACTCGTCCTTGCCATAGGGCTCCGTTGAGTCCGCGGCCAGATCCAGCTGAACGTAATCCAGCTCCGCCACGGCATATTCCAAGGCAGGAATCTCTTTCTTGATGCTTTCCGGCGTAATGCCATGAGCCTGATTGTAGTCGGCCTGAATGCGACGCCGCCGAACGGTCTCCTCCATGGCAACTTTCATGGATTGCGTCACGGTATCGCCGTAAAAAATCACCCGCCCTTCGACATGGCGGGCCGCGCGGCCGGCTGTCTGGATCAACGAGCGGTAGGATCTCAAATAGCCTTCCTTATCGGCATCCAGAATGGCCACCAGGCTCACTTCCGGCAAATCCAAGCCTTCGCGCAAGAGATTGATCCCCACCAGCACATCGAACACCCCTCGGCGCAGATCGCGGATGATCTCCGCCCGTTCCAGCGTCTTGATGTCGGAATGGAGATACCGCACCCTCACGCCTAAATCGTGATAATACTCCGTGAGATCCTCGGCCATCCGCTTGGTCAGCGTCGTCGCCAGCACCCGGCCCCCCTTGGCCGTCTCCTTGCGCACCTCACCCAATAAATGATCGACCTGCCCCTTTGCAGGCTGCACCTCGATCGAGGGATCCATCAAGCCGGTCGGACGAATGATCTGCTCAACCACCTCGCCCCCCGCATGCTCAAGTTCGTACTTGCCGGGGGTGGCCGACACATACACCACCTGATTCAGAATCCGTTCAAACTCCTGAAACTTGAGCGGACGATTGTCCACCGCCGACGGCAATCGAAACCCATAGTCCACTAACGTGCGCTTCCGGGAGTAGTCGCCTTCGTACATCCCGCCGACTTGCGAGACCGTCGCGTGCGACTCGTCGATGATCATTAAAAATTCTTTGGGGAAATAGTCCAGCAGCGTCGGCGGCGCCTCGCCGAGAGCGCGCCCGCTGAGATGGCGGGAGTAATTTTCAATCCCGTGGCAATACCCCATCGCCCGAATCATTTCGAGGTCGAACTTCGTGCGCTGCGCAATCCGCTGGGCTTCAACCAACTGATTGTGTTTCTTGAAATAGAGGATGCGCTCCTCCAGCTCTTCCTCGATCCCCGTGATGGCTCGCTCATACCGGTCTGGCGCGATCAGGTAGTGCGTGTTCGGATAGATCGGCACTTTGGGCAACTTGCCCAGTGACTTCCCGGTTAAGGGATCGATTTCATGAATGGCGTCGATCACGTCGCCGAACAATTCGACCCTGACCGAAACCGCTTCATTGGAGGCCGGAAAAATCTCGATCACATCGCCGCGCGCACGGAAAGTTCCCCTGTGAAAATCCACGTCGTTCCTGGCATATTGAATCTCGACCAGCTTGGCCAGCATCTTCTCGCGGCGAATCTCCATCCCTTCTTCCAGATAGAGCAGCATCCCGTGATAAATCTCCGGCGACCCCAGGCCGTAGATGCAGGACACCGACGACACAATCACCACGTCGTTGCGCTCAAGCAGCGACCGGGTCGCCGAGTGGCGCATCTGATCGATCGCGTCGTTGATCGACGCATCCTTGGCAATATAGGTATCGCTCTGAGGAATGTAGGCTTCGGGCTGGTAATAGTCGTAATAGCTGATGAAGTATTCGACGGCATTGTGGGGAAAAAACTGCTTGAACTCCTGATAGAGCTGCCCGGCCAGCGTCTTATTATGGACAAGGACCAGCGTGGGCTTTTGCACCCGTTCGATCAGGTTGGCCATCGTAAAGGTCTTGCCGGACCCCGTGACGCCCAAGAGGACTTGATGTTTTGTTCCCGCCTGAATACCGGCGGTCAGCTTGGCAATGGCCTCGGGCTGATGGCCACAGGGTTTAAAGGGGGCTTCAAGCGTAAAGCGCGGCACTGGCACCTCCGACCGTCATCTTATCAAAAGCGCCGCGCCGGCACAGGCTCAGCCGCCGTGAGAGCAGCCGATAAAAACAAAGAGGGCTGCCGGATGGTTCCGGCAGCCCTCCGATAACATCTCTGGAGCGAGCGGCTTAGCGCCGGCCGCCGCCAAATCCACCGCGTCCACCGCCGCCGCCACCGGTGCGGGGCTCCTGAGGACGGGCTTCATTCACAGTCAATGTCCGGCCGCCCAGCTGGGTGCCGTTCAACGCGGTAATCGCCGCCTGAGCTTCGGAATCGGACGACATTTCGACGAAACCAAATCCACGGGACTGCCCCGTGAACTTGTCCGTGATAATGCGCGCCGACGTCACGGCTCCATGCGCAGCGAACAGATCGCTCAGTTGCTGCTCGGTTGTCGAATAAGGCAATCCACCAACGTAGATCTTCGAACCCATTGGGTTCCTCCTTTGAGAAAATGGTGTTGTCTTGGACTCGAGAACGAAGTGAGGAAGGAATGGGGCGAAGACGTCAACACAGCGGCGCTTAGCTCTGGCTTCCGATCAGTTTCCCGGGCAGGACCAAAACAACATCGGTTCAGGCCTTGTCACTCTCAGTGCTTCATCACCAGGCCTCTCGCGATCAAGCAAGGCGATGCTACTCCAGCCTTACAGGAAAAGGCAAGCGCAGAATCATTCTTTTCGCCATCCTCCCCATTTCAATAGGCTGCCGGGGCAGACAAGGGACGATGGGAAAATAGGGGGACTGCGTGGAACGTATCGAAATATAAAGATGTTTTCCCCTGTGTTACGAAGCCAACCTGCCCAGCTCCAAGATCCTGATCTTCCACCGACAGCACCAAAACCCCATCGACAAAGGCCTCGATAAAGTCTTTACTGATGATCGTATTCCGTTGCACACGCAGGCTGTGCCATTCAATCGCCTTCAGCGTCACCGCTGTTTTTCCCAATACCGTAGCCACACCGTCAACCATTTTGATCACCTGCGCAGAGCGGGCCTCCGCATCAACCAACGCCGCATAGAAATTCTTGGCATCCTTCACTCCGAACGCCATGCCCCCCACCCCGGCCAATCCCGCCGCAGACCGAAACCGCACCGACAGATCCGGATACTCGTACGCCAGCCCGTCGGCGACCAACAATCGAAAACAGGCCTCACCCTCACAACTCGACGTCACCGCCACCACCTGAGGCGCCGACGGAGCGGTCGCATCAGGTATGACCGTCCAGACCGGCGGCGATGTGATAGCGTCTCCCGACAAGGGCGAGAACCCTCCAGGCAAGGCATTCACCGCATCCGCATCGAAGGTCCACTTGTGAAAGAGACCGCCCTTCGCCTGTTGCCGTAAATTCGCTTCCTTCTCCTCATGGCTTTCGCGGGGCACCGCCGCAGCCGGCCACGCGGCCAGTACGACCATCGCCGCACACATGCCGCTCACCAGGATTGATGTATGGATGACAGGCTTCCGAATTCCCGTACGCACCATATCCCACTCCCTCTCTTCGTTCGACTCTGTTATGTCCGGGCGCCCGGCTTGGGGGCTTTCCGGATATTGATGATGTCCTGCTGCAACCGATCACGTTCGGCCATAATTCGCTTCCGCCGCTGCCAGCGATCCCACGTCCACCATCGGAGCTTCTGCGCAAACGTCACCGGCTGAGGCGCCGCACTCCCGCCCGGCGCATGCTGAAAATCATAGCCCTGATGGCGCTCGCGATTGGCGAAGAACCGCGCATAGAGATGATCGTATAATCCGTTGCCCGATCCACCAGCAGCCACAGGAACTCCTTTCTAAGCCAACGCCGGCCGGCAATACCGACCAGGCCATGCGCGTTGACGAAACACCTCAGCGACTCTGCCCCTCATCATACAATCGCTCACCCGTCAAAGAGAAGAGCCTCCTCCAGACAGGTTCAACTCCGCCCTCCCTGCGCTGCCCCGCAGGGGCTCACCTATGCTATGCTGTCCATCAGACGCTCCACCGTCCACCTCCTGCTCATCCAGATGGCCCAGATTCTGACAATCCTCCGCTCCAAAATCCTTCACGCGCTGTTCTGTGCCGCCGTTGCCCTCCTCACGGCACCCGCTCACGCACAATCGCCCGACACCGTTCTTCAGACAGCCCTGGAATCTCTGTCTACGGAATGGATGCTCGCGGATATTCGCACGCTCAGTGCGCCGGCATTCAACGGACGGCAAGCCGGCACAGACGACGACCTGCGCTCAGGACAGTGGGTTGCACAAGCATTCAATGCGGCGGGACTTCAGCTCCCCCTGATCAACAACGGCTCCCTCATGTTTCCCTTTGCCAGCGGGAAACGGGGCTCTCCCCTCGGCACGATGGCTTCCCTTATTACAACCGCAGCCATCCAGCCAGCCCCAACGCTTCGACTCGGCACGGCAAACCAGCTGACAACGTCCACCCTCGGCTCCGATTACATGCCCATCTTCGATTCGCCCAGCGCCGATATCCAAGGCCCCATCGTCTTTGTCGGCTACGGGATCGTGGATCCAGCCCAGGGAATCGACGACTACGCCGGCCTCGATGTGACCAACCGCATCGTGCTCTTCCTGCGAGGCAAACCGGCTTATGCCCAGCATCCTGTCAGCCATGCCAACAAAGTCCGCTTCGCGCGAGACCATGGCGCCTTAGGCTATCTGACCGCAACCGGTCCGATACTCCATCCCTACGAAGCCAAACGCGGCGTCACCGGACGGCCGAGCGCATTGTATGGACAGCTCCCCCCTGATCAAGCAATCCCCGGCGCCTGGATTAGCACCGCCCTCGCGGAGCACATCCTGGCTGGGTCAAATGGAACAGCTCCTGAACGGCTTCGCGCGCTCCAGGAACAACTCAACACAACATCAGCCACGCGGTCGAGCCGCACCGATCACTACGCCACGCTCCACTGGAAGACCACGACACAAGAAGGCCTGCTGACAAACGTCATCGGGCTCATCCCCGGCAAGGGACCTGACACCATCATCATCGGCGCCCACCGCGATCACTTCGGCCGGCCGGCGGGCTTGTTCTTCCCCGGCGCAGACGACAATGCCTCCGGCACCGCGGTCATGCTGGAAGTCGCTCGCTCCCTGGCACAATCAGGCCTCCGCCCCCAGCGCACGATTCTCTTTCTGTCGTTTAGCGGCGAAGAAGAAGATTTGCGGGGCTCACGCCTGTACACGTCCCGCCCCATCGTCCCGCTCAGCTCAACCAAGGCCATGATCAACATCGACCATGCGGGCATCGGCAACGGACGGTTGACCGTCGGGGTGACAGGACTGGACAAGAGCGTGGCCCAACAGGCGGGAGTGGCCGCAGGCCTCGCATCCATACTTGATGTCTTTGGATTCTTTCCCGGCGGCGATCACGTACCGTTCACAGAGGCGGGGATTCCAACCGTCACCGTCGTCAGCGGCGGAATCCATCCTCACTATCACCAGCCCACCGACAGTGCCGAGACGATCAGTCCGGAGATTCTTCGAACCGTCGCTCAGTATGTGCTCGCCATGGCCTGGCAACTGGCCACCAATCCCTAGCCACAAATCGTGGCGGACTGGCGCGGCCTGAGCCTCTCACCTCAATACGGGATATCTTCCGAGATCGTGGATTGAACCGCCGGCAGAGGCGCCGTCTGGCGCGGCGGGCCAGGCAACACTAATGGCGACCCGCCCTGGTTTGCCCCTTGGATCAGACCGATGGAGAGCTGCGGTCCAAAGGTCATGACAGCGCCGCTCCAGGCTTGGCCGGTGGTGGGATTCCGAAAATTATACGTTTCGAGATTGCCGCCGGGCGTGTAGAGATACCCCTGCGTCCCTTGTCCATCGAGATACAGATTCCCAGGACCGGTCAGGTTGAAGAGCGGGCCCACGCCTCCGTCGAACGAGCGTACGCCGGAGACGCTTTGAGCCCAGACGGCAGACGTAACACCGCAACACAACAGTCCGCTGACCATCAGGATCGCGCCGATCTGCCGGCATCTGCGTCCGAACTGCACGACGAGTTGCTTCATGACAAGCTCCCTGGAACCAGTATAATATGAGCCGTTCCACGCCGTCGATCAAGGAGGATCTATGCGCATCCACCAGTTCCTCCCCTCCTGGGGAAGCCATCTCACTATAGCCGTTGTCCTGCTGACCTCCAGCCCCTGCTGGAGCCAGGGGCCATCGACCACGGCCCCATCAGGAGAACGCCGCCAGGCCATCTCCCTGGCTGAGGCCGCCGTCCGCGCCCTGCAAAGCAACCTCGACATTTCCATCAGCCGCCAGACAAAAGAAAGCCGCATCGCCGACATCGTCATCGAACAAGCCAAGTTCGATCCGACGTTGAGCATCAACGGGCAATACAACCGCCAGGTCTCGCCGCTTAACCGGCCGGTCTTCGGCGGCACCGGCGGATCACTGACGGACATCCAGACCTTCGACCAACGCAACCACTCCATCACCATGGATGCGACGCAAAATCTGATCACCGGCGGCAACGTGGATCTCAACTACAGTCCGGCCCGCTCCAATGTGAACCAGAATGTGGCCACAGGCTTTCTGTTCAATCCGGCCTATACCGGCGGGCTGGCGCTCACCCTCACGCAGCCCCTGCTCCGGAACGCCGGCATCGATGTGACCAAGACCTTCATCAAGGTGGCTCAGAATAACGCGGATGTCGAGCAGCACGTCTTCCGCGATCGGGTGCTCACCGTGCTGGCGACCGTCGAGCAGACCTACTGGGAGGTCGTGTTTGCGAACGAAAATTTGAAAGTCGCGCAAGCCGCGCTGAAAGCCGCCGAAGAATTGCTGGCGACCAACCGGGCCAAGGCCAAAGCCGGCGTCATGTCCATTGTCGATGTGCTGCAAGCCGAAGCCGCCGTTGCCTCGCGTGTCGAACAGGTGCTGGTGGCGGAGAAATCCATTCGCGACCAGGAAGATCAGCTGCGCCGCCTCCTGAACCCGGGAGAGGAGGACCTGCGGCAAGATCTGCGGCTGACCCCCACCGATGCCCCCGTCACCGTCCTGGAACCCCTGAGCCTGCAGGAGGCCATCGACATCGCCATTGAGCAGCGCCCGGAAATCGTCCAAGCGAAGAAGAACGTGGAGTCAGGCGAACTCAACAAGCAGTTTGCCCGCAACCAGCTGCTCCCTACCCTTTCGTTTCAAGGCACCATGGGCATGGCCGGATTAGGCAAAGACTACGGCGATTCTGCCAGCAAGAACTTCAGCGGCGACTTTTACAACTATGGAGCGGGCCTGGTCTTGAGCTATCCGCTGGGCAACCGCTCGGCGATCAGCACCTACAATAAACGCCAGCTCGAATCCCGCAATGCCGAAGCCACGCTCACCAGCGTCCGCCAGCAAATTATCGTCGGGGTGCGCGAAGCCGTCCGGCGTGTGCAAACCGATTTCAAGCGCATCGAGACCACCCGCTCCGCACGGATCATGGCCGAGAAACAGCTGCAAGCCGAGCAGGAACGGTTGAAAGTGGGCTTGAGCACCACCCGATTCGTGCTGGACTTCCAGCGCGATCTCGCCACCGCGCAAGGCAACGAACTGCGTGCCACCGTCGATTACAACAAGTCGCTGTCGAACCTCGCGCGCCACAAAGCCACCACGTTGGACCGCTACCATCTCGAATTGCAGTAGCCGCCACCATGGCGCCGGGACCAGCTCAGGTCGGTCCACCTCACGCCATAGAACGGGGGGCAGCCCTGGCGCTGCTCCCCATTGCCGCTACCCTCAGCTACTACCTCCTCCCCGCGTCACTCCAAGCACACACGATCGTCCAATTCACGCCGCAGCTCGTCGCCTATCTTGCCTTAATCCTATGGGGCCTGCAGAATCCTCCGGCCGTTCCGCGGCTAGGACTCGACAGGGCCGGACTCCGCAAAGGCCTGCGGTGGGGGAGCCTCGTCGGAATCGTCCTCGGAGCAATCAATACCTTCGTTATGCTGCACCTCATTCCCACGCTGGGGTACGACATCGCCTTCCTGAAAGACACCCCCCACGCACACATCCCGTTTGTGGTTATGGTGCCCTGGTTCATCTGCGGGATCGCCCTCTTCGTTGAAGTCAACTTCCGGGGATTTCTCCTCGGGCGTCTCACCGCATTGGAATCTGGGCTCTGGAGATCGGACCTCGCCTCTGGCCTCTCGCCCCTCGCCCTTATCGCCAGCGCCCTGGTATTTGCATTCGACCCCTTCATGGTGAATACTTTCCGGCATCTCCACTGGATTGCCGTCTGGGACGGCTTGATCTGGGGCATGATCTGGTTGCGCACACGCAATCTGTACAGCACCATCGTAGCGCATGCCGTCGAAGTGATCGTGATGTACCTGGCAGTCCGAACCGCCCTTGAGTAAGATACGCGACGCATGATTCGGCAGCGGCACGGCAAGATAACGAAAGAGGAACAGCAGTGACCGACTGGGGTAAGTATGTGATCTATTTTCTGCTGGGTGGGACGATCGTGAGCGTCTCCACCTACCTCGGTGCGCAAGGGAAATCGTTTCTCGCGGCCTTTGCCAGCACCTTTCCCGCCATCACGGGCGCCACCTTTGTGCTGATCTATCTGAACGGCGGGAACGAGGCGATCGTCAGCTACGCGAAAAATCTGCTGTGGTTCGTGCCGCCCTGGATGGTCTACGTCGTCGCTATGATCGCCGGCGTTCCCCGCTTCGGATTCTGGCCGGCCATGATCGGCTCCCTGACACTCTATATGGGCTGCGTGGGGGCCTTGAGATTGTGGCTGCGCTAAAAGGGCCGCACCGAACTGCCGGCGTCAGACCGCCCCGCTGAAATGGAGTCGATTGATTTCCCCGAGCGCTAATACCATCTGATCAAGCGCAGCGGTGACGGAGCGGCTGGCTATTTGCGAAGGTCCATTTGATCCCACCCAGATATTGGGCGGATTGGCGATCTCGCGGACGTTCTGGCAAAAGCGCGAAATCGTCTGTTTCCAATGATAGGCGCCAGGCGCCTCATCGAGAAAATGAGCCCGGTCGTTGGAGAAGGGCTCTTCGAATTGTCCTGCGCGCAGCTGCCACATCTGCTCGAGGGCCTGCTGCCGCTCGGGAGACAAGTCCAACCCTTTCGCCTGTTCATTGAGCGCGGCGAATAATCCCCCGACGACGTGATCGACCTGCGACTCAGGAAAGACGCCGACGCAGGCCTGCATCAGCAAAAACTTGTGGAAGAGAAAGACTTCGGCGCTGATGCGGGCTTCGTGTGCGGATGGGTCATAGGCGCGGGCGAGTTCACGGAGCGCCTCGGCTGACGCTCCTTCCAACGCGGTCCCCAAGAGACGCGCGATCTGACGGCCGAGGTTGAGATATTCAATATTCTTCAGCACCATCAGCGCATCCTCTTCAGAACCCCCAGAATCCCCTTCTCCCGCAGACGGCTCCTGCTATTCAATGACGACCGCCGTGCCGCTCGCACTGACCATGAGCATGCTGCTGCTGGCGCCGATGGTTTCATAATCGATATCGATCCCGACGATCGCATTCGCACCAAGATGCCTGGCCTGCTCGCGCATTTCGCCAAGGGCAATGTCCTTGGCCTTGCGGAGTTCCGCTTCATAAGCCGCCGAGCGACCACCGACGATGTCCCTGATCGATGCAAAAAAGTCGCGAAAGATGTTGGCCCCGAGAATGGCATCCCCGCTGACGAGCCCCAGGTACTTGACCGCCTTCTTGCCTTCGATCGTTGGTGTCGTGGAGAGAATCATACCGCCTCCTTCGTGAATGTCCCATCCTCTCACCTCCGGAATTATTCGCCAAGTATTTCCCTAATCCCCGTTGAAGCCCGCGGTATCGCCTGATAGGATCGCGCCGTTGCATTCCCGGAGCGCGCATCGTGGACTCCACCCCTCTGCCCCCTGCTCGTATCACCGACCTCGTCGTCGAGGGGGCACGCCAAAACAATCTCAAGAACATCTCGCTCCGCATTCCGCATAACAAAGTGACGGCAATTACCGGCCTGTCCGGCTCGGGCAAATCCTCGCTCGCCTTCGACACCCTCTTTGCGGAAGGCCAGTGGCGCTATGTCGAGTCCCTCTCCACCTATGCCCGGATGTTTCTGGAGAAGGTTGCGCGGCCGGATGTGGATCGCATTCTCAATGTGCGCCCGGCGATTGCCATCGAGCAGAAGAACCAGGTCCGCACTGCCCGCTCAACGGTCGGCACCACGACGGAAATCGCCGATCTCCTGCGTCTGCTCTTCGCGAAAATCGGCCGGCCGGTCTGCCCGGACTGTCACATTGAGGCTCGCAGCTTTCAGCCGCAGAGCGTCGCGCAGGATCTCATGGAACGCTATCCCGACGCCCGCGCCATGGTCCTCTTTCCCATCGCCTCCCCTGCGGCCAAACAGGAACAGCCGTTCCTGCACGCACTGCTCACCAGAGGCTTCTCACGCATCAAGGCCGGCGACGACATCCTGGATCTGCATGAACTCATCAAGCCTGCCGCCCTCAAAGACCGGCCGCTTCACGTGGTGCTCGACCGCCTGGTGATCCGCGAGGACAATCGCACCAGACTCGTCGAAGCCGTAGAGACGGCCTTTCGCGAAGGCGACGGCCGCTGCAGCCTCGACATCATCGGCCAGGGCACCAGGCCCTACAGCACCCACTTTCTCTGCCAGAGTTGCGGGCGCACGTTCGAGCCCCTGCGGCCCATTCTCTTTTCCTTCAATCACCCCCTCGGCGCGTGCCCTGAATGCAAAGGCTTCGGCAACGTGTTGCGCTACGACCCCGAGCTGGTGATTCCTGACCAAGCCAAGTCGCTCGCCGACGGCGCCATCGAGCCCTGGAGCAAGCCCAGCGCCGAGTGGTGGCAGGAACACATGCTGCTCGCCGTCAAACGGCAGGGTGTCGACATCACCGCTCCGTTCAGAAGCCTGCCGAAAAAAACACAGCAGCTCCTCTGGACGGGGGACCAATCGTTCGAGGGCATCCATGACTTCTTCACACACCTGGAAGGTCAACGGTATAAGCTCCACGTCCGCGTGCTGTTGAGCCGCTACCGCACGCCTGTCGCCTGCCCCACCTGCCACGGCAGCCGCCTGACGCCGGAGGCTCGGCATGTGAAGATCGCCGACGTGGACATCCATGCAGTCTCGGACATGACGATCGAAACAGCCGCCCACTGGATCGACAGCCTGGCACTTCGTCCGTTCGAACGGGAGGTCGCCGCCGATATTCTGCGCATGTTGACCGCGAAGCTGGGATTTCTGCTCCGTGTCGGGCTTGGCTACCTCACGCTGTCCCGCCAAACCAAAACCCTCTCCGGCGGGGAAGCCCAGCGCGCGGCTCTCGCCAACCAACTTGGCGCCCGCCTGGTCGGCACCCTCTACGTCCTCGACGAGCCGACGATCGGCTTGCATGCGCGGGACACCGATCTGCTGGCTGGCATCCTCAACGATCTCGCCGCTGTGGGCAACACCGTGATCGTCGTCGAACACGATCGCCAAATGATCGAGTCAGCCGACCACATCGTCGAACTGGGCCCCGGCTCAGGCGAGAAGGGCGGCGCGATCGTCTGCGCCGCACCGCGTGAGGCATTCCTCCAAGACCGCCGCTCCCTCACCGCCCGCTATCTGCGCGGCGACGAATCCATCCCGCTGCCGGCATCCCGCCGTTCCGGAACCGGCAAGGTGCTCGTGGTGGCCGGAGCCACCGAACACAACCTGAAAGACCTGGTCGTGCGCCTGCCGCTCGGGATGTTCATCTGCGTGACCGGCGTGTCGGGATCCGGCAAGAGCACGCTGGTGGAAGACACGCTCTATCGGGCCCTCGCACGAGCCTTTCACGTCGAGGCCTTCCCGACAGGCCACTTCACCACTATCAAGGGATTGGAGCACCTCAAGGGCGTCCGGATGATCGATCAGCAGCCGATCGGGCGCACCCCCAGATCGAATCCCATCACCTACCTGAAGGCCTTCGACGAGATCCGGCAGCTCTTTGCATCCGAACGCGATGCGCTCCGGCAGGGTCTGACCGCCAGCCATTTTTCCTTCAATGCCACCGGCGGACGTTGCGAGCGGTGCGAGGGCGCCGGCGTCGAAAAGCTGGAAATGTACTTCTTCGAAGACATGTATGTCCCCTGCGAAACCTGCGAGGGCAAGCGCTTCAAGCCTGAGGTGCTCGCCATTCACTACCAGGGCAAGACAATTGCCGAGGTGCTGGCGATGACAGTCGATGAAGCCTTCGCCTTCTTCTCCGGCACACCCAAACTCTCCGAGAAGCTGCACCTGCTGTCGTCGATTGGATTGGGCTATCTGCGTCTCGGCCAATCGGCCACGACCCTGTCTGGCGGCGAAGCCCAGCGGCTGAAAGTTGCGGCGGAACTGAAAGACGGGACGGCGAAAGACCTGCTCTACATCATGGACGAGCCGACCACCGGCCTGCACTTCGACGACATCAAAAAACTCCTGGCCGTGCTGCACAAGCTGGTGAACGCGGGGAACACCCTCATCGTCGTCGAACACAACCTCGATGTGATCAAAACTGCAGACTGGGTGATCGACTTAGGCCCGGAAGGGGGAGACGCAGGCGGACGAATCGTGGCCGAAGGCAGGCCGGAACAGGTGGCAAAGGTGGCGGGGTCTCACACAGGGAGATTCTTGGCAAAGGCGCTAGCGAATTGTTAGGCATTTTGCTTGCCTCATAACCATAGGACATAGGATGGATACAGATGCCGAATTTGATATTCGTACCCCGATAGGCCGCGACAGGCTGGCCCAGTACCACACCGCATCTTGCAGGCAAGACCAACTAGCGCTGGAAGAAATTGTTGATGCACTAGAATCGTTAGTGCACCAACTCGGCACACGGAGCTGGATGATCTGGCGTTGCGGCGGTTTTAGCATTCCGACAGGTCATAAGAGTCACCGACAACTTGATATTGCAGAAGCCGTAGATCTTGGCCACACACTCAGCATTCTCGCACGATGCGATGGATTCGATGAGTTTCTCAGAGGGTTTAACAACCCCACACAGTTCGCTGACTCGATCTTCGAAGCTCAGATGGCGCGGTGGTGTCTTAATCAACCCAATATAAAGGGACTCCGCTTTGCGCCGAAGCATACCGTGCTTGGCAGGTATAAACGCCCAGATTTCGAGTTAAAGACTCCAATAGGCCGTGTTGTCTGCGAATGCAAGCGTCTCCACCTTCGCACTCAAGACTGGGCCAAACGACTGATCCGTGTTGCCGACACATTCGACACCGCAATTTACACGTCGAAGATTCCCGAAGATCTACGACTGGAGGTAAGTATCAACCGTGCAATTTATGGAGATTTGCGAGCTGCTGCCGAACTTGCGTGCCGCCAGATCAAAAATGAGGCATTGGGAAAATCGATAGAACACGGCCCATTCTCTTTAAGGCTTTCTCAGATTGGGTCAAAGATTACCTCGAACAACTCCATCATCAGACACGGGAGGATTCGTGTCGGATCGACACCGATTGAAAGAAAACCAGAGAATTACTACCTCCTTCTCTCAAGCCCGTGGATGGAACGTGCCGTCTTTCGTACTATTGGAGCAGCGATCAATGATGCACATCGACAACTCCCGGAGGATCATGACTCTGTGATCTTCATTGACAGCCCTCGGATTGAAGGCCGCAAGGCGGCGGCAGATCGGCTTCTGAAACCGGAATACGCACACTGCCTTGCTGTCGCTATCGTTCGAGAAGGAAAGGTAGAGTTCTCGCGCCGTAGTACTGACGAAGAGGTAGTCGATTGGCTTTTCTTCGGTAAGGTACCTCCTCTGAGCCGCCGCCTACGATACATGGTCGCTTGGCGGTCGGGGTTACGACGTATGTTGCTACGAAAGCTAGCACGGCCTACTACCTAATTACACAAACATCACCAGGTAAGGGTATAGACAAGCCGCAGGGGTTTGATACCATCACAACCCCGGTCTCGGTTCCGCCACGATGCCGAGTTCCATCGGGGAGCCGCCGCGCCGGACATCGAGCTTTAAAGCCTGCCCCGCTTCGACCTGGCAGAGCCGTTTGGCTTCGCGTTCTGATTTCACTCCTGCCAGTGAAGATCCGTTGCAGCCGACGACTTGATCCCCGACGTGCAATCCGGCCTTCTCTGCGGGAAGGCCACTGCGCAATTCTCGCACCGCGTAGTAACGCGCGCCGGCTGACTCGAGCAATTCCCAATTCACCCCGATGCGCCCGGATCCAAGCAGACCAGTCTGTGAGCCAAACCTCGCCAGGATGCGATGGGCAATGATGCGAGCAGAGCTCTCCGGATCGTCGGTCGTCGGATCGGTCAGATGCCCCTCGCCGTTGAACAGAAGCTGGTCGGTTTCCACATCGATCATGCGCAAGGAAAGCGACACACTGTTTGTCCGCGCCTCGACATGCTGCTCCCATTGCTGCACCCCGCCCACAATGATGGCATGGGCGCCGACCAGCTTGCCGACTTTCAGCACATTGGCATCGTCGGCATGGGTCAGTTGAATCACCTGCTCCTTGAGCACTTCATCGAGCTTGGCGCGCTCGACCATGTTCATGTCGAGATCCAACAAGAGTGTCGTCACGATCCCTGCTACCCGCGAGCCGGAACCCGGTGCATTCGGTCCGTCTTCGAACAGCATGACCGCCATCGTGCGGTAGCGATCGATCGTTTCGCGGCCGATCGGACCCAACCCCGTCACAGTCGGCTCAGGCTTGCCCGGGAAAGCCCCTGCACGGCCGTGCGGCACACCGGCCACTTCACAGGATCGCCGCCGCTGCAAAATGGCCGCGGGCGGCCCCCAGGCGCAGAGTTCCTCGTTCACGAGCACGACATGCTGCGGATATTCGCGCTGCCGTTCCATAGCCACATTCGTGAACGGGTAGATAACGCAGCCGCCGATCCAGACGGAGATCGGACAGAGGCCGAGCTCATAGAGCCATTGCTTGCGCGCCGTCAGGGAATATTCCCACACGAGCATCCGCCCATCGTCGCGCAGCACACGGTCCGGACGGCCGATCTCTTCGAGAATCTGAGCCTTGGTCATGGGCACGGCGAGCCGGTCCAGCTTCGATTCGGATTTGTAGACGGTGTACGCCACTCCGCAATGGGAGGACAGCATTGAGGCGAGCAGGAGGCTGTTGAACGCCACCTTCCGGCAAACATTCAGGCGGCCCAGGAAGAGACGTCCCATGGGCAAGAGCCTAACACCGCCGGCCCAAGGCTTCAATGGAGTTATTGCGGGCGTAATGCGGGGGAATCAATTATAGGAGGGATCGAACGGCATATCGGCATAATGCCGGTAAGATTCGCCCAGGGTCAGCACAATCTCCTGCCAGACACTCGCCGGATCTTTCTCGAACACAATCGTGGAATCCGCCGGCAAGGTGATCCATGAGCCGGTTTTCATTTCGGACTCCAACTGGCCTGGCCCCCACCCCGAGTATCCAAGGTAGGCACGGAACGACTCTTTCGTCGGAGAGCCGGTCAGGATGCGCTCAACCACCCCGATATCCCCGCCGAGACAGACCCCATCAAAGACATGATGGGAATTCTCCGGCAGCTGATCCCCCCGATAGAGCAGCATGACCTGATTCGTCTGCACCGGCCCGCCGGCGTAGAGCACATGGCCCGCCCCTTCAATGATCGGCACCTGCGGCAGGGCTTCGGAGATGGACATGGCGGTCGGGCGATTGACGACGACACCCAACGCTCCTTCCGCGCCGTGCTCGCAGAGCAAGACCACGGTCTGGCGAAAATTGGGATCGCGCAGGCTCGGTGCCGCGACGAGAAAAATGCCTTTCCCCAGTTCAACGTTCATACGCAGATCCTACCGTGCCCCCAGCTTAGGCGCAAGCCTGCGCCTGGAAGGAGACAGAGCCTCCGGTGGATTCCAGAACGATTATTTCCGATAGAGATCCGGCCGCCGGTCACGCAGCAGATCGTTGTAGGGAGTGAGCGTCTTATTCCTGGCGTCGGCCGGATCGATGTCCACCATCGCCAGTTCTTCTCGGTCCCGCGGCGCGCGATGCAAAATGACGCCTCGCGGGCTGACCACTTCGCTATGGCCAATAAAGGTGAGCGGCTCCTTGCCGCCGCGGGCCTCCGTGCCGATACGATTACTCGTAATGGCAAACACACGATTTTCGAGGCACCGCACCGGCATCGAATCGGGACAGTTCGGCAAGACGAGATTTGACGGATGGCAGATGATCTCGGCCCCCATCAAGGCGAGCGTCCGCGCGGCTTCCGGATAGTACCAATCGAAACAGATCATCACGCCGATCGTGGCGGGGCCGATGTCCCACACCTGGAACCCGCTATCGCCCGGAGCGAACCACAGGGTCTCTTCAAAAAACAGATGGCTCTTGCGATAGCAGCCCAGAAACCCGGATGGCCCCACGACGACGGCCGAATTGTAGACCTTTGAACCAGCCCGCTCCGGCAATCCGGCGACAATGTGCATCCGGCGGCGGCGAGCCAGCTCCACTAACATCGTCGTCGTAGGCCCGTCCGGCACCGGCTCAGATAGGCGTTGCGCCTCTTCTGCTGAGACAAACTGATACCCGGACGCGAACAATTCCGGCAGCACGATCACATCGGCGTCGGCCTGCTCGAGCGTGGCACGAACAGTTTCCACGTTCTTGGCCACTGCGCCAAACTCTGGCTCGTATTGATAGTATCCAACACGCATAGAGATTCAGGCGAGAGACACGAGGGGCGAGGCTAGAGGAAACAGGAGGGGCAAGAGAACAAGGGCTCAGCGTTCTCTCGCCCCATGCCTCTTGCCCCTGGCCTGTACGACTACTTCACTTCAGACAGGTGCGTCACCGCGCCTTCAGCGTGCTGCGTGGCCACGTCCGCATGACCGGCCTTGCCGTGCTCCACCGCTTCCTTCAGATGCTTGACCCCTTCATCCAGATGCGGATTTTTCACGTCTTTCTGGGCCGCTTCCGCATGATGGAGCGCCCCTTCCGCATGCTTCACCAGGGCATCAGCATGCCCCTGCTTGCCATGGGCGGCAGCTTCCTTGGCATGCTCGACCGCTTCGGCGACATGCTTATTGTCGGCCAGCGCCAGCCCAGTCATCAGAGGAGCAGCAACCAATGCGCTCACTGCCACAAAAACCGCGACACTGTGACGAACCGTGATCTTCATGATGGCCTCCCTAAGGGTTGGATGTCGTTGCGCAACACGTGCGTATTACTGCTATGATTAGTTCACCTTACACAGCGTATTTTTGAGTGTCAAGAAGGCCTGGCCGCCTCATTGAACCCCAGAATCTTCTGCAGCCCCTGAATGTCTTTTTCAACGGGACAGGCAAAGTCCCGGCTCCACTCCCACCAGGATCCAGGATAATTCCGGACCGTTTCATACCCCGCCAATTTCAAGATGAAGTAGAGCCAGGCCGACCGCACGCCGCCGGTGCAGTAGCACACGACCTCCTGCGACGGCTGCACGCCCTTGTCTTCCAGCGCCTCTCGAACCACCGCCAAATCTTTCACCGTGGCATCTTTATTGAGAAACGTGTTCCACGGCACAAGAATCGCCGTAGGAATGTGTCCGGGCCTCGGAATGCCGGAGATTTCCTTCCCGAGATATTCCTCCAGACTGCGGGCATCGAGCACGGCGGTCTGCGGATGCGGCTGCCGGACGATCAGCTTCAATTCGTCCTTGGTCATCATCACGCGCTTCACCGGCGCAGCCGTGAACGTGCCGGGCTTGGGCGTCTCAAGGCCGTGGCTGAACGGCCGCTTCTCCGCCGTCCACTTCACCCACCCGCCGTCGAGCACCTTGAGGTTCTGATGGCCGAGGTACTCCAGCATCCAAAACATCCGACCCTCATCGCCCCAGTTGTCGAACGGATTGGAGTAGATGATGACTTCGCTGTCGTTGCTGATGCCCAGCGCGCGCAGCCGCCGCTCGATCTGCGCCACATCGGGATTGAGCAGCCCTTTGGGAATGGCGTTGGGATCGCTGTATTCATGCCAGGTGGAATGGACCGCGCCGGGAATATGGCCGCCGAATTCGTAGGCCGACCGGCCGCGGACATCCAATATCACGAGGCCCGGTTCTTCCAGACGCTGCTGCAGGGTGTCGGTGTCGATGAGCAGTGGATGTGTCATGATGTTCCTTCTCTTGAGCAATCAGCCATCGGCTTTCAGTGGACAGCTTGTGGGTTCCGGCTGACGGCTGAGAGCGGACTGCTGATGGCTCTCACTGAGCGCTGCAGCCAGCGCGCCGGATAACGGAAAATCCCGTTCATAAATCACGAACCGATAGGGATCGGTCCCGGTCAGGCCATACTTGGTTTGCAGCATCTCGTGCTGCCCATCCGTTAGAATGTGGTACTGCACCCGCGCCTTGAGAATCAAGCCCTCTGATTGGGCCGGCACCTGATACGCAAACCGGTATTCCCGGCTGGCCAGGGGCAAGAGGCGGTTGTCATAGAGTTCGACAATGGCCGGCTGCCAGAGAATCCAGCGCCCCATCGTCGAATGCTGCTCCGCCAGCACCTTCTTCTGGGCATCTTCCACCAAGAACTCGACAGTGAAGTGCCGGTCGGGATCTCCCGTCGGGATCTTATGGCCAGCCCCGGCATTGATCAATGTCAGCGTAAACGCCACCGACTGCCCCGGCTTCGGATCAGGCGGATCGGCCTTCACCTGCACGGCCACCGCCCGCTGGATCATATCCGGGTCATGCCCCCCGCGCCACAAATGCTGGCGGCCCCGGCGAATCGGGCTGTCCGTCGCCACCGGCCGGTCGATCTCCGGCATGTGGCAACTCTGGCAGATGAATCCACGCTCCTGCATAAAAAACTTGCCTTCGTACTCCGCATAGGTTCCGCAGGGGCCGACATTGTAGAACTGCGCCGGACCAGACACCACGTTGTGGCAACGCTGACAGACCTGCGTCGTACGGAAGTTGGGATCGAACTTCGTGGGATGCGGCGCGGCGGAATCTTCGAACGGGCCATAGATCACCCCGTCGCGCACATGGCACGCCGCGCACGTCACCGATTCCTTTTGATACGCGGGATCGTAGTGCGGATTGGGCTCCTGCACCGCCTTCTCGACGCGGCCGCGCGGGATCTCTTTGATCAAGGTGGGCTGCTGATTTTCCAGCGGCGTGTGGCAGTTCAGGCAGACCCAGATGTTCTTGTCCTTTTTCCAGTACGCCTGGAAAAAGGGATCTTCATAGGCTTTGGAATGGATGCTGGTCTTCCACTCATCATAGATCTCGCGATGGCACTGGCCGCAGGATTCCGCGCTGAGACTCGTCAGTCCGTCGGGCACTTTCTGTAACGGAATCGCGTGGGCATACTCGTCGCGCAGCCCGAAAATCACGACCGGCTTGATTTCGGTGTAATACACATAGATCGCCACCGCCAGCACAACGACCCCGAGCCCAATCTTGAGTCCCCGGCTCATGCGGCTAACAACGCTTGGATGTGAGCATCAACGGACGCCGCCAAAGCCGTGAGGTTATACCCGCCTTCGAGCGACGAGAGCACGCGCCCCTGCGCATGCTGCTGCGCGATCCCGGCCACGATCCCCGTGAGGTCGCGGTACCCCTCCTCGGTCAATCCCATACCGGCCAGGGGATCGTCTTTGTGCGCATCGAACCCGGCTGAGATGATCACGAAGTCCGGCTTGAAGGCATCCGCCGCCGGCACCAAGACCTCGTGAAAAATCCTGCGATAGTCGTCGTCTCCCTCACCCGCCTCCATCGGCACATTGATCGTGTACCCTTCTCCGGCGCCGCGCCCTCGCTCCGAGTCCCGGCCGCTGCCGGGGTAGTGCGGATATTGGTGGGTGCTGAAAAAGAGCACCGAGGGATCATCCTCAAAACTGTGTTGCGTCCCGTTCCCGTGATGGACATCCCAGTCAACGATCAAGACACGCGCAAGCCCATGCTGCTTCTGTGCATAGCGCGCGGCGATGGCCACATTATTGAAGAGACAAAACCCCATCGCACGGTTGGCTTCTGCATGATGGCCCGGCGGGCGCACGGCGCAGAAGACATGCGCCACCTCTTTGTTCATGATCGCATCGACCGCCGCGAGCGCGCCTCCGGCAGCCAGATAGGCCGCCGTCAAGGAACCGGGCGACATCGAGGTATCGGGATCGAGTGATACACGTCCGCTGGAGGGAGCCTGTTTCGCGAGCGACGCGAGGTAACTTGGCGTGTGGATCTGCGTGATCCATTCGTCTTCAGCTTTTCTCGGTTCGATTCTCGTCAACCGAGCCATAGTGCCGCTCTGCTCCAGCTGTTGCACAATGGCCCGCAGCCGGTTGGGCGACTCAGGGTGGCCCATGCCCATATCGTGCTCAAGGCAGGCAGGATGATAGACGAGGCCGGTTGTGCCCATGACGCAAGCCGTGAAACGTTAGAGGTAAAACGTGAAACGTATCATCGTGACAGCTAAAGTCAGATTAGCACGCAGCCGAGAGCATAGACAACGAGCGCTCGCCGCTGCTATCGTCGATGTAACTGGAGGACGACATGCCCAATCCCCGCATCGAACCGCTGAAGAGAGTGCTCGCGATTGAACCGACCGACGATGTGGCCTGGTTCGGTCTCGGGAAAGCCTATATGGAAGATGGCAATTTCGAAGAAGCGGCCAAGGCCCTGCAGCAATGTATCGTGGTGAAGCCCACCTACTCCGCGGCCTACTACGCGCTGGCCCAATCGCTCCAGAGACTCGGTCGTCTTGACGAATGCCGCACGATCTGCGGCACCGGCATCGACGTCTCCACCAAAAATGGCGACGCGATGGTGACGAAGAATCTGGAGATGCTAAAGGGGACGCTCGGCTAGGAGTATCCCCCACCCATCCGGCTACAGCAGCTGCGCGAAGGAATCGCTCACTCGCTCCGTGAGCGGGGAGGCGGCGCTGGGATTCCGAATGAGCATCCTGACTCGCGGACAGCCTCGCTGATGGCGGGTGCGCTCAATCAATTCGACGTTGGCTAATCGCGTGCCCGCCTTGGAGGGAATCGGCACGACGTCCCAGAGCGCGATCATCACGGCACTGAGCGGGGTGAGCCTGGTGAGCAAGACCGTCACGGCCCCGGCCAAGGCCTTGAGATCCAGCCAAATTGCGTCAGTGCGCACGCTGCGCTCGCCCTGCAAATCCGCGCGCGGGATTGAGATGCTCAAGACTACGGGATCGCAGTAGTCGGCCAATTGTTTGGCCTTCTGTTGGATGCGGGCGAGAATCCGATGGATGAGGATGACGCCGCGATCCTCTTCATCTCCACGCGCGTCGTCCACTATCAGGCCACGCAGGGGAAGCCGCTGCCGCTCAGCCGACCCGACCATGGCGGTGACTTCGACAAAGAACCGTTCGCGGCTGAGCTGGCATTCCAAATCGGCCGTCCTGGCCTGTGACTCTGGAAGAAAGTGGACCCGCGCGCCGACCTGGAGCAACCGACTCGCCAGATCCAGCTCGGCCAGCGCGGACTCCCGGACCCCGCAATCATAGTGCGTCAATCGGCGGACAAGACGGCCGAGCCGGAGGTGGCTCGATTGATCGGCGCAATGCCGATGGAGGGTTGACCAGCGTTCTTCAAGCTCGCGCGACAGCCCCAGCTCTTCACGCTTCCAAGCGGGCACCGGCTGCGGCACCCCCTCCCGGAAATGCGCGACCAGCTTGACTGTCTTCCGCGGACGAAATCGCGCCATAACCACTGCCGTCTTTCGTTGCTCGTGACGCGCGCCTCACACCACACGCCCGGGCACTCGATGAACACACGACGATTCGCGAGTGACGGGTCTACACGGGCTCGGCCCCTTCGTCGTCCGCCGAGGTCTCGCCTTGCTCCGCGGATTTCTGCCGCTCCAGCTCTTCGTAGACTTCGTCCAGCCACCGCCCGGCGCACCCGAGAATTTCGCGCACCAGCGGCTCCGGCTGGCTGGTCTTCTTGATTGTCCATTGGCAGACATACTCCAGCAAGACCGTCCGCTCGAACCGTTGCGAACCGTGGGTCGCGAAATCAGCCAGCTCACTCAGACCGGTTTTCACGATTCCCGCAACGGTCTCCCGCCCATACGATGTGCTGGCCGTCACATATTGAATCGCCCGATTCATCTCTTGTTCTGTCATATCTCCCTCTTTAACACCGTGTGCAATTATACCGTGACCACCCGCTGCGGCGGCAATGCAGTTTTTCTCTCTTTCCAAAACACGGCAATGGTATGATCGCCAGCATTCAACTCACGGAGGAGCGTCCCCCATGGCCACCAAGACATCCCGCAAAGCCCCCGCGCATAAAAAAACGACCCCCCCGGCGAAATCCACCGTGCCGGACCGCTGGGACTTGAGCCACCTGGCTGAAAATCCGGTTCGCACGATCGAGACTCATCTAAGCGCGATCGAACGCCTGGTCACGGATTTCGAGTCGAGACGCCCGGCCTTAAGCCCGGCGATGGACGCATCGGCGTTTCAAGCCCTGCTCGACCTCAGCCAATCCATCACCCAACAGTCCTCTCGCTTGAGCGCCTACGCCTATCTCTGGTTTTCGGAAGACACGAAGAATCTGCAGGCCCGTTCGTTCAAAACCAAAGTCGAAGAACGCCTGACCGACCTGAGCAATCGCCTGCTCTTCTTCGACCTCTGGTGGCAAACCGTCGATCAGCCGAACGCCGAACGGCTGATGGCCGGATCCGGAGACCTGCGGTACCACCTGGAAACCATTCGCCGCTTCAAGCCCCATACGCTGACGGAGCCGGAAGAGAAAATCATCAATGTGAAGAACATTACCGGCCGGAGCGCGGTCCATACGCTCTACGACGTGGTCACGAACGGGTTTACCTTTACCCTGACCGTCAAGGGCAAAAAGAAACAGCTCTCGCGGGAGGAACTCACGTCATATGTGCGCAGCCAAACCCCGCGCGTCAGGGAAGCGGCCTATCGCGAACTCTACCGGGTCTACGCGTCCCATCACGACCTGTTGGGCGAAATCTATAAGACGCTGGTCAGCGATTGGAAATCCGAAAATCTCCAGCTGCGGCACTTCTCCTCACCGATTGCCACCAGAAATCTCGGCAACGATATTCCGGATCGAGCGGTCGAGGTCCTGCTTGAGGTCTGCCGGAAGAATGCCGATGTCTTCCAGCACTATTTCAAGCTGAAGGCCAAACTCTGCGGCATCAAGCCGATGACCCGCTATCACATCTACGCCCCGCACCGGACCGAGCAGAAATCCTATCGCTATGCCGACGCCGTCCGGATGGTGCTGGAGGCGTATCGCGGGTTTTCACCGCGTCTCGCCGAGCTGGCCGAACGGGTGGTCCAGGAACGGCACATCGATGCCCCGGCAAGACCTGGCAAACTCGGCGGCGCCTACTGCTACAGCGTCGTCCCCGGCATGACGCCCTATGTGATGCTGAACTACACCGGCGAAGCACGCGATATCGCCACCATGGCTCATGAGCTGGGGCACGCCGTCCACGGTATGCTGGCCGAACACCATTCGGTCTATACCTTCCACTCCACCCTCCCGCTGGCGGAAACCGCCTCGGTGTTCGGCGAACGCATTCTCTCCGACGCCCTCATGGCGCAAGAAACCAACAAGGGCGTCCGCCAAGGCTTGCTGCTCAGCCAGCTCGACGATATCTATGCGACGGTCTTGCGCCAATCCTACTTTGTCCGGTTCGAAAATCAGGCCCATGGCATGATCGCAAACGGGGCCACCGTCGATGACCTCTCGCACACCTACCTCGCAGAGCTGCGGCAGCAGTTCGGCAAGGCCGTCAAAGTGCCGGACGAGTTCCGCTGGGAATGGCTGTCGATTCCCCATCTCTTCGCAAGCCCCTTCTATTGCTACGCCTATAGCTTCGGCAATCTCCTAGTGCTGGCCCTCTACCGGATGTACAAGGAGGAAGGAGCCGCCTTTGTCCCCAAATACCTCGACCTGCTGGCAACCGGCGGCTCGCAGTCGCCCCAGGACATCCTGGCCAAAGTCAGCGTCGATATGACCGCCGAGCGGTTCTGGCAATCGGGCTTCGACACGATCCGGGATATGGTACGGGAGCTGGAAGAGACTCTGGCCTGATTGAGCTGGCTACGGGGTTCGTGAAACGTGAGCCGTGAACGGCGAAACGATGGGATGCCTGGAGCTTCGGACGAGGCCTCAGATTAACCCATCTCAACACACCGAGCTTAGAGAACGAGGTAGCTTGACAGCCCTCAGGCAGGAGGTTATACTGATCAAAGTTGAGAACGGCTATCAGTATCGTTCTAGCCGGACGTCGACGGAGGATTCGCCGCCATGTATATCTGTCTCTGTAACGGCATCACCGAGTCAGAGGTTCGCGATGCAGGCCGCTGCGGCCTGGTCACCCCCTGCCAGCTGAAGGCGAAGTTCGGACTGAAGAAAAATGACCGTTGCGGCCGCTGCGCCAAGAATATCCAGGAATTTGTCGCGCTCGCCAAAGAGGGGTGTGCGAATGCGTCCCCTGCCGTCTCACAACACTCAGACGCCCGCCCCGCCATTTCAGACCCCACGACCGCCTAGTCTAATATATAGACAAGACCGTTCATGGACGCTGCCCCCTCCGTCCGAAAGACTGCGTTCCCTCTTGTATCGTTGTGAAAAAAATTGCCGGGCTACCGGGCAGAGTGGCCCCGAACAAGCTTGGCCACTTCGGCGACGCGCTGCCCTAAGGCGCGGGCGTCGGCCAGTTCCTTGCTGTCGATCCCGGGGCTGTCGCCCTCGGTGGTGGCGGACGCGCCGAAGGCCCCGCCGCCGCTGACGACGATCATCTGGTTGCCGAGCATCGCGGCAAGCATCGTGAGCATCGTCACTTCCTTCCCGCTCGACACCTGGCCGCCGGTAGCGAAGGCCGCGCCGACTTTGTTCTTCATCTTGAATTCGGGAAAGACGCCAAATTTGAATTGCCAGTTATCGAAGAAGGTTTTCACCTCACCCGCCATATTGGACCAATAGACCGGCGAGCCGACCACGACCGCATCGGCCGCAAACAACTCCTCTGCCGTCACCTGGCCCACTCGCTTCAGCAACACCTCCGTCCCTGCGACAAGCTTCACCCCTTCCACGACCGCTTCGGCCATGCGCTCGGTATTGCCGGAACGAGAATGGTAAGTGACGAGCACCCGCACCACCGGGGTGGGCTCTTCGGCGAAGGTTTCGCCGGAGCCGCTGCCCAGGAGCACAAGAACGGCGCAGAGAAAGGGAGCTACAAGGGAACGGAGTGGTGTGCTCGCGATGCTGAAGAAACCCATGGACTCACACCGGCTGGGAGAGGAGGCGCAGGACAGGCGCCGGATCACCGGCGAAACGTTTCCTCTTCCATGCGCTCTTCAACGGACACGTCCGTCAAGGCTCCGCGATAGTCACACTTGTGACAACGCACCCGCCACGCTTCGATCCATTTTTCCTGGACATAGGACTGGCGGCAATTCGGGCACACAAACACACCCTTGACGTAATGGACTTTCCGAACTTCTTTCATACGGGCCTCCTGGCTGATAGGGCCGAGAATCGCACAGGTCTCCCCGGGATTGCAAGACTGGCGGTGCCCGCACGCTGCTCTGAACAGGGCCCCTAGACTTCTCTTGACTGACATCCCACTGGCCGGTACCATGCCCGCATGTTGTCACGCATGTTTCCCGCTGGCGTCCTGTTATTGGCTATCCTGGCTCTATATACCGGAGAGGCGCTGTCTGCTCCGGCCGCTTCTCCGCTGATTCGCGTCCAGACTCCGTCCGGGACCGTGATCCAGGCCGAAATCGCCGACACCCCGCTCAAACGCTCTACGGGGCTAATGTACCGCGACCACCTGGAAAAGGACCACGGCATGCTGTTTTTCTTCGACCAGGCCCAGGAGTGGACCTTCTGGATGAAGAACACCAAGATCTCGCTCGATTTGATTTGGATGGACGCCAAGAAGCGGGTGATTCACATTGAGCGCAACGTGCCGATCTGCACGAGAACCGACGACTCCTGCCCGCAGTACCGCCCGAACGAGGGCGCGATGTTCGTGCTGGAAATTGCCGGCGGGACGGTGGATGGGCTGAAGATCGAGAAGGGCACGAAGCTGCAGTTTGCGAATCCCTAAAGCCGTTACTTTTCCTGCCAGGCCCGAATACGCCGCGCCGAAATCACCCCATCGACCCGTTCAATCGTCTTCAGCACCTGATTGATGTGTTTCGTGTCGTTGACCTCGACGACAAAATCCAGCACCGCTTTCCGGTCTTCGCGGGTCGTGATTTCCGCCCGGCTGATGTTGGCATGACATTCGGCAATCGCCGACGACACATTGGCCAGCACTCCCGTCTTATCGACGGCCATCACCGAGACTTTCACGGCATGGATCCCCGGCGTGCCCGCATCCCAATCCACTTCCACCAGACGCTCCCGGTCGTAATCGAGCGCTTCGAGATTGGGACAATCGACGGAATGAATCGTGAGCCCCCGCCCGCGCGTGATGTAGCCGATGATGCGATCGCCGGGAACCGGATTGCAGCAGCGGGACAGCTGCATCAACAGATCCCGCGCGCCTTTGACCTTCACGCCCTTGTCGTCCGGCTTCCCCGCCGGGACCTTATGCGCCAGAGCCGGCTCCGCCGGCGGCGCGGGCGCCGCCGTGCCCGGAGACGCGAGCTTGGCGACGATCTCCGCAGTGGCCATGTGGCCGAATCCAACGGCGGCGACTAATTCGTCGAGGGTGTCGTATCCCGATTGACGGGCCACCTCCACCAACTGTTCCGACTTCAGCATCTGAGCCGGGGCGAACCCGTGCCGCCGCAGCTCGGATTCCAGCAGCCGCCGCCCAATGTCCAGGCTCCGCGTCTGTTCTTCCGCCTTGATCCAATGTTTGATCTTCGTCTTCGCGCGCGAGGTGCGGACGAATTTGAGCCAGTCTTTGTGGGGGGTCTGATTCGGAGACGTCAGAATCTCGACCGTGTCACCGCTCTCGACCTGATGCTTCAGCGGAACGATCTTGCCGTTGACCTTTGCTCCCACGCAATGGTCGCCGACCTCCGTATGAATGGCATAGGCAAAGTCGATCGGCGTGGAGCCTTTCGGCAACTCCTTCACCGTGCCCTTCGGCGTGAAGATGTAGACCACGTCATGGAAGAGATCCAGCTTGACCGAATCCATGAACTGCCGGTTATCCGGCAAATCCTGGTGCCATTCGACAAACTGATGGAGCCAGCCGAACGCCTTGCTGTCTTTCTCCGCCACCCGGCCCTGTTCTTTGTATTTCCAATGAGCCGCAATCCCGTATTCGGCGACCCGGTGCATCTCTTCCGTCCGGATCTGAAACTCGACATGCTCGCCCTTCGGCCCGACCACGGTCGTATGGAGGGATTGATAGAGGTTGGATTTCGGTATGGCGATGTAGTCCTTGAACCGGCCGGGCAGCGGCCGCCACAGCGAGTGGATGACGCCGAGCAGCGCATAGCAATTCATCTTCGTGTCGGTGATGATCCGCAAGGCCGTGAGGTCGTAGACTTCCTCGAAGGTAATATCCTGCTTGTTCATCTTCTGATAGATGCCGTACAGGTGCTTTGGACGCCCGTACACCGTGCCGGGCAATCCGGCTTCGGCCAGCGCCTTCTCGACCAGCTCCCGCACTTCCTGAATATACTGCTGCCGGTCTTCATCCCGCTTCGCCACCCGCACACGCAGCATTTCATACACATCGGGCTTGAGATGCTTCAGGCACAAGTCTTCCAGCTCGTTCTTGACCCACCCGATGCCGATCCGGTTCGCGAGCGGCGCATAAATCTCCATCGTCTCCTGCGAGATTTCCTGGCGCTTCGCCTCGCTCATATGTTCGAGCGTCCGCATATTGTGCAGGCGGTCGGCCAGCTTGATGATGACGACGCGGATATCGTCGGCCATCGAGAGGACCATCTTGCGGAAATTCTCCGCCTGCTTTTCTTCATAGTTGCGGAACGTGATCTTGCCGATCTTCGTCACGCCATCGACGAGGTGCACCACTTCCTTGCCGAACTCACGCTCGAGTTCCTCCGGCGTCGCCACCGTGTCCTCCAGCGTGTCATGGAGCAGCGCGGCCACCACGGCCGCCACATCCGTCTTGAGCAAGGTCAGCACCCCTGCCACCGCCACGGGATGCTGGACATAGGGTTCTCCCGAACGGCGCACTTGTCCTTCATGCGCTTTGGCGGAGAATTCATAGGCCTTCCGCACCAGTCCCAGATCGGCCTCCGGCTGATAGCTCCGGATGCGATCGAGCAATTGATCGATGTCGGTGACCGTTTCGTAGACCATCGCGTCCTACCCGGTGGAAGCCGCGCGCATGTCCCTGATGCGCAGTTGAATCCGGTCGTACCCGTTCCAATGGTTGAGCTCGGGCGTGAAGGCCAGATCGACCGGCGTCTTGAGCGAAAGCCCCTGCTCCGCGAGCGACTTCATCCCGAAGCCGATGCTGTCGAACGGCAGCGACCGCCCTTGCCGCACTGTCATCTTCAAATGTTTCTCGCCGACGACCCGCGCCTCCATGATGGCCAGCCCCTTCACCGCGAACATCGGTTCAGGATTCCCGGCGCCGAACGGGTGGAGGCTGCCGATTTCCTGAATCAGCCGCAGATTCACGTCCTCCAGCGCGACTTCGGAATCCAGGTGCAGGGTCGGCGTCACATCGCCGCTCAAGGCCCACTCCCCCACTACCGCCGCAAAGCGGGCTTGAAACTCCGGCAGGCGGGCTTCCTGAATCGTCATGCCCGCCGCGCTCGGATGCCCGCCGAAGGCCACGAGAAGATCATTGCAAGCGGCCAGGCCCTGATAGAGATCGAACCCGGGAGTCGTCCTGGCCGACCCCTTGCCGATACCCTGCTCATTAATCGCCATGACGATGGCCGGACGGTGGAATCGTTCCACCAGCCGCGCCGCGACGATGCCGACCACGCCCAAATGCCAGCGGCGCGAGCCCAGCACGATCGCCGGAGGAATCTCGCCCTCGCCCAAGACGTCCAAGGCCTCGCGCATGATCTCCGCTTCGAGCTCCTGCCGCTGGCGGTTCAGTTGATCGAGTTCCTGTGCGAGCATCCTGGCTTCCGCCTCGGACTCGGTCGTCAGGAGCTGCACCCCCTTGATCGCATGATCCATGCGTCCGGCCGCATTGAGCCGCGGCCCCAGCTTGAAACCGATGGTCTCCGCCGAACAGTCGCGCGTGATGCCCGCCACCTGTTTGAGCGCGCGAATCCCGCACCGGGATCCACGCGTGAGCTGCTGCAATCCCGCGCGGACAAACCCGCGATTCTCATCCTGCAATGGCACCACGTCGGCAATCGTCGAAAGGGCGACGAGATCCAGGAGCGACTCCAGCGGCACCGCGCCAGGGCCAAAGCGTTGCTGATAGGCATCGACGACTTTATAGGCCAGCCCGCCGGAACAGAGCCCGCGAAAGGGATAGCGCGCGTCGCGCCGGTGAGGATTCATCACCGCCAAGGCGGGCGGCATCTGCTCGTCGGTTTGATGGTGGTCCGTGACCAGCACATCCATGCCGAGCTCCTTGGCCAGAGCAATTTCACGATGGGACGTCGTTCCGCAATCCGAGGTGACCAGCAGCGTCACGCCCTCCGCCGCCAGCGAGCGAATCGCGCCTTCGTTCAACCCATAACCTTCACGAATCCGGTGCGGCACATAGGCCCGAACATCGGCCCCCAGGCCGCGAAAAAAGGAGAGATAGATACTCGTGGCGGACATGCCGTCCACGTCATAGTCGCCGTAAAAACAGACGCGCTCGCCCTGCTGCATCGCCTGGCGCAAACGGTCGATCGCGACCTCGATGTCGGGAATCAAAAACGGATCGTGCGTGCGCACTGGCGCAAGCCAGGCCGTCGCTTCGTCCGCCGTCGTCACGCCCCTCGCGAGCAGCAACGACGCCGTCGCCGGCGCGATGGAGAGGGCCTGAGCCAGGGCCGCTCGCCGGCCGGGATCGATATCGCGAAAGACCCAGAGCTTAGACATGATTCTCGCCTTCGGGCAGCGCGCTGCCGTGACATGAGCCCACTGATCGAATTTATCGGGATGGTAATGGCTCCCTATCCCTTTGTCAAACCGTGCAAAAACGGACAATCGCGATGAAATTCGGCCTGTACCGACGCGCACCGGACGGAGAGATGAGGACGGAGGAATAGGCGGGAAACAGAAAGGGGAGCGCGAACCGACGGTCCGCTACTCCCCTCCCTTTTGCACGTAGTTCTTGACGAATTCTTCGGCGTTCTTTTCAAGCACGTCGTCGATTTCGTCCACGAGCTTGTCGATATCTTCTTTGAGCTTCTTGCCGGCCTCGACGACCTTGGGGTTCGCCTTGACCTCGTCCTTGGACTGCGGCTCTCGTTTGGGCTCCTGCTTACGCTCTTGTTTCTCCATCCGAGCACCTCCCGTGTATCAGGGAAACCCTCGTGGATCAGCACCAGCGTGATCCCTACGATGACCTTACCCCAGGGTTCTTTCAGCCGTCAAGCCGAGCATGAAAGCGAGACGAGCACGATGGGCGGGACTTGCGCGACAAGCTCAGAGCCTTCGTTCCCCCAGTCACGCACGTCTCGCCCATCGCGCTATTTCACGATCAGCGACACGATCAGCAAGGCCACGATGTTGATGACCTTGATCATCGGGTTGATCGCCGGACCGGCCGTGTCCTTGTACGGATCGCCGACCGTGTCGCCGGTCACCGCCGCCTTGTGCGTGTCGGTGCCTTTCAGCCCCTGCTCCTCAATGAACTTCTTCGCATTGTCCCAGGCGCCGCCGCCGCTCGTCATCGAGATGGCGACAAAGAGGCCGGTCACGATGCTGCCGACCAGCACGCCACCGAGCGCCTGCGGCCCAAGGAGCACACCGACCAGGATCGGTGAGATGACCGGAATGAGCCCTGGGATCATCATCTTCTTGATGGCCGCCTGCGTCACGATATCGACACAGGTGCCGTACTCGGGCTTTCCCGTCCCTTCCATAATCCCTTTGATCGTCCGGAACTGCCTCCGCACCTCTTCCACGACAAGACCAGCCGCCTCACCCACGGCTTTCATGCACAGGGCGCCGAAAATAAACGGCAACATGCCGCCCAAGAACAGGCCGACCAGCACGGAAGGATTCGACAGATCGAACGTGCTCTCTCCGCTCCCTTTCCCAACCTCACGCGCGTATTCGGCAAACAGCACCACCGCCGCCAATCCGGCCGACCCGATCGCATAGCCCTTGGTCACGGCCTTGGTCGTGTTTCCCACCGCGTCCAACGGATCGGTGATGTCCCGCACTTCCTTGCCGAGGTGCGCCATTTCCGCGATCCCACCGGCATTGTCCGTGATCGGACCGAACGCATCGATCGCCACGACAATACCCGCCATTGACAGCATCGACACCGCCGCCACTGCCACGCCATACAAGCCGCCGGACGCCGCGCCGCCGCAAATCCAGTAACTGGTCAGAATCGCCGCCCCGATCACGACCACCGGAGCGGACGTGGCCTGCATCCCCACCGCCAGGCCGGCAATGATGTTCGTCGCATGCCCCGTTTCGCTGGCCTTGGCAATCGCCTTCACCGGCGCATAGCTCTTGGAAGTGTAGTAATCAGTGATAAACACCAGCGCCAGCGTCACCGCTAACCCGATTAACGCCGCAATATAGTAGCTCATGCCGCTCACGCCGCCCACGCCGGCCATGATCATATTCGTGATCGGAAGAAACGCGACCGCTGCAATGCCGCCGGCCACGAACAGGCCCTTGTACAGAGCCGGCATAATTTCGCCGCCCGGGCTCACTTTCACAAACAGAATGCCGATGATCGTCGCAAAGATCGTGACGCCGCCCAACGCGAGCGGATAGAGAATCGGCGCGCTCGCGCCCTTGAACAGCGTGAAGGCCAGCACCATCGCCGCCACCGTCGTGACCGCATAGGTCTCAAACAGGTCGGCCGCCATACCGGCGCAGTCGCCCACATTGTCACCCACGTTGTCCGCGATCACCGCCGGATTCCGCGGATCGTCCTCCGGAATCCCCGCCTCGACCTTGCCGACGAGGTCCGCGCCCACGTCCGCCGCTTTCGTATAGATGCCGCCGCCCACCCGGGCAAAGACGGAAATCAAACTGCCGCCGAACCCGAGGCTAAGCAACGCATGAATCGCCTTCTCCTGGCCGGCCATCGACTGCGCGATCGTGTAGAAGCCGGTAATCGCGAACAGCCCCAACCCGATCAGCAAGAGCCCCGTCACCGCACCGCCGCGAAAGGCCACCGTCAAGGCGGCATTCATCCCATCGTGGGCGGCCTGCGCCGTCCGCACATTCGCGCGCACGGCGATGATCATGCCGACATAGCCGGCCAGCGCCGACGCGCCGGCGCCGACCAGGAACCCGACCGCCGTCAAGAGTCCGAATTTATCCGAGACTGCCCCGGCGCCCAACAGCACCACAAACAGCACCGCCGCCACCACACCCACCGTCTTGTACTGACGGTTCATGTAGGCGCCGGCGCCTTCCTGAATGGCCTTGGCAATCTCCTGCATCTTGGCGTTGCCGGCGTTCAGCTTGAACACCCACATCGCCAAATACAGGCCATAGGCAATGCCCGCTACTGCCGCAATCAATGCAAAGGAAATGATGGCTGAGTCGCTCACGGGTTCCCCTCCTAGTGGTTAAACGACCGTTGAATGTCGCTCACTACCCCGTGGCCTTCAACCCATCCGAAGGACCATTCCGAGAAGAAGTCCGCAGGGTGGTACAGGTGCCGCTATGTCGCTAACTAGCCGAAAAACTGGGCCATTCTATAGAGATGGTGGAAATGGATCAAGATGAAAGATGGCGAAACTGGATGTTGGCGTTTCCAATCTCCTCCAAGCGCACCACGGACCTGCAGATGGCGACAGCCAATACAACGCCATCTTTGCAGTCCCCAAAGAGACTTGCTATAGTCCGCGCGAGTGGAGGGCCGTATGGGACTGGAACCGAACTACATCGTGATCGACGGGCAAACGTTCAGTAAGGCCAAGCTGGCGCTGGACAATCACGTCTATAAAAATTGCCAGATCGACGATTGCGATCTCTACTACAGCGGCGGGCAATACGAACTGCTCGATACCCACATCACCAACTCACGCCTCATCCTCAACCACCCCGCCAAGGGCATCTACAGCGCGCTGCAGATCTTCAAGATGAAATCGCCGGGCTCGCGGATTGTGTTTGAGTAACGCTCCCAGGCTAGAGGCACGAGGCTAGGGGCCAGGGGAACATCCCGCCTCAGGAGGAGGCTCTGGCCTCTCGCCTATTTCGTGACCGGAATATTTTCCGTTCGCTTGACGATATCGATAGGTTGGAAGACGGGGTCTTGCGAGCCTTTTGAGGATTCGGCTTCGACCCGCTGGAGGAATACTGCGGGGCCAGTGATTGGGGCGTAGTTGAGCGTGACTTCGACGTCGAAGGTCTTGGTGTCTTTCGGCGTGGGGAAGGTGAAGGTTTCGATGCGGGTTTCTTCCGGCTTCAAGACGGTATCTTCCAGCACCTTGACCGCCTCGAAGTCGAAGTTGGTCTTCTGGCCTTTGGCGTCCTGATAGACCCGCCCATACAGACGTTTATCGGTAAACACCGTCTTCAGATTCTTGCCCTTGATATCCAAATCCAGGGCCACGCTGGCCCAGGCCGGATGGGTTGTGGGCAAATTGTGCGGCACGAGGCTCTGGACCGTCACGGTCACCGTCGTCTTCTCTCCCTCAACCTTGGTCTGCACATCCAGCTTGGCCGCTTCCTGGCGCAGCTTGCCGATGCGGCCCGGGAAGGTATGGTTGGCCGTTTTCCGCTTCTTCTCGCCATTGGCCGATTCACCGACCTGTTCCGGCATGTGGCAGCTCTGGCATTCTTTGCCGGACTTCACGGCCTTGCTCTGATCCCAGCTCCCCAGCAGATCGTTGGCCTTCCCCAGATTCACGGCTGACGGCACGGATTGGTGGCAGTTCAGGCAGAGATCGGATTTCTGAAACAGGCCCAACTCCATCGACTGATGCGCCAGGTTCTGCACAAAATCCTTGTAAGGCCCGTAGAGAGTCTTGCTGCCCAGTTCGTATTTCGGCTCCGGCGGATGCTTGGCGCGATCGACCTGCTTGATCAAATGGCACTGGGCGCAGGCGACCCCATCGAGCGACGGCTCGCCCGACTTGGCTTGATCGACAAAGAGCTGGGCCTGATCGGGAAACTCGCGCACATGCGGCGCATGGCAGCGGAAACAGAGCGCTTTGTCCTTGCCCGCAGAGGAATTGAGATAGGCATCAAGCGAAGCCCGGAACGCGGCTGAATGGATCGACTTGGAGAGAGGCGAGGTTTCCCACTCTTCGAACACGCGCTCGTGGCAGCGCTTGCACTTGCCGGAATTCGGGAACGCCTTTTCGATCACCGCCTGCGACTTCGCATCCTGCGCCGATGGGGCATCGACAAACACGACGCTCAGCACCGCCACCGCCATCGACAGCAATCCCACAAACAGATTCCATCGCTTGCCGGCTTTCACGATTTGCTCCATTCCAATTTCCTTACGGCCGAACCCCTCACGCATCACCCATCGCTTGTCACTGGGCTAGAGCGTCTTGGCCCGATAGGTCAGCAGGCGCGGCTGGGTATATTCGTCGAGCACCTTCTTGGCCTCGTCCCGCTCCTTGTCGCTTCCCAGCGTGGCCAGGTACTTGTCGCGCAAGGCCGGTTCAGGAGTTGGGATCAACGCATAATTCAGCACGGCTTCCACCGTCGCCGGCGCGGCACCGGCCGCAAGCGGCAGCGTGAAGGGCACTTTGCGGGTGTTGCCGCCCTTGATGAAGGGATCGGGGATCGGGCCACGGAGAATCTTGTCATAGGGCAACCCGAAGCGTTTCGTGTCTTCGCCCAGCACCTTGCCCTGCGCATCCTTGACGGTGATCGTCAGCATGAACTGTTTCAACACCGGATCGCCGTCCGGGAAACTATGCGGCAAACTGCCCACCTTGACCAGCGCGGTGCCCTCCAGGACACCGCTCGACTTGGCCACATCGATATCGACCCGCGGCATCCATTCAGCTTGCAAGTTCCGATTCTTCAAGAGCGTTCCCGGAATGACAACGCCTCTGAACCAGTGCCGGCCGATCGCACGGGTCATCGACCCGCGCCTGGACGTCGAACTGCCCGTCGAGGGCTCCATGTGGCAATCCTGACAGACGGTTCCCTGCAAAATTTCTCCGGGCAACTCCTTTTGGGTCACGTCCTTCACTTTATCGAAGTGGCAGGAGGCGCAGAAGTTCGCGCCACGGAACAACTCCGACTGCACGCCGACATGGACCAGATTTTCTTCCGGATCCGCAAAGGGACCATACATGGCCGCCCCCGGCGAGAGCTTGAAGGTCGGCGGAGAACTTGGCGTCTTCTCCACTGCATTGATCATGTGACAGGAGGCGCAGCCGATGCCTTCAACCTGCGGTTTCCCGGCCAGGACCTGCGCCGTAATTTTTTCGACATGCTGGGGGAAGACCGTGGTCGAAGGAACATGGCACGCAAGGCAGCGCCGGCGCTCATCGAGCGTGGGATTCGTCTGCATCCAGACGCCTAACACGGTGCGAAAGACGGGGGACTCCAGCGCCGTGCCGTGCAGGAGAGCCGCATCGACCCGGCCGAAGGTTTTCAGATCCGGCGTCTGCTCACGCACGCCTTTCCACTCTTCATAGTGGCGATCGTGGCATTGTTTGCAATCCTCGGAGCGGATAAAGACCTTCTCGATCTCCGCGACCCATTCGGCCGGAGCCTGGCCATCGGCTTTCTGCGCAATCGCCCGCTCGTGAGGCAGCGCCTGCAGCCAAATGGCAAGCAGCAAGAAGAGCCAGGCTGCCAGTCGTCGTATCGGCATCATTCGTTCCTAGTCCCGCTTACAGCCTACGAAATGAAAGTTCACTCCCCATCCCACCGGATCGCCCGGATCGCCCGGCTCGTAGGTCCCGACGGTAAAATTGCACTCGTTCATCGCCTTCTTGATCGCCTGGCCGAAGTCCGCCATGTTTCGGATTTCATGCTTGTCGATTTCCTTGATAACGGACCGCACCTTGATGCCCGCATAGTCGGCACGGGAATTCCCGATCACTTCGAACACCGCCACGCCTTGAGGGGCAGGCAGCTTCAACTCTTTTTGAATCTCTTCATCGACGGCCCCCACGACGATGCCGAACTCTTCCCCCAGCCGTGCGGCCTCTTCTTCTGTCATCGCCGGCGCCGCGGTACCAGCCTGCGCCACCTCAGCCAAGCCGAGCAACGCAACCAGCACCATCGCTCCGCCCCAACCACGCGCAAAGGACATGCAGGACATCACTCCTAGAACTTTCATCATTACCAGTCCGCAGGATGCTCAACATGGCCGTCCAGCAAGGCCGCAACTCGGGACTTCCCCTCGTTTCACCTTTCACGCCTCACGTTTCACGATTCCTGAGAACGCTGCTGGCGGACTTTTTCAGCATCCTGCTAAAGCTTCACCGGATCGATCGCGAGCTGAAACCACGGTGCCACGGATTTCTGTCCGTTCCGCTCTTTATTCTCTCCATTCCAGACGGCGAACGAAATGGTCTGCACCCGGCCCGGAATCAGCTTCGCCTCGTTCTCCTGCTCTTCACTCGACAGCGGGCGGCGCATCACCACATGCCAGACGCCGTCTTTCCATTGGGCTTTCCCTTGAATACGCCCCTGCTTTTCTTTGGTGGTCAGGGTACTGAATCCGCCGCCGATCAAGTCTTCCACCGACGAGACCCGGCGGGGAATGACTTCGAACGTGCGGACACCGCCCTCCTTTTTTTCCGATTGGCGCGCGGCGCGCCGGTCGATGTCGCTCTGCCAATCCGCTTTCCAATGCCAGATATTGATGTAGTGATCCAACTGCCCCATGCAGAAAAAGGCGGGGGCATCGCCGAGCGGGAGGCCGATCGCCACGCCATCCCGGAACGTGCCCGGCGTCAGACGGTCGTTTTTCGTATTGTCCTGCCATTCCAGCAGAAAGGCGATCTCTGTGCCGTTATGGATAGACCGGACCGTCAGTGCCCGTGCCGTGGGCTCTGGCCAGACCGGACGGGTGATGACCTGTCCGCTGAGCGGCAGGGTCATGGGCGGCACTTTGGTCCAGGCGGCATCTTCGGGCGCCGATGGCAGCTCACCCTCGACCAGATGGGACCGGATAATCATCCCTTCCGAACTGACCAAAGGGATGCCCCATCCGCCCAGGACGATGCCGATCACCAGGAGACTTGCGAGAAAAGCAAACAGGAGCGGACGGGAGCGATTGAGAGTCGTCATTCGCACCATGCAGGAGGTCGGTAACTCGACGGCATCCGTCGAGATGGTTGCCTGCTCGCACACACCCTTACGGAAGCTTCACCCGGCGAATCTTGTTTTCACCGCGCTCGCACATATAGAGGTGGCCTTGCGAATCCAGCGCCAGGCCGACGGGCGAGTTCACCACCGCTTCCACGCCCAACAAGCCGTCTCCATGCTTCACTGTGCCGGCGGATTCTTTCGCCACGAAGCGGGCGGCGCCGCAGCCCCCCATATTCTTGTCTTCGTAGCCGCTGTCGCCATTCCCGGCGACCGTCGTAATGAGGCCTGTCTGCGCGTCCACTTTGCGCACGCGGTGATTCATGGTATCGGAGACGTAGAGATTGTCCTGCTGGTCGAACACGACGGCTTCCGGGGCATGCAGCATGGCCCGGATGGCCGGCTTGTCGTCGCCGTCGAATCCGTAGCGGCAGACTCCGGCCACCGTCGAGATAATCCCGGTGCGGGCGTCGATCTTCCGCACGCGATTGCTGCCCTTATCGACGATGTGCACGTCGCCGTGGCTGTTCACCGCAATGCCGACCACGTCATAGAGCCGGGCCTCGATCGCCGGCTTGCCGTCGTCCAGATACATCGACATATCCAGCCCGTCCGAGCACACCGGCATCAGCCATCCATGATCATCACTAAAATCGATGCCGATTGCATCGCCGGAAAGCACCACGAGGTTGCGGGCTACCAGGGGCTGTTCACGGGATTCATCCTCGGCGGTCCACGTTCCGGCAATGGTGGTGACCATCCCGGTCTTGGGATCGTAGCGCCGGACTTTATGGGCCTGAGTATCGGCGATATACATGACATCGTCGCGGTCGAAGGCAATCGCGGCCGGCCACGTGAGATTCACCTCAAGCGCCGGACCGTCCCCGTTGAATCCATGCTGGCCGGTGCCGACCACGGTCGTGATGATGCCGGTGTCCCGATCCACTTTTCGGATCCGGTTGCTCCCGGAATCGCAGATATAGAGATGGTTCTGTGAATCGAAGGCGACATCAAGCGGCAGATACAAACCGGCTTCACCGCAAGGGCCCTCGTCGCCGCTATAACAGGTTTCGCCGATGCCGGCGAAATTGTGCAGCGTGCCCTCTTGGAGATTGATGCGGCGAATGCGATCGGACCCGGACTCGGCAAAGTAGAGCCACTTCTCCTCTTTGTCCAGCGCCACGTGGTGGGGAAGCGGAATCCCGGCCTTCACCGCCCGCTTGCCGTCACCGGTGCTGCGGGCCTTCCCGTTGCCTGCAAAGGTTTCGATGTACCCGCCTGCCAACTGCAGTTCTGTGTCCATGCCCATCCTTCGTGCGTCTGGCCGCCGCCGTGTTGCTGTCGGTTAGGCGCGCGTAGCCGGCTGCGCGACGGCGGCCGACTGATCGACCGTGATCGCCTGTGCGGGCGCGGCCGTGATGACCTGAGCCGGCGCCGCGGCTTGCTGCTGCGCGGCTTGCGCTTGGGCCTGCGCCTCGGCCTCGATGGCGTCGGCTTCGTGCACGGACTTCTTGAAGCCCTTGATGGCCTTGCCCAATCCTTCTCCGAGCTGCGGCAGCTTGCCCGCGCCGAAAATGATCAACACGATCACAAGGATGAGAATCAACTCTGTAAATCCAAGACTCCCAAACATGATGGACTCCTTCGTGAGGGGTAAATCAGGATGCGGAACTTTCTTTGGCTTTCTTCGCGAATCGCTCTTTCAGCCGTTTGCGGGCCTCTTCAGCCTGCTCGAACATCTTGCACTTGTCGTACACGCTGATCAGGTTGTAATAGGCCAGCGGCTCGTCGGGGTTGTGCTCGACGGCGCTTTCCATGACCTTGATCGCCAAATCCGTCTTCTTATGATTCAGCGCGATTTCCATCAGTTTGAAGCTGGCCTCCAAATGCCTGGGCTCCAGCTCCAAGGTCCGCAGATAGCACTGAATGCCCATATCGATCGTGTTGTAATCCGACACCTGCGGATTATCCAGCTCGATATAGACCCCGGCCAGATTGTACCAGGCGATCGGATCCTCCGGCGTAATTTCGACCAGCCGCTCGTAGTAGTCCTTGGCTTCCATGTACTTCTTCTTGTCCGCATAGACGCGGCCAAGATTGAACAACGACAGCACGTCGTGGGGGAAGACTTCGAGGGCATGCTTGAACTCGGCCTCCGCCTCGTCGGCCATATTCTTGGTGGCGTAGATGGTCCCGAGATTCGAGTAGTACATCGCCAGCGACCGGTTCATTTCCGCGCGCAGACCCTCGGCCATCTCGATCGACTTCTTGACCTCGGCCAGCGCATCGTCGAGACGCCCCTTGCTGAAGTACAGCTCGCCCAGCCGGCAGCGGGCCTGAAAATCGTCCGGCTCGGTCGCCAGCAGCTTCTCGATTTCGACGATTTCTTCGTCCGGAGAGAGCGGCTGATCTCCCGGATCCAGGGCAGTGGCAGCAGGCATTGGTTCAGATGTCGGCTTCGTTGTGTCCATACGTGTACCTTGTGTGTCTGTGCTGAGGGTTAAACCTGTTCCGTCACCAGTCCATCCGACGAGCCTACCAACGGACTCTCCGTCGGCACCGCCGATTCCGCAGCCACCGGCTTGGCCCGATCAAGCGTCAACAACATCACTCCGAGAATCACCATCAACGTCAGATTGGAAAACAGCAACGCATACCCGGCGATGAACATGAGCCCGATGCCATACCCGGCCAGCCGCCCCATATTGAGCAGCTTGATCACCGTGTAGGACCAGCAGAGCAACCCTCCCATGTAAATCGCAAACGGGAGATAGAAGGTATAGCCCATGCCGAACTGGAAAATCCACCCGATCCCCTGCGATGCCTGGCGCACCGCAGAGGCCATGGCCGGATCATACAGCCCGAGAAGATAGTCGGTAAAGATCAAGGTCGTGAAAATGATCCCCGTCGTGCCCCAGAACCAGATGGCCCGGTTGCGCTGGCGGCGGTTCTTCGTGCGGAGCGAGAGCCCCTGGCCATACGCCACGAAGGTGAGATAACTCGCCAGGACCATCAGTCCTTCGCCGATGCGATGCGCTTCATAGACGAATGGCGGCGCCGCCACCGTGCCTGCCACGCTGTAGGCCGTGGAGACGATCTGATAGTACAGCCAGCCCGATATCCCGACAGCGAACGTCAGACCCAATATCCGCTGCGCGCGGCCCTGATGGGTCGCGAGGTACTCGGCCATCAGCAACACCAGGGTCACAAATGCAATTCCGTTGTACACCAGGGAGCCCACCATCCCTGGAGGGACTACTAAAAACCCCGCCGTAAGAAGTAAAAGCAGCGCGGCGCAGGCCATCGCTACCTTGGATACCCGGCTGGTATCGGGCCCCACCCCCCGATTGACCATGGTCACGATCAAGGCGAGAAACAGGAGGATCGCCACAATATTGAGCAACCACGTTCCGATTTCAGTGAGCGTACTAAAGGTCGGGGTAATCCACGGATGGGCCACGGCCAACTTGCTGAGGTGCATGCCCAGCCGCGAGACCAGGCGATACAGCACCAGCTCGAGAAAGGACGTCAGGAGGACGAGCTTGACCGTATACTCGAAGAGCGGGCCATAATCGCTCACCCTGCCCGTGAGCCGCTCTCCCATCGTCGCAATCTTCATCGCATGCGCTCCGCCTGAATCACGCCGGATTATAGCCGTCGAAAAAAAACGAGGTCAATGCCGGATCGACCGGGTACTTGGCCGCTCTCTCGGCCTACGAGGAACCGATCGGTTGCGGCGCCTGCTTCTCCCGGGCGATATACAGCAAGCCGTCCGCCATTGAATAGTTGAACGGCAGTTCGCACACCACTTCGCTGATCCGTTCATAGACATACTGGTACAGTTTCTCCGACTGCTCCGGCGTCATCCCTTCCTGCACTTCGTAGAAGAACCCCAAGCTGAGGTCCTCCGCCGACGGCCGCATGATGCGGCGGATGCCGTACCCGCCGGGATCGCTCATGATCGGCGCCTCTTTTTCAAGATCGAAGAGGCAGGGCTGGCAGGAGAAGCCGAACGATTCGTGCAGCTTCTTGTTTTCCACGACAAAGTTCATCGTTTCCAGCGCTTCTTCTTCTTTCTCGGTGGGGAAACCCACAATGATATAGCAATGGACGGCGATGCCCAAATCCACACAGTCGTCGGCGATGCGCCGCACCCACTCCTGCTTGATGCCCTTCTTCATGAAATCCATGATGCGCTGGTTGAACGATTCCAGCCCGAATACGATCTTGAGACAGCCGGCATCCCGCATCGACGCCAGCAATTCGCGCGACAGATTCTTTTCAAACCGCATCTCGCAGGTCCACTTGATGTCCAGCTTGCGCTCGACCATTTGCTGGCAGAGCCGTTTGGTCGGCGCCAGGGCAAAACATTCGTCGGTGAAGAAGAAATACTGCGCCCCGTACCGCTGCTTGAGCCATTCCAATTCTTCGATCGTGCGCCCCGGATCCTTCTGCCTGAAATTCTGGTGGTCGAGCGTCAGCGCGCAAAAGGCGCAGTCCTTGTAGTAACACCCGCGAGAGAATTGCACCGGCAGCACCGGCTCCGGCGACAAGTATTTATCGAGGGGGAATCCGTCGTAATTCGGAGCGGGCAATTGATTCACATTTTCGGAATAGAAGGGCTGATTAACCGTAATTTTCCCGTTCTGACGGTAAATCAGATTCGGCACCCTGCTGAAATCCTTTTTGCCGGCCATCTGATTCACCAGCTCCAGCAGCGCCGTTTCGCCCTCAAACACCACGATATCATCCGCAAGGTCGAACAAGCTTGGGCACCGCCTGATGTTGTCCACCAAACGCGTGAAAATGCTGCCACCAATCGTCACATGCAGATCCGGTGCGGCTTCTTTGATCAAACGGCACAAAGTCAGCCCAGGGATGATCTGTGAGGTGGCGGTAATCGACACGCCGATGATATCCGGACGATCGCCCACGATCGACGGGATGAACCGATCACGGAAGAGGCTAATGTACGGGTTTTGCGCCTCATCCCGAATGACCTTCATGAGGTCTTTCGAGGAATAGATGGAATAGTTGCTGAACTGATTATCAACCACCGTCAGCCTGGTCGGAAAATAGACGGAAGAAATCAGCTCCAGCCATTTATCGATCATGAAAAGGCTGCCTCGATAGGCATCCAGGTCGTAAAACCCTTCGCCCCGCAGCGTTTCTTTGGCCAGCTCCACGCGATCAATGAGGTAGGAGAACCGATCCAGTGATTCGACGACCTTCGCGTAATGCTCCCGGCTCCCAGGACCGGTATCTCCGGACTGGCTCCGCTCAAGCGCTCGTTGCTTGTCCAGCAATTGCTGGTGAACTTCGACCCCGAAAGACCTCGTCAGCACCTGATCCAGCAATTCGATGCCAAGATCCCGCTGGGAGACGTTCGTCACCCCGGCTTGATGCAGAAATCCGGTCAATGATGGGAGACTGAGATAGGGCTGCGAGGGATGCCACGTCGGAGGGAAAAGCAACGAAACTTTCATGGAAGACACTTTCTAATATCTTCGGAAAATCAGATAGTTTCGAGTGGTTTGATCGTTCGTTTATACACTCCCCCATTTGCCAATTGCAACCCTGTCTCCCGTCCCATCTTCCACGGAGAACAGGCCTGACTGGCTGCGCGAACGGATCGCCAAAAGAAGAAGCCCCGGATCATTTCGCCACTCACGTGACGCCGACCCGGGGCCCCTCTATTTCACGACGCTCGACGCCTTAGCGAAGAACGCTGGTCTCTCCAGAGACCGGTTCGCTCACGGAAGCTTGAGCGTGAACCAGGTGGAGAGCGCCTTCATACCGTTGCGCTCGATGTTGTTCCCATCCCACACCGCAAACGCGATGGGCACAGACATCCCCGCCTTGAATTGCGTATCGTTGGCATCGCCGGTCTCCAGGCTGCGCTTGATGACCACGCGCCATGTCGGACCAGTGTATCCACCGCCCTTGACGGAACCTGACGGCTCCCACACGCCATTCCCGATCACATCCTGATGGGCCTGGGTGGTCAAGGTGCTGAATCCGTTGGCATTCAGGTCTTCCACCGAGCTCACACGGAGCGTCGGATCGGACATGATGTTACCGGACCAAATGCCTGAGTTGAAGGGCCCAAGGCTCCGACCGATCCGGTCAGGATAGGTCACGCCGCCAGCCGGCTCTTCAAAGTAGTAATCCCAGAAAATGCCGGGATACTGATCGTCCACATCCCACATACCAGCGCTGTCCTTGCCCAAGTCCTTCTGCCATTCCGCGTTCCACCGCCAGATGTTGGTGGTTCCGCCAGACTGGCCCATGCACTGGAAGGGCGGCGCACCGGCTGTGTTCACCGGGAACATGATCGCGGCCTGGTCACGGAAATCCTGCGGACCGATGGCCGTATCGTTCTTGGTCTGATCGCTCCACTCCACCCGCAACCCAAGCTCCTTGCCATTGCTCATGGCCTTGACGAACATCGACTTCACGGAGATGTTCGGGTGCATCGGGGTGGTGATCAGCTGACCGCTCAAAGGAACCACGACACCAGGAACGCTCTCCCACACGGGATTTGCGCCATCCATGGGAATCGGGCCCTTGACCGCCTTCGCCGGGATGGTCACCGGCTGGCTTACGGCCAATGGGACTTGCCCGATCGTCAGCATCACGCCGACAACGAGGGCAGAGAGAAGAATGCCAAACACCAATTTCTTGTTGGTCGTCTGCACAACTCTCATACGACTAACCCCTCCTCTCAATTAAATGATTAATGACATCGCCCAATATGACTGCCGACTAGAAAACTGAAAATAATTGCACGGAACTTACGCAGTTCCGACCGGTCCACCCTCCTCTTTATCCTTCTCCTTGTCCTTCACGTCCATGAACGACTGCGCCCCGACTTCGTTCAGGAGCATGCTCAACTCATTGCCCTGGTCCTGCGCACCGCACTCATAGGTCTGGCCTTCCGGCGAATTGAAGGTGGCCGGACGATAATCGGTTTCCGTATAAGGCTGCGGTGTCACACCCAGGAAGGCGGTCTCAAACTCCATCCAATCGGACGTCATATCGGCCACGATTTTGAAGAGGCCCGAATCCGACTTCTTCGTCAACATGCGGCAAAACAGCGGAACCCACCGGCCGATATGGTTTTTAACGAATTTCTTTTGCGCATCGACGACGATCTGCGTCTTCTCGGCCCCGTCGTGACACCGCGAATACGACTCTTTGTAAGCGAGGAAATGCATGAACTCAAATTCGACGCTCAGGTGGTCGAGACGCTCGTGGATATCCTTCGACAGCTCGACACCGAAGGCCTTGTAGAATCCCGCGATGTCGCCCATGGTGTGCGATTGCGCAAAGACGTGGTCGTTGCCGAACAGGGTCTCGTAAGGAGGACAATCGAGCGTAATGACATTGCTAAACACCCGCCGGTGCTCCGACTGGAGATCGCTCAACTGCCAGTTCACACATTCGGTCGCAATGAGCTTTTCAATATGATCGAGCTGCTTCTTCAGCGCCGCCAGCTTCTGCTTCGCGCGGTCGCCACCCTGATTCGCGTCCAGCGCAGCCTGCAAGGCGTCCAGCGCGGCACGGCCATCCTCAACGAACTCCCCGCACTGCAGATAGTCAAGAAATTCCTCGTCTTCTGGATACAAAAGGCTCCAGGAGATCAAGAGATAGAGCTTGCTGCGGTTCAGGGCTCGCTCGACGGCGGGGGAATCTTTAATGGTCGGGGTAGTCGGAATAACGGCAGCAGCCGTGGTTGTTGCGCTCTGCACCGGTTGTTTACTCGTCATGGCAATTGTCTCCTGGATGTCAGACTCAACCCAGGCCTCACAGCTCACACAAGTCCCGCACTAACTGCACACACTACCTTCACGGGCCTGCGTATGATAGGTAAAGGTCCTCTGGATGTCAAGCAAGAACTCCTGCGCGAACCAGCAAAATCGAACGAACAAATTTCCTCTTTCAATCGCTGCGAATTTCATGATTTTCAGACAGTCACGTTCAAATCCTGTCTTGACTTTTTACCACAAACCGGCCATCTGCCTGGCCGGCGTCACCCGTATGGCAACATGATCGTTCACCGTCTTGCACACATGCTCACAAATGCCGCAGCCGACGCACCGCTCGTGTGAAATCACTAATCGCATCTCGCCGAAATCCATCGCCAACGCATCGACCGGACACCTGGAGACGCAGGCGTGGCAACCCTGGCCAGCGGTACAGAGCCGATGCGTGACCACGGCACTGCCCATCCGGACATCCCGCACATGGCTAACCGGCTCCAGCGCCTCCTCCGCACAGGCAGCGACGCAGGGCAGATCCTCACAAAGCAGGCAGGGCGACTGGTCTGCATAGAGAATCGGCAACCCATCCGCCGGATGACATACGATCGCGCCCGGATCACACGCCTTCACGCAATCGCCACACTTGGTGCAACGATCCAGAAACAGCGCTTCTTCAACCGCGCCGGGCGGGCGCAACCAATCCGCGCGCAAGACCGGCGCAGAGACTTCCGGCGTCACCTCGGTCTGCTTGGAGAATTCCTGGGCGGCCTTGGCCACAGACAGGACGGAGTCCTTCAGAAAATCACGCCGCCCGTATGATGGATCGGAAGCCATATGCGCGCAACCTACATGACGCCGTCTGCACGCAGCTTATATACTTCTACACAGCGATCGCAGGCGCCGTACTCGATGTCCCACCCCGGATGATTTTCCCGGATAAAGTCCAGCACATAGGGCTCCAGCTTTGTGCCCATATCCTCCACCCACGAATAGGTCGGAAAACGGCACAACGGACAGGGGAACCCCGGCATCAGCATGACTTTATTTTCGGACTCCGGAACTTCTCCCCCCTCCACATCGACGGCGCGATCCATGACACGCAACGTGTCAGTCGACATTTCGATCAACTCGGAGTGGGTGAAATAGGACGTCTGCCACAACCCTTCGAACACTGACTTCAGCTGAGGCGGGGGAATCTTCCGGTACCAGGACCGGAACTCTTTGAACCGGTCTTCCTTGCTCAGCATCGGTTCCTTGCCCGCCGTGCTCAGCCGGCTATCGACACTCACGCTCCAGAGCACGCGGTACCGCTGGAGAATCAGCGTTTCTTCTCCGGGGTTCTGCCCCACCTTCGTATCGGGATCGTAGCCGAACACCGGATCCAGCATATCGGAGATATGCATCAGTTCATGGCGGCAATAGCGCGTGAGGGCCGGATCGTAAAACCGGCGGGGAATCAGCTTAATACCGACGCCCTTCAGGCCCTTTTCCTCAAACTGCTTGGCCAGCTCCTGCTCAACAGACCCCCACTTGCGCAGAATATCGACGCCTTCCTGGTCTTCCTTCAACACACCCTTGACCAGCACGATGCCGACCTTGTCTTTCAACAACGGATACTCATTGAACGAATCGCGGATAATGTCCGAGAACCCCCAGGTGCCGAACAGATACTGATAGAGCTTCTTGAACTCCCCTTCCCGATCCTCCAGCATAAACTTCTCGTAGATCGGATCGGCATACTCATGGAACTCCTTATAATAGGTCGGATCGCCCTCGCGTTCCGTCTTTTCCACAAAGGAGTCAATGACCTCTTGGAGCAATGCGGGCTGAAACCTGATTTCCATTGGAAGCCTCGAAGCGTTGGGGTTGCGTCAGATCGAACCGGAGCACCAGCCGAGCCTCTCGGAGCCTCGTTACCGGCGGCTGGAGCCACCTTGACTTGGCTGCTGAGCATCTCTTACGATCGTTCAGATTCGACCGGAGTATACTGGCCTGAAAAGCCGATTTGCAATCAAGGGGGACCATGAGCGTGTCCCCGGTGACTGGAGACCCTATGCCTGAACACACGATGACCCCGCCGATGCCAAACGCCGCCCAGGGAACGCAGCCAACCACGGCGCCCACCGCGCCGATCGATTTTCTGGAGTACTGGAAAACCGATTGCCGCGAGATCAAAACCTTTCGCGGCCATTCGCACGGCGTCTGGGCCGTCGCTTTCTCGCCCGACGGATTGACGCTCGCCAGCGGCGGCGCCGAACGCCTCGTCCGCATGTGGGACATCGAAACCGGCCGGCTCCTGCGCTCGCTCCGCGGCCATACCAATGACATCCGCGCCATCGTCTATACCCCGGACGGCCAAACCATCGCGACCGCGAGCGAAGACCGGACCATCCGCTTGTGGAATCCCAAAACCGGCGAACCGACGAAATTGCTCTTTACCCGCTACGACCACAACGTATGCAGCCTCTCCCTGTCGCCCGACGGCCTCATGCTCGCGCGCGGCAGCCACAACAAAGACATCAAAATCTGGGAAGTCACCACCGGCACCGAACTGATGACCCTGCTGGGCAAAGACCAGTACGACCACCATTGGTCCGTATGCGTCGCCTTCTCGCCGGACGGCATCCACCTGGCCAGCGGCACCGACATCGGAAAGATCAAAGTGTGGGAAGTGCTGCCCAGCGGGGAAGAGAAAGTCCTGCACGACGGCCATTGGCAGCGCGACAACGAAGATTCCACGGAAACGCGCGGCTACTTCATCGAAGACGACGGCGGATTCCAAAAACCGATGGATTACTGGATCGGCGCCATGATCTATACCCCGGACGGGAAGACCCTCATCACCGGGAGCCGCGACAAAACCATCAAGTTCTTCGAGATGCCGAAAGTCGTCGAGACCAAATGCCTGACCGGGCACACCGGCTGGGTGAGATCTTTAGCTGTCTCGCCGGACGGGAAAGTCCTGGTCAGCGCCAGTGACGACAACACCATCAAGTTCTGGGATATCGCCGCTGGCCGCCACTTCAAAACCGTGAAGGGCCACACCGGCGGCGTCCGGCAAGTTGTCTTTTCACCAGACGGGAAACGCCTCGCCACCGCCTCCTGGGATCGCACCATCAAGCTGTGGGAAGGCGGAGCGGAACCGGCAGAGTAAGCAACCTCACGCGCGTCCTGTGCCGCACCGGGCACAGGGCGCGCCGACTCCCCTCGCACCCCTCGGCATTACCCCCGGTCGCAAAAAATATCCACCAAGAAAGCAGGGAGCACCGCCTAGCCCTCGTCCTCCTCGCCTTCACTATGGGCGGAGGGGATGCCGTAGCGTTTGCACTTCTCCCAGAGCGCTTTGCGGGAGAGACCGAGGATTTTCGACGCGGTCGTCCTGCTGCCTTCCACCCGCTCCAGCACGGAGAGGATGTACTCTTTCTCAAACCCCTCCCGCGCAGTCGAAAGGGCCGTCAACGGCACGTCTTTCTTCTTCCCACCGCCACTGAGCCCTTCGTGGCAGAACCCGCAGGACTCTTGCGGCTCGCCGCCCAAGTACGGACAGGTTTGAAACCCGCACAGATCGGCCGGTTGAATCGGCTCCCGGTCGCGCCCCAGTGCCACCGCCCGCTCGACCATGTTTTCCAGCTCTCGGACATTCCCCGGATAGGAATAGCGCAACAGCAGCTCCCGCGCCGGCTGGGAAAAGCCCCGCAGTTTCTTGTTCATCTTTTCCGAACAGGTCTGCAGCACATGATCGGCGATTACCGCGATATCTTCCTGCCGCTCACGCAACGGGGGCACCACCACTTGGACGACGTTCAGGCGGTAGAAGAGATCGTCACGGAAGCGGCCCGCCGCGACTTCCTTCCGCAAGTCTTTCTGTGTCGCGCACACGAGCCGCACATCCACATCGATGGTTTGATTGCTGCCGACCCGCTCGAACTTCCGCTCTTGGAGCACTCTCAGGAGCTTGACCTGCACAATGGGGGAGATCTCCCCGATTTCATCGAGGAACAGCGTCCCGCGATTGGCCATTTCGAACCGTCCGCGCCGCTGGCGCAACGCGCCCGTGAAGGCGCCCTTTTCATGGCCGAACAGTTCCGCCTCCAACAGGGTTTCCGGCAGCGCGGCACAGCTCACTTTGATCAGCGGATAGTCGCGGCGCGGGCTGTTCTGATGCACGGCGTTGGCGGCCAGCTCTTTTCCCGTGCCGCTCTCGCCGAGGATCAGCACCGTAGAATCCGTCGCGGCGACCATCTTGATCTTCTCCAGCACCGCGCGCATTTTCGTATTCGCGCCGAGAATCCCGCCGAAACTGAATTTATTCTCCAGGGTGGCCTTGAGATCCTGGTTCTCTTTGCGCAGCGCCACCACCGTCCCCACCCGCTCCACGATCAACAGCAGCTCGTCCATATTGAAGGGCTTGGTAATGTAATCGAACGCCCCCAGCTTCATGGCGCCCACGGCCGTTTCGACGGACCCGTGCGCGGTAATCATCACCACTTCCGTCTGCGCGCTGGCCTCCTTCGCGGCCTTGAGCACCGCCAGCCCGTCGGCGCCGGGGAGCCGGAGGTCCGTGATCACAAGATCGAACCCGCGCTGCCGCACCTGCTCGATCCCCTCGGTGCCGGTCGCCGCCGCGCTCACCTCATGCCCCACCGCTTCAAGGGCGTCCACGATGGACAGGCGCATCAAGGGTTCGTCATCGACGATCAGAATGGTCATCGGCATCATGATACCCGCTCCATCGGCTCCCGTTCGCGCGACACCGGCAGGCAGAGGGTAAAGACCGTGCCCTTCCCGACCTCGCTCTCCACCAGAATCTTACCGCCATGCCGTTCCACAATGCCAAGACTGACCGAAAGGCCCAGTCCCGTCCCCTCGCCCTGGCCCTTCGTCGTAAAGAACGGATCGAAAATTTTCGGCAGCACCGAGGCCGGAATCCCGGACCCCGTATCGCGGATCTCCACCATGCAAATTCCCTCTTCCACCCAGGTCCTGATCGAGAGCACGCCGCCCTCCTTCATCGCCTGCACGGCATTCAAAATGAGATTCATCAGCACTTGCTCGATCATATGCCGGTCGATCATCACGCTCGGCAGGCCCGTTCCCAGCGCCGTTTCGAGCGTAATCCGGTTGGGGGCAAACAGATGGTTGGTCAGCACGAGCACCCGCTCGATCACGGCATTGATCTCGGCCAGCGCGAACTCCGGCTGATGCTGCTGCGAGAAATCGAGCAGCTGGCGGACGATTTTCTGAACACGCCGCAGCCCGTCTTCCATCGACGCGAGATACTCCTCGCGCCGGGCCGGGGGAATCGTCCCCTTCCCGAGGTTGTACAGGCAGTTCAGGATGCCCCCGAGCGGGTTGTTGATTTCGTGCGCCACGCCGGCCGCCAGCTTGCCCACCGACGCCAGCTTCTCCGAATTCCTGATCTGCTGCTCCAGCTTCTTCGTCTCCGTCATATCCCGCGCAATGCCGAGCACGCCCAGGATCTCGCCATCCACCCCATGCAGCGGAGAGACGCTCACCATCACCGACCGGGCCTCTCCCGTGCGGGTGACGACCTCCACTTCATAGACCTGTTTCGCGCCGATATCGAGCGTGCTCTTGAGGCGGCGACCCCGATGGCGCTTCGACAAGAGCGACAGATAGGGCCGGCCGAGCAAATCCTCTTTCCGGTACCCCCAGGCCTCGATCTTGCTGTTGACGTACGTGAAGCGCTGCTCGTTGTCCAGGGTATAGATGACATCGTTGGCGTTTTCGAGCAGATTTTCCAGGTACTGTTTGGTCTCTTCGATTTCCTTCGTGCGCTCCCGCACTTTCACTTCCAGTTCTTCGCGGTACGACTGGAGCTGCCGCTCCATCCGCTTGCGGTCGGTGATGTCGCGCAGCTGCACCATGGCCAGCGGCGCCTCGTCGGATCCGACGCGAATCAAATCCATCTCGACCGGCATCTCGACGCCGGCCGCATTGCGGACGGCGATTTCATGCGTGGGCACCTGCCGTTGCCCGCCCGCCAATTCCAACAGCAGCGCGCGGACGCCTTCATGGAACGCGGGCAGCACCACCTCGAAAATGCTCCGCCCGACGACCGACGATTCGGAATAGCCGAGCGCCTGCTCCTCCCGCTTGTTCACGGCCACCACAGTACCCTGTTGATTCACCATAAAGACCGAATCGGCCACCAGGTCGAAGAGGGCCTTATAGCGCGCCTGGGAGGCCACCAGTTGTTCGGTCCGCTCGGACACCGCCACTTCCAGCTTGTTGGTGTACTGTTGCAGCTGCCGCTCCAGTTGATGCCGCTCGGTGACATCGCGGACAAAGGCGCGCGTATGCACGACCCCGCCGCTTTCCTGATCGAACAGCGCCGTGGCATGGATCTCCACATCGATGGAGCGTCCGTCCTTGGCGAGAAACACCGTTTCAATCGTGTTGCGCCCCTTCGACATCAGGCGCTCAAGATAACTGAGCACCTGCCCGCCCTGGTTCTCCGGCACCAGTTCCCACAGCCGCATCGCCAGCATCTCGTCGAGCGTATAGCCCAGCTTCTCCAGGCCTGTCTGATTCATATGGACGAAGCGGCCCGTCCGATCCAGCTGATAAATCATTTCCGGCGAGTGCTCGATCAGGTCGCGATACTTTTCCTCCAGCCGGCGCACGTCCCCCATGCGGGCTTCGATCTGCGCGAAGGACAGTTGGAGATTCCCCGCCATGCGGTTGAACGCGTCCGCCAAATCCTCAATCTCGTCCCCGGTCTTGATCTGCAATTGCTGATCAAGCCGGCCGCTGCCGATTTCCTGCACCCCGTCGTGCAAGGCCTTGATCGGACGGGCGATCCGCCTGGCGACGATCAGCCCCGTTCCCCACAACACCGCAAACACCAAGACGCCATAGAGCAGAGTCTTGCCGACCAGGCGGCCCAGCGGCGCGTAGGTCTCCTCCGGGTCCTGCCGCACGACCGTCACCCACTGTGTGCCGCCCATGCTGCCCGGCGCGAGCGCCTCGCTGAACCGCACGGGGGAAAATCCGATCAGCGCGTCCCGGCTGCCATGGGAGTCGTCCTGCGTCAGCGCCCAGCCCGGCTTGTCCTGAGTGATCGTCCGGATCAGGTCCGGATTCACCGTATGCTCTTCCGGAGAAAGGATCGGGCAGATGAGCGGCGCCCCGTCGGTGCTGAAGAGCATGGCATGGCCGGTCGCTCCGATGGCCACTTCGGAAATGGAGTGAAACAAGGTGTCCCGGCGAAGCAAAATCGTCACGGCACCGATGACCCCGCGCTTGCCATCCTCCAGAATCGGCACCGCCACCACCACAACGTGGGTGCCAAAGGCCGGATCGAAGGCGATGTCGCTCACGTAGGGATTGGGGACTTGCGACTTCACGACCGCCGCCCACCAGGGCGTTTTGCCGTAGTAATACTCAACCTGGGGAATGGAACTCACCACCAGCGCGCCGCGCGCATCCGTGACGAGAATCCCCACATAGTCCGATTTGCGGATGTCGTGCCAGCGGATGAGATAGTTCGTGACGATGCGGTTGATGAACAGCGGGAACTCGCTCCGCTTGTCGCGCTGCCGCCATCGCTGCTGCCAATCCTTGATGATCTCCTCGACGGCGCGGTCGTCCTTGCCCTCGTAGGTGCGATTCGATTCCGTGACGGCGGTGCGGAGAAAGGGCGTGGTGGCGAGCTGCTGCGCCTCGTTGATCCCGCGCGTGACGTGCATCTCGATGCGGCGCGAGGCTTCGACCGCCACTTCCTTGAAGCTGCCGCCGATGGTTTCGCGCAGCGCGCGCCGCTCTTCGAGATAGCTCAGGAACAGGGAGAGGCCAAGGGGGAGCAGACCGACCATCACGATGGCCGTGATGATCTTATGCTGGAGACTGTGAGACCGACTCCAGAATGCCATGAAGTGTGCCCATCCGGGCGCGCGATGATGTAACTGGGGCGCCCCGCCGTCACGGCGGGGCGCCCCGGAACGTGCCGTGCTAACCCCGCTTCATCATGCGTCCAGCCGCGCCAGGCCAGAGCAACAGCAGCGGGCTGGCGACAAACACCGACGAATAGGTCCCGAAAATCACGCCCCACAACAGCGCCAGCGAGAAATCGTGCAGCACTTCGCCGCCCGCCAGCGTCAAGGGGATCAACACCAGCACGACAGTCAAGCTGGTGACAATCGTGCGGCTCAACACCTGATTCACCGCGCCGTTGATCGTAGCCTCTTCCGACTCCCGCCGGCGCAGGCGGAGGTTTTCACGAATCCGGTCGAACACGACCACGGTGTCGGTCAGCGAATACCCGGCCAAGGTCAGGAGGGCCGTCACGACCAAGAGCGTAATTTCTTTATCCAGAACATAAAACGCCCCCAGGACCGCCAGCACGTCGTGGAACGTCGCCAGCGCCGCCGCCACGCCGAACCGCAGCTCGAAACGCATCGCAATGTACAGAATAATCCCGATGAACGAGATGACCACGGCGATCAGCGCATCTTCCTGCAGCTTCTTCCCGATCGTCGGCCCGATCTCAGTCGAGGCATCGACGACGAACTTGTTGGTCGGGAAGTCTTTCGTAAACACGGCCATCACCCGTTCGGCGGTCTTTTCTTCGATGGTTGTGGAGGCTTTCACACGGACCAGCAGCTTGTTCTCCTGCCCGAACTCTTGCAGTTCGGCATTGTTCACCCCGTTCGCATCCAGCGCGCGGCGCGCTTCGTCGATCCGAATGGGCTGCTCGAACTTGAGCTGCACGGCAGTGCCGCCGGCGAAATCGATGCCGAGATTGGCTGCGCCTCGGCTGATCTGCACGACCGCGACCAGCCCCAGCAACACCATGATGCCGGAAAAGAGAAACGCGATCTTGCGCTTCCCCATGAAATCAAAATTGGTTTTCCCCAGGATCTCTAACATGAATACACTCCTCTGCTGGCAAGGGGCGCGGGGCTAGAGGCTAGGTGACACGTTTTCTCCGACCTTGCCTCTCGCCTCATGCCTCAAGCCCTTTCTCGTTTAGATGCTGAGAGTCTCGACTTTAGGCCGCTGGTTGAGGACATCGAAGATGACCTTCGTGCCCACCAAGGCCGTAAACAGGTTAATGGCAATGCCCAGACACAGGGTGACGGCAAATCCCTTGATCGGACCCGTGCCGAACAGGAACAAGGCGACCCCCGTGATCAGCGTCGTGACGTGCGAGTCGATGATCGTCAGCAAGGCCTTGTTGTACCCGCCGTCCACTGCCAGGCGGACCCCTTTGCCCTGGCGCAACTCTTCACGAATGCGTTCAAAAATCAGCACGTTGGAATCGACCCCCATGCCGATCGTCAACACAATACCGGCGATGCCCGGCAAGGTGAGCGTGGCATTCAACGCCGACAGCGCCCCCAGCAGACACACGAGATTCAGCACCAGGGCGAAATCCGCGATCGCGCCGGACAGGCGGTAATAGACGATCATGAAGACCACGACCATGGCGCCGGCAAAGAGCGTCGATTGCACGCCCTTGTCGATGGAATCCTGGCCGAGCGACGGGCCGACCGTCAGGTCTTGAATGATTTTGAGCGGCGCCGGCAGCGCGCCCGCGCGCAGGACGATCGCCAGGTCGCTGGCCTCCTGCGTGCTGAAGGTGCCGGTGATCTGCGCCCGTCCGCCGGTGATGCGCTCTTGAATCACTGGAGCGGAATAGATCGTATTGTCGAGCACCACGGCCATCCGCTTCTTCACGTTCTCGCCGGTAATGCGCTCGAATTCACGTCCGCCTTTTCCGTCGAACGTAATGGACACGTAGGGATCGTTGAACTGGCCGATCGACACGCGGGCATCGCTCAACACATCGCCGGTCAGCATGACCCGCTTCTTCACGAGATAGGGAACCCGGAACTCCCGTCCGGTCTCTTTCTCAAACACCCGCTCGAAAAGGATCTGATCGCCCTCGGGGATTTTGGCCTCGAACTGCCTGACGGTCTCGGCCTCTTTTTCCTTCGGGATACGGGCCGGGAAATCCATCTTCATCTGGTTGTCTTCGTCGAGCATCTTGAACTCGAGCAAGGCGGTTTCCTTGATGAGATCCTTCGCCCGCTTCGGCTCTTTGACGCCCGGCAATTGCACGACGATCTGCTTGAGCCCCTGACGCTGGACCAGCGGTTCCGACACGCCGAACTGATCGATGCGGTTCCGGATGGTTTCCAGGGCCTGATTGATCGCGGAATCCTTGATGCGCTTGATTTCGGTGTCGCGCAGCTCCCAGACGACCATATTGGCCGAACCAGCCGCCTCGACCTCGAAGAACGTCGGGTAGTCCTCAAGCAGCTTCTGCACCTGCGCCTTCAGTTCCCCGTTGGCAAACTGAATGGTGACCTGCTGCGGCGCCGTCCGCTTGACCGATTCAGCCGGAATCTTCTTATCGACCAGCACGTCTTGGAGGGAATTGACGGACCGATCGACGGCAATTTCCACCGCGCGATCCTCATCGACCTCCATCACCATGTGAATGCCGCCCTGGAGATCCAGCCCCAGCGTAATGCCCTTGTCCGGCAACACCTTGCGCGCCCAATCAGGCAACGCCTGATAGAGCGGCTTGTATGACGGCAAGAAAAACACGACCGACAGCACCACCACCAACGCGAGTACCGCAAACCGCCCGCTCACTTTTTTCATGTCCCCGCCACCCTCTCTTGTCTTGGACTCAGCTACTCTTTGTCGTCGTCATCCGCGCGCAACTTGGCAATATGCTCTTTTTGAATCTTGATCTTCGTGTTGTCGGCCACCTGCAGCGTCACGGTCTCCTTCCCGAGATTCGTGATCGTGCCCCAAATGCCGGACGCCGTGATGATCTTGTCGCCCTTTTTCAAATCATCCAGCATCGCCTTCTGCGCCTTCTGCCGCTTCTGCTGCGGCAAAATGAGCAGGAAATAAAAAATGACAAAAATCAGGACGAACGGCACCAGCGACAGCAAGGTCCCCGAATTGGACCCTCCGCCGCCGCCAAGCCCCTGCGCCCATGCTACTGACGCCATCACCATGTCGCTGCACTCCTTTTGCTCGGGTCTTAATCCAGCCCGGTCCGGCGGTCATCGTCAGCGCTCTCCCGCGCGTCTCCAGCCGGCGCCACCTCGGCGCGCGCCCGGTAAAACTCGTCGCGCAACGCGAGAAACGTCCCGCGCTCGATCGACGACCGAATCCGCTGCATGAGATCCGCAAAATACCAGAGGTTATGGATGGTATTCAGCCTCGATCCCAGCATTTCTTTCACGTTGAACAAGTGATGCAAATAGGCCCGCGAGTACCGTTTGCAAACCGGGCATCCGCAATCGGGATCGATGGGCCGTTCATCGCGCGTATACTGCGCCTGCTTGATCGACACCCGGCCAAAGCCGGTGAACAGCCAGCCGGTCCGGCCATGCCGGGACGGCACCACGCAATCGAACAAATCGACGCCGCGCGCCACGCCTTCGATCAGATCTTCGGGCAGGCCGACCCCCATGAGATACCGTGGCTTGGTCTCCGGCAGTTCGGGCGCCGTGACGTCCAGCATGGCATACATATCCGCCTTGCTCTCCCCGACTGACAGCCCGCCGATGGCATACCCTTCAAAGTCGAGCGCGACCAGCTCCTGCGCCGAGCGCCGTCTTAAATCTGCTTCCAGGCCGCCTTGCACGATGCCGAAGAGGGATTGATCGGCCCGCCGGCGGCTCCCTTGGCAGCGCTTGGCCCATTCGGTGGTCCGGCGCACGCCCTCTTGAATCGCCTCGCGCGAGGCCGGCAAGGCCACACATTGATCGAACGCCATGATGATATCGGCGCCGAGCGCCTCTTCGATCTCGATCGCGGTTTCCGGCGTGATGAAATGCGTCGAGCCGTCGATATGCGACTGGAATGTCACGCCGTCATCGGTGATCTTGCACAGTTTCGCGAGACTGAAGATTTGAAACCCGCCGCTGTCCGTCAGAATCGCGCCGGGCCATCCGGTGAAGGCATGCAGTCCGCCCAATTCCGCGACCACTTTGTGCCCGGGCCGGAGGTACAAATGATAGGCATTGTTGAGCATCAGCCGAAAACCCAGGTTCTGCAAATCGTCCGGCTCCAGCCCCTTGACCGGGCCCAACGACCCTACCGGCATGAACGCAGGCGTGTCGATCACGCCCCGCGCCGTGCGCAGCTGGCCGAGCCGTGCCTTCGTCTGCCGGTCCTGCTGCCTGAGCGTAAACTGAATCATGCCGTACTCGCCTGTTGCGACATCTGGTCCGGCGCGGAGAGCCCCAGCACCCCTAATCCGTTCTTGATGACCTGCTGCACCGCCCGCATCAAGACCAGCCTCGCCACCGTAACCTTCGGCGAAATCTCTTCCGCCACGGGAGCCTCTGGACTCTCCTGAGGCTCCTGATCCGCCGCCGGCGGAAGAATCCGATGCTTGTTATAGAAGGTGTGGAGCAGGGCCGCCAGTTGCTGCAAATAGTAGGTCAGACGGTGCGGTTCGAAGGCCGCGGCGCTCGCGCCCAACACTTCGGGATAGGCCGACAACTTGCGGATCAGCCCAAGCTCATCGGGATCGGTCAGCACCGTCAGATCGGCTTCGGCAGCCGATGGGCACAGGATGCCGCGCGCCGCCGCCACGCGCCCCAGGCTCGATATTCGAGCATGCGCATATTGCACATAATAGACGGGGTTATCCGCCGACCGTTGCTTGGCCAATTCGAGATCGAAATCCAAATGCGTCTTCGAGTCGCGCATGAGGAAGAAAAACTTGGCCGCATCGGCGCCGACTTCGTCCAGCACTTCACGCATGGTGATGAATTCGCCGGAGCGCTTCGACATTTTTACTTCTTCGCCGCCCCGCAGCAGCCTGACCAGCTGCACGAGCACGACTTGAAGACGCTCCTTCGGATGTCCGTACGCCTGCATGACAGCCTGCATGCGCGGGATGTACCCGTGATGATCGGCGCCCCACACATCGATAAGCAGATCGTATCCCCGCTGCAGCTTGTCGCGATGATAGGCGATGTCGGAGGCGAGATAGGTACACTCGCCGTCCTGCTTGCGCACGACCCGGTCTTTCTCGTCGCCAAATTTCGATGACCGGAACCAGAGCGCCCCTTCGTTCTCGAACAGCAAATCCTGTTGTTTCAGATCGGCAAAGGCCCGCTCCACGGCGCCGGATGCGAGCAACGACGCTTCGCTGAACCAGGACTCAAACTCGATCCCTAAGGCCGCGAGGTCCTCCCGAATAAGCTGCAGCAGGGCCTGATAGGCCAAATCGCGGCAGCGCTGTTCCGCCTCAGCCGGAGCGAGTTCCGCCAGGCGCGCGCCTTCGGACTGGTGAATCCGTGCGGCGACCTCGCGAATATACTCGCCATGGTACCCCTCTTCGGGAAACGTCACGGTCTTCCCCGCAAGTTCCTGCACACGGGCGAATACCGATGCGCCGAGCAGCTTCATCTGCCGGCCCGCGTCGTTGATGTAATATTCGCTGACGACGTCGTATCCCACCGCTTTCAGGAGCCGCGCGAGCGCCTGCCCCACGGCGGCCCCGCGGCCATGCCCCACATGCAGCGGGCCGGTGGGATTGGCACTGACATATTCAACCAACACGCGCTTCCCGACTCCCAGCGTCGAGGTCCCGAAGGCTGCGCCCTGTCGTTCGATCTCTCGAAGCACTTCCAGCCAGACGGCCCGTTTGACGGTAAGATTGAGAAATCCCGGCCGCACGATCTCGACTCGCTCGAACAGTTGATCGCGGGCGGATAGATTATCGGCAATGATCTGCGCAATGTCATGAGGCGCACGCTTCTCGGATGCCGCCAATGCCATCGCAACCGTCGTCGCCAGATCACCCCACTCAGGACGCTTGGGTGCATCCAACGTCAGGGCCGGCCAAGACTCGATCTTCAGTTGGCCTTTCGCCTTGGCATCGGACAACGCACCGTGAAGTGCGTTGACAACCTGTTCCTGCACGAACCCTTGCGTCACAAAATCTCCTAAGTACTTAGAGAAGAAAGAGAAAAACAATTCGGCACTGTAGCATACGGCATAGGAGGTGACAAGGTGAGGGGTCAGGAATTTGTTACCTGGCGGTAGCGAGCAAGAAGATTGTCCAGCCCATGCAGCACCCCTATCACCGGCACTTGAAGACAGGCCTTCTCACGACAGGTCTGCACCGCAGACCACCCACTGCAAGAGCAGGCCGCGCCGGTGGCCACCGAGACATGAGCCCCTCGGGGAGCCCACTGCTGCGGATCAGTGGGGCCAAACATCGCCACGGTCGGGACCCCGAGTAAGGCTGAGAGATGCGTCACACCGGAATCATGGCCGATATACCCCTTGGCTTGCGCTAGGATTCCCGAGAGCGCTGTCAGATTTTTCGGCCGCAGGACAGGAATGTCCTTCAGCCCTTCTTCGCCTAGCGCCTGCACCGCTTGCTCATCTGCCGGCCCGGCCACAATAACTGGCGCAAGGCCCCGTGCTCGACAACCGGAAAGAATATCGAGCCACCGGTCGGCCCTCACACATTTATGCGGACTCCCGCTCCCCGGATGGCACACAACATAGGCCACTCCCTCTCCGAGACCGGTCTTTTTCAACTCAGTGATAGCCGCTTGAAGCAATGACTCGGGCAAAGTGAGACGGACAGATCCTTCGTGGCCCGTTCCGATCACCTTCTCCACTGACGCGAGAAACCGCTCGCTTTGATGACGGCGGGTCCCGCTCATCGGAGCTTCTACAATCACGCGGGGAATCCCCGCCTCCCGCAATGTTCCAAGAAGGGAACCATCGGAATCTTTCAACCACCCAATAGCCAGCTCACAACGCTTGGCAATATTGTGTATCGATGGCGATAGCTGTTGGGGGCCGATGAACAGCGTGGCCAGGTGGCCTGCTTCCATTGGCAGAATTCGATCGACAACCCCGCATTGCTGTAAGAGATGCCCCACTTCCGTACCGGCAAGCAGGACTAATTCCTGTGTTGGATAATGAGACCGAATCGCCTGCAAGGCTGGAACAGCAAGGAGCACATCACCCAATCCGCCCGGGTGAATGACGAGGACGCTGCACAGGTCGCTTGCCATCACAAGGAAGGATGAATCCCTGAAATTGCAGCCCTTGCGGCTTGCAGATCGGCCGGTGAATTGACGTTCTGAAAGGAGCGCGACTCGGGATCCAGGTCCCTCCACTCTGAGGGCAAGACAATTCTCACGCGCAACGACGGCTCTGAGGCCACCGTCTGAATCTTCAGCTGCCGCGCCTCAGCCCGCTGCTTGAGATAAGGAAGGGTACGCTTTCCGTAGACCGCATGCAGTGGCTGCAAACCGGTTTCCAGCTGCGCTATCACGATATCCGCCTCTTGGTCGCGGGCAAGAAACCACCCAATCATATCCGGGTTCACAAACGGCATATCGCAGGCCACGACAAAGATCCGGCCACGAGACGCTTGCACCAGCCCTGTATAGAGCCCCCCGAGACTGCCGCAATCAGGAATCAGATCACGATGGACTACGCAACCGGGCACATCTAACGCGGGGCTGTCTTGTGCGATGATGACCAATACTTCTGAGAAAACCCGGGACATCACATGGATAGACCGCTCCAGCAGAGTAGCCTCTCCGACCTTCAAAAAGCGTTTGTCTTCACCCATTCGCCGGCTCTTCCCACCGGCCAGGATGACTCCCGTTGCATCTCGTTGAAGCCTCATATTCTCCCAGCCCTCAAAAAGCACGAAGGGGGTGGGTTACCCCACCCCCTTCGCTAGAAACAACCCTCACTCCCAATCAGAGATTAGAGAGTCTTGCCTTTCCGCTTGTTTGCACGGCGGGTCAGGACCCAGGCTTCCAGGATCACGATACCACCGGCAATCACGAACGGATAGATATAGACTTCCTGAGGAATCGGAGGCTGCAAGAAGGTGTAATAGAAGGCCGACACGGCCATCTTCCGTCCTGCATCCCCGTTATGACCGTCCCAGGCAAAGAACACGGTCGGGATGTACTTCCCCATCTCGAACAGCGTGTCTTCGTCATAATCCTGATCCTTCTTGTTGCCAAGCGGACGTTGAATCATGACGTACCAGCGGCCATTCTTCCACTCAGACTTCAGAACCTTCAGGTTCTCTTCATAGCTGTCACGCTCTTCGAAGTCCTTGTCCCAACCGGTACCCTTGAAGGCCCGGATGGATCCATCAGCTTCCCACTTCACGATATCGACAGGGAACTGCTCATTGCTTCCGAAGAGATACCGGGGCTTAATCGGAGCCGGAAGCTCCTGCCACTTCACAGGCGTCTCGATGGCGATGGCATCGTTATAGACCGTGTAGTTGTTCTGATGAGCCGCAATGGACCCTTCTTCACCGGTCTTGGGATCCTGCTCCTTGATGTCGAGGTTCACTTCGGTCGGAGCCCAGGGCAACTTCCCTTCGGCCACGCTCTTGGTCCGGTCATCCCACTCAAGCAAATACACGACATGCTTGTCGTTATAGAGCGACCGCACCCAGATATCGTCGATACGATTGACGAAGTTACGGGGCTTGTGCGTGATCTGGCCGCCCATCGCCACATAGCGCTTGGGGGTCTTCTGCCAGGCTTCATTTTCCATATCGGCAGGGATCTCGCCTTCAACCACATAGGACGGAACAACGAAGTTAATTTTCGGCTTATCCGTCAACGGATCGATAGGGAGCGGCTGGCCAAGCGCATCCCGCTCACAGAGCGAGTTGACGAAATTGGCAATGTCCCAACGGTCATCGACGCTGGTGCTATCCGCAAACGACGGCATCGGCGTCCCGTTCACACCCGTCGAGAAGGTGCGGAAAATGTTTTTCACATTATACGGATCCTGGCGGCTGCCTCTAAAGTTCCAGCACTTGTGCCAGTTGGCCGGCTGAATCGAGAAGCCCCAGTCATCCTTCAGATTGAAGGCGTTTCCATCTCCGCGGCCTTCCATGCCGTGGCATTCCACGCACTTCTTTTCAACGATGAGCTCAGACCCTCTCTTGCGGCTTTCGTCCGTCGCCTCTTTGGGCTTCAAATCCGCAAGCTGCAAGATCGTCTGGGTTTCAGACTGCTTATCCGTGAACTTCCGATCCTTCACCAATTGTGTGGTGACGAACGCGAGCACCTGGAGGCGCTGCTCTTCGGTCAAGATACCTTCCCACGAGGGCATAGCCGATCCTGGCAAGCCATGTGTGACCGTTTCATAGAGGTCGTTTTGCCCAGGGATCGGCTTCTTGGCGTCAAACAAGGGCAATTCACCGCTGGCGGTGTGCCGGATCTTGAATGTTCCCTGATTGAAGTTGCGGGGACGCGGCCAGAGACGATCCGCACCGGGACCATCGCCAGCGCCTTCCACGCCATGGCACCACACGCACTTGGTAAAGTAGACCCGCTTGCCCGCCTCAATCATATCGGCAGGCGGCTCAGGCGCCAATTCGCCCTTTTTGAAACCTTGCGGAACATCCTCTGCCGATGCCAGCTGAACCAAAGGACCGGCAGAAAACAATGCCAGACCAAAGGCCGAGGCAAGGAGGATCCCTGCTGTTCTGCCCTTCGACGTATTCATCATGTTTTCCCTCATCTCATAATCCATGGGTTATCCGTAATACCGCTGGACGATTAGTCCCAGGTTCTGGGGTAGTAACCCGTGTGCCAATATTCGAAAAGAATGACTTTCCAAATTTCATCCACGGTCAAATGCTGCTCCCATGGCGGCATCACAGAGGCCCAGGGGAACCCTTCGTTCGGCAACCCGATGCCACCCTTGGCGACGCGCCAGAAAATGAACGTCTCCTGAAGCTGGGCGATTGTTCCCGGATCGGTAAAGTTCGCGGGAATCGGGTTGAAGGCAAATGCGTGCAATCCACGGCCATTCAAATTGTCGCCGTGGCAGAAGTGGCAGTTTTGGAAGAAAATCTCTCCGCCCTCCCGCACATACTTCAGATACCCTTCGTTCTTTTCATCCCATGGATTGGCGTTAGGGGCCATCAATCGCCCCATGCCCTGTTCGACGATCAGCTTGTTGCTGTATTCCTGATCGAACTTGCCCTCAGGGTTCACACGATAGGGATTCTGTGACGTCTGCAGTGTATAGGTCTTCCCATGCACTTTCGTGCTGGCAGGAGGAGCCGGGTGCACTGTGCGCAACTCGATCGGCTCTTCGGACTTCGGCTTCATTGAATTGAACGAGGTCCATCCAATCAAGACCGGGATAAGAATCAGATACGCATAGCGGAGCATCTTATTTGCTCCCGACTGCGCATCAAGCACGTTCATGATCGGCTGCTTGAACTTCTTCCAATCCTCTTCATTGGCGGACACCCACATGAACACCGCCACAAGCGACACGGTGCCATACATGGCGCGCACGCTGAACGGGATGGGCGGATACACGCGGAACTTGAGGTACAGCAGGACAAAGGCCCAAAAACTGATTCCCTGCCAGAATCGCGGAAGAGCCATGCCCATCGAGCTCAAGAGATAGCTCAATCCGGTAAATCCTGCCACAAAGCAGGCTACTTCGAAGAGCATCTGCATCGGCATGTAGCCTTCGACTAAGCGCACGGTGTTCGACGGGACGACGTCGAGGATCATCCCCACCAAGAGGAGCAATCCGATTGCTCCAATCAGTGCACCGACTGACATCAATGCTTTCATGGGTTCACTCCCTTTAGTCTAAAAGTTCGCCACTCAGTTTTACGAAATCTTCGGAGGCTCTTTCCCCTCATACACCTGCGAGAGGTAATCCACGATCTTCTTAAGCGCTCCGGCACTGAGCTTCTGCCCGAACACCTTAGGCATTGTGTTATCCGGGAACGGCTTCACGACATAGGCACTCGGATTGACGATCGACTCCATAATATAGTCCGGAGTCGTCTTCGCGGTCCCTTTGTAATCCTTGTCCTTGATGCGAGTCGGTGCGTTGGTCCCTTCGACAAGCTTCGGGCCAATTGTTCCGTTCGCACCAGGAATACCAGGAATCGTATGGCACGATACGCACTGGGCCTTGGCAAAAATTTGATCCACAGGCTCAGTACCATCAGCCATCAACGCGCTCGGAGGGCCAGCCTTTTCTTCGCTCTTCTTAGGCCGATCCGCTTCAGGGATAAACTTTTCGTATGACTTCACGATTTCATCGAATGACGGAGCGTCACGTCCTTCGCGAAGATAGAGCCAGGTATCAACCGCTGCCAATTCATCCAAGCTAAGTGAAATCGGCGGCTTGTGGATTGACGGCATTGGGCTTTCCTTGTCGTTCGTACCCTTCACACCGTATCCAGCCACCACGTAGCAATTCGGACACGCATGGGACTCTGCGATGTATTCCTGTCCATTTTCAGCCGTCCCTGATCCAGGGAAGGCTTCCTTCTGAGCATATTCACGCTTCTCGGGATGCCCCTTTGAATACTTCGGATCTTCCAGACGTTCTTTACCGGCGCGTTCAGGCAACCCCTGCAAGTTCGGCGCACGCTCTCCGAGCATGCCTGCATGGAACGCATGACACAATGGGCACTGACCTTTTCCGATTGCGCCCTGCTCCTTGTTCTTCCCCACGCCGCCGAAAATAATCTTTTCACCCTCGTCAGCCAATTGCTGAGGAGTCATACCGCTGTACTCGAGCTTCTCAACCTTCGGAGGAAATCCGCCTTCAACCTGCGGCAACCAATTTCCATAACCGGAAAGAAAGGCCGCCACGAAGAACATCAACCCACCAATCTTCAAAAGCGCCCCAAGATTGGTGAAGTAGATCGCCAGCATGAAGGTTGTCGCCGTCACCATGACAAGAGACACCGGCAAGAGACGATTCTCGCCGTAGAAATTCTCTTTGTAGTTCGCGATCGCCATGAACAACATCAGCGTTGCGAGCATGCCGATAAACGTCTTGAACGTGGCCCGCTTCTTGGCAGCAGGATCGCTGATAGAAACCTGAAAGTACACTAAAAGGCCAGCCAGCAGTGCGAGCGCTGGCCACCCCATATCAAGTGCCTGTTTAATCAAATCGCCCACGGTTTTGACCTCCTGCGCCTACCTGGGGAAGAAGGGCGCTACTGGCCCCTCCTCCACAAGCAAGTTGCTCAATAATAGTTAGTGGCTACCTGCCGGCTGCGGCGCACTACCGGGAACCGCTGCCTTTGCTTCGACCGGTGCCTTCTTAGCGGCCAAGCTGCCAAGCCAGAACACAAAGAGAATGCTAATCCAGAAGAACAACACGTTGAACGAAATCATGTTCGCGGCAAATCCGACCGTATGGGTATAGGCCCAGGGTGAATTGTCGCGCATAATTTCATTCACGTGCCAGAAGAGTCTGACCGATGAGCGGATGTAGCCCATCAAGCCCATCATCCAGGTAAAGGCGGTCGCCAGCATGATCAGAGCATATTGCGAACGGGCAGAAATCTTGCCCCACTCAATCGCCCCTGTCTGCTTGGCCCCCTTCATCATGACGCTATTGAGCGCGAACATGAAGAAGAGACATGAGAGCGTCGTCGCCACCTGCGGGACAGACAAACCTACGCGAACGTTCGCCGGAATGTAATACCCGTAGATAGCGAGACCGACAATATTGATGTAGGCAAAGAAGAAGAAACATCCCATGAAGATGTTTCCGAATTTCGCCCAAGACACAGTTGAAACCTTATTACCCCGCATGTACCACACGAAACTCAACACCGTGGTGGTAATAATGACGTTGATGCCGCCGTTCTTGGCCGACATAACTCCATAGTTACCCAACACCGGGTGCTGCTGTCCACCCATGGCCTTCAACTCCGCAGGAGTCATAACCATGGTGTGCGGCGTGATAAATACGAGATATCCGCAAGCGAGAATAAAGACCAGATACTTGATGTAGCGCTGATATTTTTCCGCGCCACGCATCCGGCCCATGGCCTGCCAGAGGTAGTAGTTCGTGCTCAAAAACAGAATCCCGATCATGGTTGCCTGAATGATAAAGAGCCAGGCAAGCAATCCACCCATGAGCGTAATACCCATCTGCTGCCGATAGGCATACACTTCGCGCATGAGCCAGTAGCCAGCGAATGGCAACGGGATCAAGAACGCGACACCGAGCGCCATCGCGATATAGCCCATCCAGTCGTAATGGGCGCGGTCTTCGTCGGTCTTCGACGCAAGGAACTTGTATGCCGCATAGGCCGCGACGACACCGCCACCGAACGCCATATTTCCGAGAATGCGGTGGAGATTGAGCGGATTCCACAATGCGGTGTGCAGCACGTGCCAGATATTCCCCAGATACCGTCCCTGCTCGTCAACACCGGCCGGCGACATCATGAAACCGATCCACGAATTCGCCAAGAACATGAGCAAGGTGCCGATGATGTTCAGAATGACCGACATGCTCAAGTGGATCCACTTGAGGAACCCTTCCTTCATCTTGTCCCAGCCATAATAATAGATGTAGAGGGTCCCGCTCTCAGCCACGAACATCAATGCATAGATGTGCATAACCGGACGGAAGATGCTGGACAGATACCCGAAGAAGGCAGGATAGAGAGTCAAGAACGTAAAGATAAGAATACCGCCGAGCACAGCGGTCAGCGAGTAGGCCGTCAGACTGATCTTAATAAAGTCGTAGGCGAGCTGATCGTACCGCTTCGCAAGAGCCTTATCCTTCGTCACCACCCCCATAAATTCGACGACCATACAGAAGATCGGCACGGCCAGCACGAAGCTGCCGTAATAGAGGTGCTGCTGATTCGCAAACCACAGCAGGACGCGGCTCTCAAAGTTATACCGCGGATAATCCTTCGGGCCATCCGTCGTCACCGGAGCAGGGGCGCCAACAACGATACCCTCCGTCTTGTAATAGACGTCACGCCCCTTCTCAACCTTCGCCTCTTCCTTCTTCCCCTCTTCCGCAAACGCCACCCCACCGGAAGTCAGTGAGGGCAACGATACGGCGATCGGAAGCAGGAGGAGGCCGACCATCGCGCCCAGCGCCATGATCGACATCATCTTCTTACGGGTTAAAAAACCCATGGCAAACCTCCTTGATGCACTCCAAAATATGATGAACCAATCTTCAAACAACCCTGCCAGGCCAGACTACTTCCTGAACATGTACCAGAAATCCAACCCCTGCGCGTCCATCAGGAAATGGTCAACCGCCAAAAAGTACGCCACACAAATCGCCACTGAAACTATCGCGTAGAAAATTGTCTGCCCCATCTCGCTGCCTCCCTCAAAATGAGTGCTACACCGTTACCATCATCGCGCTGAATACCGTATTAGCAAGGGCACTGAATGCCGGCGAACCAATAAAAGAACCACATGCCCACGGCGCACGTGATGTAGAAAATCATCTTCCCGACCTTAACCATCAAATCGCTGTCAGCTGGTGCTGTCGCCATCGTATTCCCCCTCCCTAAAATCGAATGAGTTGATCGAAATCGGCGAAATCCTTGACACTCAAAAATCTGTGTGCTATTCAAAATTCATCGCAAGTCACTTAAAAACAAAGGGAAAATCATGACCAAAAACTCAAAATTGTTCGACATTATAGTTTTGGCTGGAATGGTTGTCAACATCATTTTGGCCGTGTTTCTGATTCTCTACTACTTTGACTTTCTGTAATTTTCTCCAGGCCAGATGCCCCTGAACCATCCCCCCTGTCAGCGGATTTAGCGCATCGAAACCCGATCGTTTCATCGCGAAAATCAGGCACCATTTTACTGCGGCTGGTGATTCTGACATCGGCCCCGGCTGTGGTATAGCCCCCGCCACGGAGCACTCGATAGACGCCATGCTCCGGGCTGGGGGGATTCCGGTCTGGCGACTCCTTGAAATAGTTCTCTGCGTACCAATCCTCGACCCACTCCATGACGTTCCCGGCTCCATCCGCCACTCCGAACGGACTCACATCGGACTGAAAGGCCCCCACCGATGCCGCAACCTCATAGCCGTCATTGACACGTGCCCAATTCGCCCCGTTGGGCCGATCGGCATTGCCCCACGGCCACAGACGCCCATCGACACCGCGCATGGCTTTTTCCCATTCCGCCTCGGTCGGCAACCGCTTCCCTTTCCACTGACAATAGGCCTGCGCATCGTCCCAGGATACATAGACCGCCGGCTGATTCGGCCCGCGCATTTTGCCCACATTCTTCGCGTATCGCGCCGGAGGACCCGCCTTGCGATGGCCCGTTGCAGCCGCAAATTGTCCGTAGTGATAGTTCGTCACTTCATACCGGTCGATCTGAAACGGATCGAGGAGAATTTCTCTGGCCGGCTGCTCATCAAATCCTCCCACATTGGTCCCACGCACGAACGGGCCACCAGGAATGAGCACCATCTCGTCCTTGAGCGGCTCCTCAGCGGCCTCTCCTGGGCCTTCGCCCGTCTTCACCGGCTCCAGCAGCTCTTCAGGCGAGTCCTCCAATGGGGTACTGGTCGTCCCTCGCAGGATCGCAATAATGGGCATGGAGGCAAACAGCAGCACGGTAATTCCAAAGACAACCTTGAATCGAGTCTCCAGCATGGCGGTTACTGCCCGGCCGCTTCCACTCCGGAGTCCAGATCGCTCGCGCACCGGATTCCGATCGTGATGTCATTCCGCCAATACTTGGCGGCAAACCGCTTGGACAGCCTTGCGTTCTGCTCCGTTTCTCTCCAGGAGCCGCCACGCACCACCTTAAGCTGGCTATCGTCGATGACTTTCGGGTCTCGATACACCCCTTTTTTATAGAAATGTTCGTCGTAGGAATCGGCGACCCACTCCGCGACGTTTCCGGTCATGTCATGCAACCCGTAGGGACTGCGGCCCGCCTCGAAGGAGCCGGGAGGCGCAAGATACTTATAGCCATCCTCAGGCCCATCCACATTGGCAACATTGTTCAAGAACTTGTCGCCCCAGGGATACTTTCGTTTCCCCTCGCCGCGCCCGGCCTTTTCCCACTCGGCCTCGGTCGGCAACCGTTTCCCGGCCCACTTGCAATAGGCCGCGGCATCTTCCCACGAGACGCTCATGGCCGCCAGCTCCGGCTTGAGCACCTTGGACTGATCGTCTTCAAATACTTCGATGCGCGGCTCGGGCCGCTTCGTCATTTTGGCAAAACGCAAATATTCGTCCTGCCGCACTTCATTGCGGTCGATATAGTAGCCTTTCAAAAACACCTGATGCTCGGGAGCCTCGTCCGGATCGCCGTCATTGCTCCCCATCGTAAAGGGGCCGGCAGGAATCTGCACCATCTCCCGGCCTTCATCCCCGACTCTGGTTTTGTACATGGAGTAATCCTGCGCCACCGTCTTGGCCGCGGCCGGACGAGCCTCCGTCTGGATGCTCATGACCAATTTCCGCATCTGCTTGTCCTTGTACGACTCGTAGACCAGCCCGGCGATCAGGAGAATAAACGACCCGAATACAAAGACGATTGACCCGATCAGCACACCCCTGTTTTCCATATGTCTCCGAGCGCCTCAAAAATTCGACGATGACCCTTATTGGCGAGCGTCCTGAGCCGCACCGTCAACCGACGCACCCGCCGCCTCGGCCTTGCGGGCCGCACGCATATCCAACAGCATCGACACCTGAACCCCGAGAAATCCACCCATTGCGGCCCCGGCACCGGCCCCATATGAGATCCGCTCCGGTCCAGCCAACACCCAGGCCAGCAGACCGCCGAAGACAGTCCCCACCAAAATGCTGATCAAAAACCGGCGCCCTCCAAGAAAGCCGACGACGCCCCCCATCACCAACCCGATCCCGATCGCCGGCAGCATGAATTCACTGCCCATGATGAGGCCGATGAGCGTTCCCACCGTCCCCATCACAAGGATGCCCAACACGATATCCACGATTTTTTGCGTGGGAATCCCCTGCGCTGCGCCAGCCTCAGTCATACCACTCCCGAATGCCTTCCTTTACTTGGCAGGGCTCGCGACCAGCGAACCAAAGTCGATCTCGACACCCGGCGCCGCGATAATCGAAATACCCCAGGCTTTGGGCGCGGGCTCATGCTGATGGATGCGCTTGAAATCTTCGTAGACATTCACCCGCTCCTCAAACCACTGGCCGACGTCCTTCGTGCCGCTTTGCACCACGATCTCGGCCCCGCTGAACATCCCGCCCTCCGTCAAGGTGCCGTCGGGCTTCGTCCCGCTCCAGACATACTTGGTAAAGACCGGTATGAACATGAGGTCCGTATCCAATGACGCATAAATGGCCGCGATCTGATCGGTGCCGGCCGGCGCCTTCTGCAACCGCCACCGCCAGGTTAAGACCGGATAGGCCTTGGGGTCCCAATCGATTTTCTTCTTCTTGATCCGCTGCCCGGCATCCTTCGCCGAAAGAAAATTGACGCCGTTCTCCGTATGCACCTTGTAGGCTTCCCGCCCTTTGGAGTGGCTGCGCTGATTCTCGTGGTCCCAGGCGGAAGGAAATCCATCGGCCTCTTTCCCCTGAAAATCCTCCAGCACCAACACCTGGCCTTCGGCTGAAGCCCGCTCGCTCATCAGCATGCCCGCACACAACACCGCACCGAATACGGCCACCGCACTCCACACCGCTCTGCGCTTCATATCCTTCATCACCTTTCTTCCCGTTTAGGCTTCCTGCGACGACGACGGCGCCAAGGCCGGAGGCTTCTCCTCAAAGAACTCCTCCCCCATCACCGGCTGCTGCCCGCGCTGACACATCCAGAACAACCCCAACACCGCGCCCCAAAAGACCACCATGTTGAGCGTGACCATTTTCGCGGCGAATTCCAGATCCGGCGTAAAGGCCCAGGGAGACACATCCGCCATCAGCTCGCTCACATGCCAGGCCAATCGTCCGGACGACCGAATATAGCCCATCAGCCCCATCACCCAGGTGAAGGCCGCCGCCAAGCCAAAGAGCCCCACCATCCCGCGCACCGAAATCTTTCCCCATTGCACCGGGCCGTGCACAATCGAGCCTCTCAGCATGAGACGGTTGATGATGACCCCAGCCACAATCACCGTCAGCGTGGTAAAGGCTTGCGGCGAAGAGAGTCCGACGCGGATCTTCGCGGGCAGATAGAATCCATAAATCGACAGCCAGATCACATTCACCATGCCCACCGCATACAACGTCCCGATCAGCGCATTGCCGGTCTTGACCCACGACACCGTCATCGTGCGATTCGCCCGGCGATAGTAGAGAAAGCTGAGGGCCGTGATGAGGATCATCACGTTCACCGCGCCGTTCTTCGCCGACATGACCCCGTAGTTCCCGACCACCGGATGCTGCGCCCCGCCCATGGCCTTCACTTCACCGGCCGACATCATCACCGTGTGCGGCGTCAGCCAGATAAACAGCGCCAGCGTCAGAACCCCGAGCAGGAACTGGTAGTACGGCTGATAGCGCTCCCCGCCCTTGATCCGCGCCATGCTTTGCCAAATGTAATAGTTGATCCCCAGCAGCAGCGCCCCGATCAACAACGCCTGCACGACAAACAGCCAGGTCAACAGCCCGCCCATCATCGTCACGCCCATGCTCTGGCTGAAGGCATACACCGAACGCATCAACCAATAGCCGGCGATCGGCATCGGCAGCAGCGCGCAGACCGTGACAAACAGGAAAATATAGCCGACCCAATCGAAATAGGCCCGCTCCTCGCTGGTCTTGCTGGTGAAAAACCGGTAACAGGCGTAGGCCAGCACCACCGCGCCGCCGGACATAATGTCCGCGAGAAACCGGTGGACGTTGAGCGGATTCCAGAGAGACGAATGGAGCAAATGCCACACGTTCCCCAGAAACCGGCCCTGCGCATCCACACCGGCCGGAGCCATCATAAACGCCGACCAGGCATTCGCCAGCAGCAGCAAGGCCGTGCCGAAAATATTCGTCAGGACGCCGATGGCGGCATGGATCCACTTCAATCCGCGTTCAGCCATCCGATTCCAGCTGTAGTAATAGAGAATCAGCAGCAGCGACTCCCCGACAAACACGATGGCGTAGACCGGCATGAAGGACTTGAAGGTTCCGCCCATGTACTTCATGAACGACGGATAGAAGTAGATGAACATGGACAGCATGAGGCTCCCGACCACCGCCGTCACCGAGAGGGCCAGCAACGCGACCTTCGCCAAGTCTCTGGCCAGGCCGTCGTAGCGCAGCGACAACGCCGGTTTTTTCGTGATGAGCCCGACAAATTCCAGCAAGGCGCAAAACAGCGGCAGCGCGAGGACGAATCCGCCGAAGTAGGTATGCTGCTGCGTCACGAACCAGACCAGCAACCGGCTGTCGAATGACCCGATCCGTGAATAGACGGTCTCATGAGGACCCGGAGCCGGCGGACCCTGCGGCGTCCCCGGCGTCTTAAAATACAAATCCGTCGTCTCCTCGGCGAAGGAGAGGCCCTGCGTCCCCCACCCCATTCCCACGAGACTGACCAAGAGCAGCAGCCCTGCCCAGAACGCCACTGAAAGAGAGCCGAATCGTGTCATACGCATGTCATTACGCCTTTGAACCGGGAACCGCGGAGACCGCAGCCGTGCCCCCGATCGTCTTCCCGAGAATCCCCATGACAAACGGACAACGCAGCAACGCCGACGAGAGCCCTTGCCCTTGCGCCTCTTCCACATGCCGCCGATATCCGAGATAGTAACAATACAACGCCATCATGGCCGCCACGCCTCCGCCGCTCGCCACCGCATAGGGCGGAGACAAGCCCGGCTGCCTCAGCACAAAAATCACAAATCCCGCCGCCACCAAATAGTAGGTTGACGCAAAGGCCAGCCCCGGCCACCACCAATATTTCAACAGCTCACCGGGAGCCGTCTGCCTGAGCCCTTGCATCCACGGCGCCGCCGGCCGGAGCCCGCCGAAATAGGCACAGAGGGCGACCGTGCCACCCAGCACCGTGACCGCCGCCAACTGAATCAGCGCGGCGATCTGATGATCCGCTGAAACACTCCCCAGTGCGGCGCCCAGTGCGCCAAGCACCAGGCCGGCCACGACCCAAGAGCTCAGTGGTGCCGGCTGCGCGCTCACCATGGCACGAAGCTCCGTGCCATCCGGGAAGGTCGGAAACGGCCGCCCCAACACCGCCATCTTTCGCACATGCCCGATTTCAAACGCGTCCCGCGCCACCGCCGTGCAGGAAATGATAATCGCCATCATGGCCGGGCCATCCGGATGTTTCAGATAGTCGTATCCCACCAGCCAGAGCAGCGCCAGCACCAGCAACGATAGCTGCACTCCGTAGACAAAGCCAATCCAGCCGGCCAGCCAGCCAAGCCTGCGAAGGCCATCGGCAGGAACGATCTCCCGCCAGGCAACCGCACGCCCGACGCGATAGGCCAGCAACGCCGTCACGACCGCCACCAGCCCGCTGACCGCTAACAGCACCACCGGTTCCGTCAACGGCAGCAGATGCTTCGCCAGCCGGTACACCCCAAACGCCACGAGGCCGGGAACGAACATCACAATCCGCTTGGTTTTTCGGACCGACTCTTCCGTCACCGCCAGCGTCAAACTGGGCAACACCCGCAATGCCATCCGATGCAGCATAATTGACTCGTTAGACGTAAGACGTGAAACGCGAAACGACAGGCTCTAATTTCGTTTTACTTTTCACGTTTCTCCCATCACGCCTTCTGCGCCGCCATCCCGAAATACTTCGCCTTGATCTCTTCCATCAACGCAACCGTGATTCGCGTCTGTCCGCGGTCTGCCGCCGTGCGTTCCAATTCCACACGGGCCATGGCACGCACCGGGGCCGGCACCTTATCCAATCGCCGTTCCGCTTCAGGGTCCCACACAATCCGCTCGCCGGTGCGCGGCCGCAGCAATGTCTCGTAAGCCACGACGCGCTCACCCCTGATCCGCACATCCTGCTCGACTTCTTCGCGTACGAGCGGGGCCAGATACGGCGGCATCCGCTCCAGCCGGTGCAAGGCCTCGTCCGTCCAGGTCAACCGATCGATCAGCCCGCTCAGCTGCCCGGCCGGCACATCCACGCCGACTTTCAGGCCGCACCCGCGGCACTCCGAGCGCACAAACCATTGCGGCACCCCGTCCTCACCGGTTCGTTCCTCAACACCCTCCGTGTGCATCCAGCGCCCACAGCCGCAGGTCAACATCGCTTAGCCAATCTTGCCGGGATAAAAAATATAGAGCATCGCGTAGGTGGTGGTCCCGGTAATGAACAGCACACAATAGATGATCATCGTAAACAGGCCGAGCGCCCGGTGCCGCCGCGCGCCGTTCGGCCAGATCCGCTGAATCGTCATCTCAATGGAAAAGACAAACGCCACGAGGGCGAGGAGGCCAAGATAGACCTCCATTTTCCTCAGTGAGAATCCCGCCGTCGCCACTCGAGAGAGGAACAGCAGCACGACTACAGCCGTCACGGCCCCGAAAATGAGGCCCACCTTCCGCCATGACGTCAGCAGGAGCGACTCCTTGAGCGTGCGCACCCCATCCAATACCTGTTGGGACCGAAAGCCCAGCACGATCATGTAGACCGCCATGACCAAGCCGATGATCACCAGAATGATGTGGAGCGTCAGGACGGGAATAAACACATAATCGTAGAGCGCCTGCGAGCCGCCGAACCCTTCCTTCCCCTCAAAGGCCAGAACCCCAAGCTGCCGGAAGAGATAATAGGCGACGAAGAAACTGAGCATCGCGATCATGCCACCGAGCATCAGCCAATGATGCGCATGCGCCCGATTCCGTTTGGCCTGAATCCAGCCGATCACGAAAAGCGCGGTGAAGAACGTCGCCATCAACTGGCTGACGTCAGCGCCGACCGTGGCGTGTGTGCCAAAGAAGCCCGGATCGCGTAACCAGTCCATGAATCCTGCGCCCCTTTATCCCTTGATGCCCTGCACGACCGCCGTCCGCTCCAGCTCCGTGACCGAGGCAAACCCGGCCGCCGTCATCCACTGGATCGCTTCGCCGGTCTTGTAGCACCCGCCCTGTTGCGTGTTGACCAAAATATGGACCGCGAAGGCCGTGGTCCAGGCCGGACCGGTCCCCGCGTCATCGAGAAAACGATCCTTAATCACCAACCGCCCCCCCGGCGCGAGATGCGTGAACACTTTTTTGACCAGCGCCGCATTCGTCTCAAAATCTTGATAGTGCAGAATGTCGGACATGAGGGCGACATCGTAGGGGCCGCCCAGGGCATCCTGGTTGAAATTCCCCGGATGCAGCGCGATCCGCGATTCCAGCCCCGCCTCTTTCACCGTGCGCTCGGTCAGCCGCAACGTCGCAGGCAAATCGAACACCGTTGCCGTCAATTCCGGGTACACCCGGCAAAAGGCAATCGAGTTGGTCCCGGCCCCGCCCCCCAAGTCCAGCAGACGCACCGGCCCAGAGAGCTGCAGGCGCTTCGCCAAATCAGGGCCGCTCTGCTGGCCGATTCGATGCAAGACGGCCAGCACATTGCCGCCAAGTTCCGGATCGGTTTCAAAGACATGGCGATCGACGGCTCGCTGGCCGGTTTTGATCGTCTGCTCCAGCTTGCCCCAATTCTCCCATTCGGCATCGTGCAGCAACAGCAGATGCCCGATATATTGAGGAGATTGCCGCACCAAATGAGTCTCGGCAGCCGACGCATTCCCGTAGGTTTCGCCGTCTTTGTTCAAGAGACGCATCGCCACCAAGGCATTGAGCAATAGCGCCAGCGTCCGTTCGTGCGCGCCAATCCTGGCCGCAATTTCAGCGGCCGTTTTCCGCTTGCCATCCAACGCGGAAAAGACGTCCAGACGGACGGCCGTCAGCAGGATTTTGGTTTCCCAGTAATAGCCGAGCTGAAAGATTTCCGCGAGTGAGAGTTCCCGTGACACACCAATCCCCTTGAGCCTGAATGGCCTAAAAATTCAGGCATCTTACCCAGTTCAGAAAGTGAAAGGCAAGGCAGCCGGACGCGGAACCGAGGCGGCAGAAACACAAAGGGCAGCGGATTGCTCCGCTGCCCTCGATGAGGCGAGTGACCTCGCCGGAAGAATAGAAACCTTACTTGATCTCGGCCTTGAGGTTCGCGGTGCCGCCATCGGCCACTTCCACCTCAAACTCGACCTTCTTGCCCTTCGCGGCAAAGGGGTGCCAGGCCACCACTTTGTGCTTGCCGGCCGGGACATCCTTGAGCTCGAACGAACCGTCTTCCTTCACAACGGCATAGTGCTTGTTCGAAACCGGGAGGAAGAAGGACTGCATGAACTCATGCTGGTCGCACTGCAACCGATAGTAGCCTTCCTTTTCGGCGCCGCCGCGGAACGTCACCGGCTTCTCGAGCTTGTCACCCTTCTTGGCGAGACCGATGTTGAAACCGGTCGCCGAGGTGGAGCCCTTCACGGTGAAGCTGTGCGGGTTGTGGAGCACGCCTTCCTTGGACTTGGGATCGTCAGGATCCGCATCGTGGTTCTCGGCGCGGAAGTTCTTGTTGTTGACCACGATGCCCGTGAACGGGAGGAATTCGCAGAATTCCGCGACCACATCCGTGCCGGCATAGGCATCCATGAACGCCTTGTCTTCGATATCGACCACGGCCACAACCGCACCCTTCAGACCACCATCCTTGCCCACTTCGATGGTCTTGAGGAAACGCTTATCGCCATCCATCAAGCTCTTGTTCGGGTTCTTCGGGCAGAACTTGGGATTCGGGAACTTGGCGAAGGAGAATTCCTTCTGCTCAGCTTTCCCGGCATAGGTCACTTTCCCGGCAATGGTTCCGCCGGCATTCGCAGCCAACGGCGCTGCAATCAACGCCACTGCGGCCGCACCAAACACAACTGATAACGCACCCTTCTTCATGTGACTGCCTCCTTGTGATGAACTAACCGCCCCTGATTTCTTGCTTGTGATTCCCTTCCGTCACCCACCGGCCTGATGAGGAGAATGGAAGGACTCGCTTCCCCTCTGGTGTACTCGATCAACATCCTGCTGGCGAGGCTGATCTGGACCGAGTATGTATATAAAAGTCTACCGTCCCCTGTCAATCTGAAACAAGGGGGCACTCTGCCCCACCCGCCACTACAGTTTCCGCTGCAGCAGGTGCAGCAGCGCCCCGGCCGCCGTCGCCCGCACCGCCTCATTCGCATCGTGCAACTGCGCTTTCATCAGCGGAATCTGCTCCCGGTCCCCAATGTGGCCGAGCGAACGAATGGCCACAATCTTCGGCCCAGGAAGCGGATCGTCCGTCAAGCCATTCAAGAACGCAATCGCATCGTTCGCATTCGGCTTTGTCGCCTTGCCCAACGCAAACGCAATCGACGCCCGGGCGGCCGTATCGTTTTGCTGCGCCAAGGCTCTGGCAGGCTCCGCCACCTTCTCGAACGGCTGCCCGAGCTGAAGCAGCGCCGCGATCGACGCCGCCCGGACCGTCACTTGTCCATCTCCTAATAACTGCGCGATGGCCGGCACCGACTCACCTGTGCCCAGCTCAGCCAGACTCGACACGGCGGATTCGCGCACCGCCGGGATAGGATCCTTCAGCAACAATTCGATCTTTTCGCGGGCATCTTTGCGCCCCAGCTGTCCCAGCCCTCTCGCCGCCGTCCCCCGCACCGAGGGCTGCTGATAGGTCAGCATCTCCATGAGGAGAGGCGCGCCCCGCTGATCCTTCAGATCGGCGATGGCCCTGATCGCATCGGTTCGATCATCCGGGTTGGCCGCCTCGGCGGCCTTCCGCAAATCGTCCCAGGCCTCTTTCTTCCCGAGCCTGACGAGCGCCGCATACGCGGCAATCCGCACGGGAGAGAGCTCATCCTTGGCTGCGGCCTCAATGAGCGGCAGCACAGAGGGATCGCCCGAACGTCCGAGCGCTTTCACGACGCGGGCCTTCACCAGCCCGGCCTGATCCTCCAGCGCGCCGCGCAACTTCTTCGACTTTCGACCGGCTTCCGACCGGCCCAGCCCTTCGACCGCCAGCACGCGCACCGGTCCCGACCCATCGCTCAACCCGTCTTCGAAAAACGGCACCGCCTCGGCGGAATCGATTTCCTTCAACGCCGTGTAGGCCGCGCCGCGCATCTGCTCGCGCATGTCCTTCACGAGCACGACGATCATGCCGAGCGCCACCTCGCGCAACACCGGCTCATCGTCGTGCTTGAGAGCCTGGGCCAGCAGATCGTACTCCTCCAGCGCGTCTTTGGGCTTGCCCAGATTAATCAGCGACCGGATTTTGAGCCGCCTGACATCGGGCGCCGCTCCTTTCTCTTTATCAAGCTTGGCCAGCTCATCAAGCGCCTGCTGGTACGCCTTTTTCTCAAAGGCCGCTTGAGCCTCTTTGGGAACGGCGGGCGCTCCCGCCGTGAGCACCGACGGGCTCATTCCCGCCAGCACGCACAGCAATCCCGCGACCACGATCCCGCGACGATGGAATAGCCTTCGTGTCATCCTGTTTCCTTGCCGCCCCGTTACCCTTGCACTCTGGGCCCGGCGGGGCTCGCTCGTTTTTTATATCCGGGCGGTTCGTCGAAATAATAATCCGGCTGCGGCGAGAGGCGAATCCGTTCGTACGCGATCGACCAATCCCGGTCGCGGCTCACCAGCTTCAACACGATCCCCGCTTCCACATCGACCCATTCGAAAAACCGTTCAACCCGGCCATGGCGATCCGTCTGCACCTCGAACAATTGCGCCGCGCGGCCGACCGCCGTGGCCTCTCCGACCAACACCCGTTCCTTCTCGCCCGGCAAGGCCGGACGAACCGGCAGCACATCATCCACATCCACCGGCGTGACCAGCAACTCCTTCCGCTGCGCAAGCAGATACCAGGTTTCGGCCTTGTCCAAGCGAACGATCTCGATCGCGGCATACCCATAGTCGGTCTTGAGGGCATACTTATACTCCAGACGGATCCGGTCCTCCTTCGCAAAGACTTGCGCCTGATGCCGACGGCCGTTCACCTGCTTGATGAGCGTCCCGGAAAATTCAACGGCCGGTGCCGCCGCCTCACCGCCCCACGCCTGGCCGAGTACGCTGCCTGACAGGAACGCCAGCCCGAGACACAGTAATCGGACTGGCGCCCTCATGCGAACGGTGGCGGGGAAGGGCCTCAATGCTGACGTTCCACAAACGGCTGGATGTCGATCGAATAACCGAGGGATTCCGGACCGAAGCGGGGATTATCCATCACCTTGTAGGCGGAACGATTCCCTTTGGGCGCCTGCAGCGAGAACTGCTCCTGCACCTTGCCATCGGCGTGGATCGTCACGGTTTTCGTCAACCCCGGCCCGGTCTGTGGATGCCAGACCACCATCTGATAGGTCCCCGGCGGAATGCGATCGATGGTGAAGGCCCCATTCTCATCGGTCAGCGCATAATAGGGATTGTTCACCGCCATCGCCCAACTCTCCATATAGGCGTGAAATCCGCACTGCATATAAAAGGTCCGCCGCCCTTTGTTCAGGTACACCGGCCCAATCAGCGAGGCCCCCGGCGCATGATTGTGCATTGCATGAATATCACCCCGGTGGTGCTGGTGATTCATGACCAGCGGGGTGTTGAAGAGCGTCCGCGCCCCGGATTCCAGCGACGTCTCATACCCCTGAATATCGTGCATCACGGGATCCATGTTGATCACTTCCACCGCATGCCCATTCCGCACGATCGTCATAAAGGGCAGAAACAAACAGTCGCGCGCCTCGATCAGGGGCACGGAAATTTCAAACGGCTTGCCCGACTCCACCCCCTCCAGGAGCACGATCGCATCCTTCAACCCCGCATTCGGCCCGACCACAAAATCTCGGAGCAGCCGCCAGCCACGGCCATTCGAGATGCGTCCGCAATAGGCCGGATCGGGAAAGGTAATCAGGTTGAAGCCCTTGGGCTCGGGAATCGGACCATCCAGCCGCACGACACCTTCGATGGATCCGCCATGCGGCACGTCCACCACTTCATATGCCGCCGCCGGCAACACACCAACCGCCAGAACCAGCAGCCAGAGGGCCGCTATCGCCGCCTTGCTTGCCCGCTGCCAAACCGCCTTGCCATTCACCGCGTCGTCCTCCATCCGGATGTGAATTTGCACCGCGTCCGCATCGTATCAAAAGGCCGCCACAAAGCAAAAGGGGGAAGCCTTTCGGCTTCCCCCTTCGCGATCGCCCATGCCCCCGCCGCAAGGCAGGAGGCCGGAGATTACTTTACGGACACCGGGATCGCCATCGCCGGCGGTTCAGCCGACGCGCTCTTCATCCCGGCCGCCGCTCCGTGCAGCGGCAAGAGCCGCTGATCGCCGGACGGCAACACCCGCACATACCCCCACTGGCCGGACTGCGAGTACGGCAACCGCTGGTTGCTGTACACATAGTCGCCAGGCAGGCGATAGGGACCGCCCGCGGAGGGGATAAAGGCATCGATCGTCTCAGAGCCGGAGAACTCCACGACACTGATCTGATCCGCGCCGCGCATGAAGGGCTCGATCGGCCACTCGTGCTTCTCGACGCTGAACATGCCGTTTTGTTCGTTGCTCACACCCAGCACGTGAATGCGCACGGGATCGCCGGCATGCGCCTCGATCAGAGGCGTCGCGGGATCCTCGGGCTTGTCCGCCTTGCAAGGCTGGAACACCTTGCCCAGCGAGCAGCCCTGCTCTTCACGGAACTTGTACGGCTCGGACCGGTAGTTCACACCGGTCAGGCCCGCCACGTTCTGCACATAGGGCATGAAGCTCGTGCCGATGATGTTGTCTTCGTCCTGGAAGAACAACGCCACGTCACGATAGTTCGGCCGGTTTTCCATGCCGGGCAACGAGTGATCGAGGATCACGTCGGCCGCCCAGGCATTCTTGTTCGTCAAATCGGCACCGGTCTTCGGATCGCGGTACTTGGCGCCCTTCGGGCCCACCACGATGGCGCCGAACAGCCCGTTGCGCGGATTGGTCATCGCATTGCCCCAATCCCACACCAACGAGGTCGTCTCGCCGTTGAACGGATCCGCGTAGTACGTATAGGTCCGCTCCGCGCCCGGCGCGATCGTCTGATCGCCGGGGTTCATGCCGATGTTGGCGCCCATCGAATCCTTCGGGTCGAACGCCAGCCCGATGGCCGAGAAGGACGCCTTGCTCTCCTTCATCTTGTTCTTCAGATTCACCTTCACGCAATCGCCCACGTTCACGCGGAGCGTGAGGGGCATCGGCTGCGCGCCGCTCGCCACCTTGGCGGTATCTTCCTCCAAGGCGTAGATCTTCGCGTCCGGATTGGTCATGAGGATCTTCCGCTCGAAGTCCACTTCGATGGTCTCAGGAGCCTTCGCGTTGAACTTCATGGACGGATAATCCAGCGCCACCACATTGAACGACTTCACCGGAGCATCCGCCGGACACACCGGCAGGGCCTTCGGGATTTCGTTCTTCGTGGAGAAGCCCGACGTGAGCTTCTTCAGATCGGCCTGTTCCTTGTCATACACGCGCACGATACCCCAACCGCCCTCGGAGAACTTTGAGGACCGGCCGTTGAAGTGAATGTAGTCGCCGGCCTGCAAGCGAGGCCCACCGGCCTGCGGCACCACGAGATCGTAGCGCTCCGCAATACCGACGTGCATCGAATTCTTGCGATTGGCGTCACCGGCATAGCGCTCCGAGAGGAACGTATGGCCGGAAATCGTCCAGACCATCGACTCGTTCATGAGGGTATGCAGGAGACGGAATACCATCGTGTCTCCCACATAGGCCCTCAAGGTCGGCGTATAGGGATCGCCGTGGACGTTGCTGTTGAAGATCTGCGACGAATCAGGATTGGTCGCCAACCGCTGCGCGATCGGAGCCGCCCTGAAATTCAATCCGCTGCCGGTGGTGTGCGTGCCACCATTCAAGAACGGCATCGGCGTCATGTAGATCTTGTCCGGCATCATGAACGACACGGTCTTGCCGGCCTCGAGCGCCACTTCAATCGGCTGCCCGGGAGGATTGCCCGCGGTCACGACGTTGACGGTGTGCGGCACGGTGTCGTGCACCTGCACCATCAACTCACGGAAGCTGTTGTTCACGCCATGACCCACCGGCTCGACGGTCCGGATGTCGGCGATGGGGCCGCTCCGCACTTCCTTGCCGGTCTTCGGATCATGATAGGTGGACCCGACCGGTTCGGCGATGAAGGTGCCGAACCCGCCGTGCGGCCAGGTGGTCGCGCCGAACGCATGGTCGTGCCAGAACACGGTGCCCACGTCCGCATCGACCCAGAACCGCTGCCGGACGAACTCGACCGTCACGATGTCGTTCGCCGGATGGTCGTTCTTCAGGCCCTTCGCCAAGGTGATCGTGTTGCCGTTGATCGCCTTGATGCGGGAGATTTCATTGCCCTTCACGTTATCGGCGCCCACCATGATGAGGGTGCCCACGTGATACTGCTTCGCGTTCTTCACCGTGATGCTGCTGGCGCCCTTCTTGGCCGCCGCCGTCAACGGCGTGTTCATCGGGGCCGGGAGGCCCTTCGGATTCTTCTTCTCCAGCATCGTGAACGGACGGACCGACTGCTCATAGGAGAAGCCGGTGATCACGCCGTCCGACGCCTGGTTGTCGAACTGCAGGAAATGCCAATGGGTGTTGATCTTCGACGACTGGAAGTTCGTGTAGTCGTCGTCGTCCCATTCGCTGGTCAACGTCCAATCGAGGCAGTCATAGATGTTGCCGCGCACGACCAGCGGATACTTCAGGTCGTCGTTGGCGCGGACCGCCGCCTCTTCTTCATGCAGCACATAGATCAACCCGTTCGGATCGACCACGGCCGGCTCCTTGCCCTGCGCCTTGGCGATCTTGATCGGCATCTTCACGAAGTGGACATTGTAGTGCTTCCGTCCGGCATTCTCCGGGCAGAGGCTCCACACGCCGTTTTCTCCGGGCAAGGCCTGATCGACACTCTCGTCCCCGTTGGCATCCCGGCGGATCATCTCCAGCCAGGGCGCGCCGACGTGGTTCGGCGAGAACATCACGCGCCGGCCGAAGTGCGGCGTCAGATGCGGCCAGGCCACCTTGCCGGTCATCGGCTCGAACATGATCGGGTGCCGCTTGCCGGGGTGCGTGGACTTGTACTTGGGATTGTCGACTTCGCTCTCCCGTTCGCTCATCGCCACGTTGCCGTTCCACGTCCAATCCAGGACGGTGGCATCGTACGACTGCGTCTGGCCCTTTTCGTCATCCTTGTGGCCAGGCTTGCCCATGGTGGGCAGCTGCATGGCGACCCAATCCTTGATGTTGATGACGGCCGGGTTGCCCTTCCAATTGCTCTTGCCCTTGTCGGTAATCGTGAACTGCTTGCCGAACCAGTCCACGGTCTGGCCGATCAGCTTGTCCGACGCAATCGGGGTCTTGATGCGGCCCTTGCGGTCCGGCAACTCGCGGAGATCCGGCATCACGTCGTTCCGCAGATCGCCCTGCTGGATCGTGTTGTACACGCGCCAGTAGCCCCACATGCCCGCCACATAATGGTGCGCGACGTGGCAATGAAAGAGGAAGTCGCCGGCCAGCTGCTGGCAGAGACCGGACCCGCACTCGGTTTCGAGGTCGAGCGCTTCGGACGGCCCGATGACTTCCACGTCCACGCGGTCGGTCTTGGCGCGGATGACCGGATACTTGACCGGCCCGTTCGTGCTGGTCGCCCAGAGGTTCATGTCATCGATCGCCCGCGGGCTGCGCGGCCACCGGATCGTGCCTCCGTGCGGATGGTGGCTGTGGAACACTTCCGATCCACCGTGCACCAGGCGGAACTTCGCCGGGTCACCGATGTAGGAGCGGGGGATCGTCGGCGACGGATCGCCGAACGTATAGGAGCTGTACCCCATCGACTCATCCTCGAAGCCGAAGTACTCGTGCTGCACATGCATATTGTTGATGCCGAAGGGCTCGCTGCGATAGTTGATCGCGCGGCCACCCGGACGATAGGCGTCCGTCAACGGATCGCGCTGCGGCAAGAAGTCACCCTTCTTGTTCAGCGGACGGAAGGCCTCATCACCGACTTCATGGTAGTAGAGCACGAATTCGCGGAAATCCGGGCCCGTGCCGTTCTTGATCATGACCTGCCAGCCGCTGCTGGCGGGGGTCGCATCCCCGCTGCCGAGGGCTTCCCAGTAGGACGAGCCGCGCGGCTCGACGACGAAGGACCCGAACATGCCCATGACCGTGAGCTCACGGTCGTTGCTGAACGTATGGAACTGGCGCACGCCTTCCTGCGTGTTCGGGTGGATGTACCACTCGAAATCGCCGCTCTTATCCTTGGCGACGATCGTATCCGAGTTCGTCGTGGTCGCCGCGGCGCCCGTCGCGCTCACCACCATGGATGAACCATGGATGTGGAGGCTGACCTCTTCGCCGCCTTCCAGCTTGTTGCTCAGCTTGATCTTGAGGCAATCGCCCTGGTTGGCGCGGATGGTCAGGGGTTGAATCCACTGGGCTTGCACGCCGGGAATGATGGCTCCGGGATCGAAACCTTCCTTCTCGCGCGCGGCCTTGTTCGTCGCCTCTTCCGCACGGACCTTGTCGAGGTTCTCATCGAGCACGTACATGTAGCCCGGATAGAAATCGAGCCACTGATTCAAGGTAATCTCGACGTTGATCGCGGACACGTTGTACTGCTTCACCGGCGCCGTCGCGGGGCACTTGCCGCCGCCGGTCATGGCCACCGGCTCAACGCGCGGATCGGACACCAGCAACATGTCCTGCCCGCCCGCACCGTACTGGTGCATCATGGACTGGGTGTTGTACATGCCGGTGTTGACGCCTTGCACCTGCGGATCCTGGCTCATGTGCTCCATGATTCGCTGATGCTGCTGCTCGACCATCGACGACCGCTCGCCCTTTCCGGACATCGCGTCTTCGACGATCGTCTGACCTTTGAGTTGTTCCGCCCACGCGGGAAGCTGATGATTCATCGCGACTTGATGCGTCGCGTGACCAGCTGAACTGGAAGTCTCAGCCGATGCCAGCGGAGCCCCGAACAGGGCTACCGCTGCCATCATGCCGAGCATGCGGGTAGGTACACTACCCCGTACCGTACGAAATAACATGGACCGGCCTCCTTGTTATGATGAACGATGCAGAAATAAAACCTATGACACGGAATGTAACGACTGCGGTTTACATAGTAGGCTCCATTGTACAAACGAACACACGGCCCCCCTCGCGGGGAGGCCGCACGATACTGAACTTGAAAGTCTGTGTCAACCCCTTTGGACAGTCATACCCGCTCAGGCCATGACGCAAGGCCAGCGTACAGGCCTCAGGAATTTTTCCGAATTCACTCATGGCGAGACTGGTAGCGAGGGCGGCGGCGTCCATCGGGGGATTTGGGCATTTAGGCCTATCCCGCCTAGGCCCTCATCTTTTTCCTCCGTTCTCGGATTGTGCGATAATGCACCCATGATTATAAAACGTTGGCTCGTCGGCGACCCGCTGAAAACGGCGCAAGCCGCGCACGAACGGCTCTCGAAAACCCTGGCCCTGGCCGTCTTTTCATCGGACGCCCTCTCGTCCGTGGCCTACGCGACAGAAGAAATCCTCCTCGTCTTGGTGCCGGCCAGCATCGCCTTCGCCCAGTTTTCAATTCCGATCAGTCTCATGATCGTGCTGCTCCTGGCCATCCTCACCGTGTCCTACTCACAGATCATCTTCGAGTATCCCGAAGGCGGAGGCGCCTATATCGTGTCCAAATCGAATCTGGGCGAGTGGCCCGGACTGACCGCGGCCGCCTCCCTCATGATCGATTATGTGCTCACGGTCGCCGTCAGCGTCGCGGCAGGCATTGCGGCGATCACCTCGGCCATCCCGAGCTTGTTTCCCCATCGCACGGCGCTGGGCGTCTTCGCCATTGTCGCCGTCCTGCTGGTCAATCTTCGCGGCGTGCGGGAATCGGGGAAATTCTTCGCCATCCCGACGTATCTGTTCATCGGCGCACTCCTGCTCATGCTGGGCATCGGCGGCGGGCAACTGATCATGGGGCAACTGATGCCGGTCACCCCCCCGGATCTCGCCGGTCAAGCCGCCGTCGAATCGCTGTCGATCTTCCTGATCCTTCGCGCCTTCTCCTCCGGATGTACCGCGCTCACCGGCGTCGAAGTGATTTCCAACGGCGTCTCCGCCTTCCGCGCGCCCGAACCGAAAAATGCGGCGATCACCATGGGCGTAATGGCCGCCGTCTTGGCGACGCTCTTCATGGGAATCAGCACGCTGGCGTTTCATCTCGGCGTGATCCCGAAAGAAAGCGAGACCGTCATCTCGCAGGTCGCCCGCGCCATCTTCGGCGAGGGGGCGTTCTACTATTTGGTTCAAGCCACGACGATGATGATTCTTATTTTGGCGGCGAACAGCGCCTTTGCCGGGTTCCCCCGCCTCGCCTCATTGCTGGCGCGAGACAGCTTCATGCCGCACCAGATGGCCGTGATGGGGGACCGTCTGGTCTTTTCAAACGGTGTCATCATCCTCGGAGTCTTCTCCTGCCTCTTGATTGTCTTGTTTCAAGGCGATACCCACGCCCTGATCCCGCTGTACGCCGTCGGCGTGTTCCTCTCCTTCACCCTGTCGCAGGCCGGGATGGTCAAGCGCTGGCTCATCAAGCGGGGGCCCCACTGGAAAACGAAGCTCGCCATCAATGGCGTTGGAGCCCTGACCACGGCCATTGCCACGATCATTATCGCCAGCACCAAGTTCATGCATGGCGCCTGGATCGTGATCGTGCTGATCCCGCTCTTCATCATGATGTTTCGCGGCATCCGCTCGCATTACAAAGCCGTGTCCGAACAAATTACCTTGGACCGCCGGGGTGCCCGGCCACCCATGCCGCGGCGCAACATCGTGGTCCTGCCGATTAGCGGCGTGAACCGCGCCGTCGTGCGCGCCGTCGACTATGCGCGCAGCCGTCCGGGGGAAGTGCGGGCCGTGCTCGTTGACCTCGACCCCGAAGAAACGGCCAAGATCGAAATTCAGTGGGCGCAATGGGGCTGCGGCGTGAATCTCATTGCCCTCCCCTCTCCCTACCGTTCCGTCCTCGGCTCCCTGCTCGACTACATCGAAGAAATTCTCGAAAAAGAACCGGACACCTGGGTCACCGTCGTGATCCCGGAAATTCTCCCCGCTCGCTGGTGGCAAAATATCCTGCACAACCAACGAGCCCTCATGCTCAAAGCGGCGCTGTTGTTCAAGGATCGCGTCGTGCTGACGGATGTGCCCTTCCACCTGACGAGGTGACCCGTGCCGCGTGAAGCGTTAGACGTGAAACGTAAAACGGAGGGAGTGACAGCCGCCGTCTTCGCGCTGGCTCTGCTCCTCGGCGCCCCGTCAGAACAGGCCTGGGCCTTCAAGATTATTTCACCCACCGACGGCGCCAGGCTGAAGTCGGGGCAAACCGTCACCGCCCAGGTCGACCTCGGCGCAGACACCGCCATCGTGAAAGTCCGCTACTACTGGTACGGGGAACAGGCCGACACCCTCGTGCAGCAGGACGACTCCGACGCCTCGACCATGCCACAACAGGACAAGCTGGCCGATGACAAGTATTCGCAGAAAGACAGCATCACCGGCGCGCCGGTCGTTGCGGTGGCCGCCCTCTCGTCCGGATTCGACCAGACCCCACCGTTCGGCGGCACGTTGAAAGTCCCGAAAGAAGCCGTGGGACCGATGCGCCTCTTGGCCGTGGCGGAAATCTCACGCGGACGCCTGGGTACCCGAACCGTGTTCGACGAAGTCATCGTGAAGGTGGAGCCGGACGCAGCACTGCAGACCATCGACTTCGAGACCGACAAGCCGTTGCAACTGGGACGCGCTGGACAATCCTCGGCCTTCGGTCATGTTGACTCGATGGGCAAGATCTTCGAGCTGCCGGTCGTGGGCGAATTCGCCGACGGCATCGTGCGCCCGATCCCCACGCCATCCAGCGGCACCAGCTACCACAGCTCTGACGCCAACGTCATCAAGGTCCTGAATGACGGGATGCTGCAGATCGTCGGCAACGGCAAAGCGACTCTTACCGTAACCAACCGGGGCAAGCAGGCCTCGCTCGATGTGAATGTGACCGTGAACGACGAGCCGAATGAACCGCCGGTGGCCGATGCAGGGCCGAACAAGACGGTGAAAGCCGGCATGAAGGTGAAGCTGAACGGCTTGAAGAGCCGCGATCCGGAAGGCGAAGCCCTGTACTATGCCTGGAGCCAGATCCGCGGCAGCAAAGTCCCCCTGCTGGACGTGAACAATGCCGAGGCGTCCTTCCTCGCGCCGACCGTCTCCGAAAAACGCACCTACCGCTTCAAACTGCGCGTGACGGATAAGAAAGGGGCGGACTCACTGCCGGCATTTGTGGATGTGGTGGTGGAGCCATAACGGCTGCTGAAAAAGGCCCCCAGCGGCGTTCTCAGTCGTGTGCCTCCCTGCGACGTACCCTCTCGGGTACGCCTCAGTCGCCCCACTCCTTGCGGCCTTGCTGGATAGCCTTTTTGAGCAGCCTATCCGAAAGGATATCCGAGTATCATCATGCAAGCAGATGAAGCACCTAAAGACTTAGGTCTCAAAAAGACTCCTGGCCTGGACAGGCAAGAAATACTCCAAACATGGATAAAATCAGGCATTGAAGACTTCTATCTGAGCTTCGAGTTAGAGGATAGATGGCACAGGCACAGCATTTTCTATTGCCATCAAGGTCTGGAAAAAATCTGCAAGGCTTACCACATCGGGAAATCTTCAGCGCGCTGGGAGAAATTGAACGATGCATCTGCGTTGAAGGAAATCGACAGAATAGCCAAATCTCTTAACCACAACCTTTTTCGTATGGTGAGATGTCTGCAATCGAGAGGAATACTGCCAGCGTATACGGCGCCTCGTCCCTATTCGGAAGATGACCTTTTGAAAGGCTTAGAGGCAGCCCACACTGAAGCCCGTTATCCCGTCCCTCTCCCATTCCATCTGACAAGAGACCAGCATGGCAAAGAACGATTTCGGATTCCAAGCAACACGCTGAGGATGTACCACGATCCTCTGGGCGAGACTGCCCCACGAGATTACGCCCGAAGCATGGCTAGAGTTATGCTAAAAAGGATTGCGAGTGATTTCTCGGTGAGAATTCCCAATTCAAAAGTTTCCACCAAAATATCGGACGAAGATTGGGAACGGTTTGCGAATGTTTTCTTGCGAGAATAAGTTGGAGAATCAATATCGGTGGGAGGAACCGCTCCAATCTATTTTCACGCCCCACTTACCACACAGGGTCCAAAAGCTGGCACACCTGGTTGAGCTTTTTGACGGGGCGGCGGAGGGCTTTCACAAGTTTCCCCACACGAATCCTTTCTCCTATACTTCCCCTATTCGAAACCCAGCTTCCTTACAAAGGAACCGTCATGCCAACACTCACAACTTCTCTTTCAGAGGAAGAAATGCGGCGGCTGAAAAACCTGAGTGGGGACGAGGGCTTAACCGTGGAGCAGATGGTGAGACTTTGTGTCCGCGACTGGATAGCCCAACCCGACGAACTCTTTCAAAGCACAGCACCACGAGTGCTTGAAAAAAATGCGGACCTTTACCGCCGCCTCTCGTGACGCCGAAAAGAATGACTTACAACTGAAGCAGGCGTGCACCGTGGATGAGCGTCACAATGGTTACGGTATCCCCATCGACTCGATACACCACCCGGTAGTTTCCCACGATGAGTTCCCGATAGATGCCGCGTTTATCTTCTGGAACTTTCCGTCCGGATTCAGGGAACTGCCGCAATTGTTCAACACGCTGCTGAATGTGCAATCCAAAAGTTTGAGCGTAGCCGGGGGAGTCAGCTTTGATGAAGTCCACCAAGGCCTTGAGGTCGTCGCGCGCAACGAACGACCAGACTATGCGAGCCATCCTGCCAGCTCACGCATGACATCCTCGTGCGGGATGACATGTCCGCTCTCCACAGCCTCTTGCCCGGCCTTGATCTTTTGGAGCACGTACAAGTGATACTGAATGTCTTCGAGCGTGGCTTCTTCCGGCAACTGTTCGAGCAATTTAAGGACAGCCGCTTTTTCTCCCATTAGTCACCTCCGGCAAAACACATCACTCCAAGGATACCGTGTATTATACGAGGATACCGTGCCGGTTGCACGTCGAAGGACATTCCTCTCACAAGCCTTTTCAACACAGATCCAATAGTGTTTAGAATCCAATTGATTGCCGTTTTCATCCGAGCAGTGCCGACTCCAACCTTTGCTTTCTCCTACCCAACTTCTGAGTTTGCATAGCATGATGAAGCAACATCCACTCAGAAACACACGTGCACTCACACCTCCCCCAATCTCACCGGCCCGAAGAGCTGGCGAGCCTGTTGAAGCTCCTTACTATGCCGCCGGAGGGCTGGGCCGAATTTGGATTGCAGCACGGCCTTGCGGTGGGGCGCGATGCTGCCTTCCACCTGATCGATCGCCTCTGTCAGCTGACCAACCATGCGGCGGCCTGAGCCGGTGAGCCAGCCCAGGTGATGATCCGCATAGTGCAGGTCTTGGAGGGAATACCGCACCGACTCCACCTCTTCCAAACAACGAAACCGCGCCCTGACCAAGTCGCGTGTCGTTAAACCTGCCTGGCGCCACGCCGCCGCCAGCCCCTCGCCCCACACAGACAAGCGCTCGAACAGCATCGCCCCCATCGTAAAGGTAAAGGAGGCATGCAGAATCCCGCGCAGCGGGCGCAGGCTCCGCCGCCAGGGCGAGTAGAAGATCTTCTGATTGTGGTCGCCGCGATACATGACATGCTTGCGCAGCAGCAGATTCAAATGGTGATGGCTGTTTTCATGGATCAGGTCGTCGATCAGATCCAGATTGTCCCGCTCGAAACAGTTGATGAAGGAGAGGCCCGGCCTGTGACGATAGCTGAAACTGACGACGCCGTTCGCATTCAGCGGCACGATATAGGACGTCAGCAGCGCCAAGACCTCATGCCCTTCCGGCCAGGCGTCGTGAATCGTTTCCCAGGCGCGTTGGATCCGCTCGACCTGCGCCGGGTCCGTGCCCACCACCTTCCGTGGCTGGCGGTCTTTCCCATAGGCCAAGGTCGGGCCGACCGTGACCGCGCCATAGGTGGTACAGAGCGCCACCGCGGCCGGACGCAGGGCCCAATGCCACTGGGCCTGCCCGCCAAGAGCGGACCAGACCGGCGAGAGGCTGCGCCCGGCCTTTATGGCAATCCCCTGCGCATCGACTCGGAACGTCGCTCGACCGGCGGCCTGCGCCAGCGCGCGTTTCAGCGCGAGCGGCGCCTCGCAGCAATCCCCCGCGACACCGAGGGGCACCGTGCCGGCCGCTTCCGCTTTTTCAAAGTTTTGCGCGAGGCTTCCTGGCACGTCCCAGTGCGGCATATTGCGGGCGCGGCACCAGGCCACCGCCGCCGCAGGATCGAGCCACAGCGACTCCTGTGCAATCTCCTGGGCGAGTCGTTTGCAAAGACCAGCCAATCTCCGGTCCAATCCACCGGTCTGCGGCTTGCCGTTGGGAAACAGCTCATCGAGATAGCTGTTCTCGAAAAACTTCTCCTGGCATTCGGCGAACAATTGTTCGGCAAACTCCCGGCGGTCGGATTCCCCTCGCCACTGCTGCCAAATATCCAGGAAGTAGACCCAATCGTTCAGCGCCTCGATCCATCCCACGACTTTCCAATTGGACAACTGCTCCGCCTTGAGTGAGCGGCTGAGAAACTCCGCGTAGCCGGTCGGGAACGCAAGCTGTGAGGCCAGCTCCGGATAATCGTCTTGCAGCTCCCGACAGAGGTCCTGAAGCAGCCGCCGCATCGACACACGAAGCTCTCCGGTCAGTCGGGTCAAAATTTGTGCATCCAGTAAAGACATGGCAACCTCGTGGGTGGGTCAAGCAGAGGGGGCGACTGTATCGCAGGAAGAACGAGGCTGCAAGGAGAGAACGAGGCAGGGCAGCGAGCAGACCGCCGCGCAAGAGATATCCCGCACGGTTTTCAGCGAGGACAACGGCGACAGGCTTTTCTGCCCCTCGTCAGATCCGCCCTGGTCCGATCACGCCGTGGCGTTCACCGAGGTTGCAAAGGCCGGAAGCCGCAGCCCGGTCTTGAGCAGCCGCAACGAGCCGGAGCGCTGCATCATGCGATTGCGCACGATGAGCGGATCGACGATATTTCCGCAGGACAGGCAGCGCAACCCGCGCATCCACATCGGGAGACAGCTTTCCTGAAGATCGACCAGATCATCGACAACCATGAGGCCCTGGCATCTCGTGCACGTCATCGCGCACCTCCTGATGATGGTGACCGCCCACTGCCTCACGCGCCCCCTTCTCACCGTCTGGCAGCGTGCCGAAAGCGCGCTTGCCTCAAAAGGGAAAGCAATCATAATGCCAGTTTCACCACCAACACTCTTGCGGGTTTTTGCGGTGAATCGTAGAGTGGACCTCTCCAGGCAACCATTCGCCTGGCACCCATGTGACCGAATTGGCCCCATGGGACGGAAATGGAGAGGGGCCGACGTTCGCATGTCACTGACCGCCATAGAAATCAGCCACGTTGTCGCGGAGCTGGCTCCGGCTTTGACCGAAGGCTGGATTCAAAAAGTCTATCAACCGGCCCCGCGCACCATCGTGCTGGAAATTCGGACGCCGGGCCACACCCACCGCCTCTTGCTATCGGCCAACCCCTCCGCCGCCCGCCTGCACCTGGTCACACAGCCCCTGCAGAATCCCCCGGCGCCGCCGGCCTTCTGCCAATACCTGCGGGCCCATCTGCAAGGGGCGCGCATCGATGGCCTCCGCCAGGAATCGAACGACCGTATCGTCACTATCAGCCTGACCGCGAAAGAAGGCCCGGTCCGCTTGGTCGCCGCCTTGACCGGTCATACCGCCAATCTGTTGGTGCTCGATGCCGACGGCCGGCTCCTCACCGACCTGAATCGTTCGAAGGCGTTGTGTGGGCAGCCCTATCAGTGGCCCTCCGCACCGGGAGGCGCGGGCCATCGCGAGCGCGTGCCCCGCTTCCCCACGACAGGAGATTCGCCGTTCAGTCTCTCCGCGGCCATTGAAGCGCACTATCAGGACAAGGAATCGACGGATGCGTCAGCCGCGCTGAAAGACGCGCGCGCCCAGCACCTCAAGAAAGCGCTCAAGAAGCAGCGCCGGCGCATCGACGCCTGGCATGCGGACCTCGCCAAGGCCGACAAGTACCGGAACTACGCGCGCTACGGGGAATTGCTCAAAGCCAATCTGGGCGTCATCAAAAAGGGACAAGAGGCCGTGACGGTCGTGGATTATTTTGACGAAGCCCTTCCGCAGATCACCATTCCGCTTGATCCGACCAAGTCGGCGCAAGGCAATATGGACGACTACTTCCGGAAGCAACGCAAATACGACACGGCTCAACGGGAACTCGGCCCGCGCATTGCCCAAGGGGAACAGGAGTTCGAGGCGCTCCGCCGTGAACTGACGGCCATCGAGCAAGGCACGTGGCAGCCGCCCGCTGCCTCCGCTCCCGCGCCTGCTCGCCACCGGCCGCCAGCTATCGGCCAGAAGCCGCCGGCAAAGTCCGGCCCCTTCCGCCGCTTTACGTCGTCGGACGGCCTCCAGATTTTTGTCGGGCGCAACGCGCGCGAGAACGACGAGCTGACCTTTGGCCTGGCCAAAAGCGAAGACCTGTGGCTGCACGCCCGCGGAACACCGGGCTCTCATGTCGTCGTGCGGCTGGACAAGGGGGCCGAGGCTCCGATCGAAACCCTCCGCGATGCGGCCACGCTCGCACTGCTCTACAGCGATCTGAAGAAAAGCGGGAAAGGCGACGTCATCTATACCAAGCGCAAATGGGTCAAGAAGGCGAAGGGGCAGGCAGCCGGGGCGGTCACCGTCACACAGGACAAATCGATTTTCGTCTCGCTCGATCGCCACCGCCTCGACCAACTCAAGGCACGATCGGCCTCAGCCGGAGACTAACTCGGCGCACGGCCGGAATCTTCCCTCACCGTCACGCCTGCCAGGCCGCTCCTGCCTTGCGAGAATACAAGTTTTTCTCGCAACTTTATACAACTCTCTTTATGATGGCAGAAACTTGAAGGGAGGGGCTTATGGCCGAAGCCCAATCGCCGCCCGCAGCACCTACAATCCTCGTCGTCGATGACGATTCCTCAATGGTATCGCTATGCCGCCAGTTTTTGGAGCAAGCGGGCTTCACGGTCTTGGGCGCGGAAGGAAGCCGGGAGGCACTCAAAATCTGCACACAGCATCAGGGGCCGATCGACCTTCTGCTCACGGATTTATTCCTTCCTCCCCCGGACTTTGAAATGGCCACGAGCACGAACGCCTTCCCACACGTGAATGGCAACGTCCTGGCAGTCAAAGCCGCCGCGATTCGGAAAGGGCTGAGAATCGTGCTGATGTCTGCAGTCTCGGAAGAAGAACTCTCCAAACATGCGATCAAGCACGGCGGGCTGCCCTTCCTCCACAAGCCCTTGAAGAAGGACATTCTGCTCCACGCCATCCGTGACACCCTGCAAAATCCCCCGCCGGCCCTCACCGCAGATTCGGGCAACGCCTCGGGTGACGTGGCCTGGTTCGACTAATCCTTCTGCGCGCTCCGTTTGCGTGGCTCACACGGTATGGCAGCGGTGGAAATTCTGGCTGGCCCCGTCTAGCAGACTGCGGAAAAACTCGCGTAGAAACGCTCTGCATCGATGAATGGAGCAGACACGGGAGTGGTTCAGAGTAATCGCAGGATGATCAAAAAGGCCACGGTTCTCACCCTCCCCCCCCCCCCGGCGCGCCGAGACGCGCCGTTCCGCGGCAAGGCCGCCGCTCGGGACTTCCCCTCGTTTCACCTTTCACGCCTCACGTTTCACGATTCCTGAGAACGCCGCTGGCGGACTTTTTCAGCATCCTGCTAGGGATGCTCGGTCATGAACCAACCGGCAATGGAGAGACGCCGGTGCTGTCCGGCGGTTTGGTCCACACGGCACACGCGGTGAAAGCGCGGCACGGTAAACATGACCAGCGAGCCGGGACGCGGCTCGATGCAATGGGTGATATCGAGCGCCGGCTTCTCGGCGGTGTGGGCCGGCCTCGTGGCATAGACGATCAACTCTCCCCCCCAATCCGACTGCCACTCCTCATGGAAATAACTGACGACCGCAATCCGGCGCTGCGGTGGCCGCCGTCCGCTCATGGGATGCCCCTGATCGGTATCGTCATGTGTGAGCAGACAGTCGCCGGCGGAATAGGAATAGTAACTGAAGCCCATGTGGCGCCCGATGATGTTCGGAAACGATTCCATATGCTGCTGGATACAGGGCAATTGCAGCCGTGAGAGAAAGCGCTGCCCTTGGGCGGGACCGATCTCCGCCTTCGCCCAATTGCCCGAATCGGGAAAGTCCTCCCGCACGTTCGGCAGATCCGACAGGCTTTTCCAGGCCGCTTGATTCATAGCCTCGCGAAAGAACCGGCGTTCCTCCGCGGACCAGAAGTTTTCGACCACGAGCACGGGGCTTGTGCGGAAGGAAAACGACTGCAGATCCGCTAGCGCCACCGATGACGATTGCACGACTCCCTGAGGGCTCACCAGCTTGCTCCCTTCGTCAGACCGGCCATCCGAACGCCGCTCTCTTATCATCCCCGCGATTCAAATGACAAGACAGGCCGCAAAAACAGAAGGGGTTGCTATCCTGCGATAGCAACCCCTTCCAGGCTTATCGTATCGTTGGGACTACCAGCGATCGCGCTTGCCCCCGCCGCCGCTCCGGCCCCCGCCGCCGCCAAATCCGCCACGTCCACCACCACCGCCGCCGCCAGTGCGGGGCTCTTGCGGACGCGCTTCGTTGACGGTCAAGGTCCGGCCGCCGAAATCGGTGCCGTTCAACGCCGTAATCGCCGCTTGGGCTTCTGCATCAGAGGCCATCTCCACGAAGCCGAAGCCCCGTGATTGCCCCGTGAACTTGTCTGTAATGACGCGGGCGGATTCCACCGCGCCATGCGCCGCAAACAGTTCACTCAATTGCTGCTCAGTCGCCGCGTACGGCAACCCACCGACATAGATCTTCGAACCCATGTGGGTTCCTCCTTTAGAAAGTTGATATTGTCTTGAACTCGAGTGACGGAGGAAGGAGCGGGCCGAAGACGCAAACGGTGCGGCGACTTAGGTCTGACTTCCGACGAAATTCCCGGTTAAGGCAACATCGTTGCGGGCCTGCTATACCTGAACGATTCACCGTGAGGCCCGTACGGTAAAGTGCTTCCACCCTACCACACGCCTGTCCCAATAGCAAACAAGGCCGCCAGCTTGGCCTGGGCGCTCAAGGCCCCCTTGACCGCCTGCACCAGCGACTCCGACGTAAAGGGCTTGGGCACGAACATCATCGAACAGCCCGTGATGCCCTGGCGCAACAACTCGTCCTGATTATAGCCGGACATGAACACCACCGAAAGATTGGGCCGGACCGTCTTCAGCCGATCGGCCAATTCGCGCCCGTTCATCCCGGGCATCAGCACATCGGTCAGCAGCAGATGGATCGGCCCGGCAAAGGCCTCCGCCCGCTGAAGCGCCTCGGCGCCGCTGGCGGCTTCCAGCACCTGATAGCCCTGCATCGTCAGCATTTGCGCGGCGATATCCCGCACGATCGCTTCATCTTCCACCAGCAACACCGTCGGCACCGGCGGCCCGGCCGGCTGCGGCGCGGGTTCGGCAGCGGCTGCCGCCGCGACTCTGGGAAACGTGATCGTAAACGCCGTGCCGCGGCCGCGGGCGCTCTCCACCTCGATCGTGCCGCCATGCTGCGAGACGATGCCGTACACGATCGAGAGCCCCAAGCCCGTGCCTTTCCCTTGTTCCTTCGTGGTAAAGAACGGGTCGAAGAGACGCGCCCGCACATCGTCGGAAAAGCCGTGGCCGGTGTCCCTGGCCACCAACCGCACCTTCGGCTCATCTCCCTTCACCAGCATCGTTTCGATGGTCAATACCCCGCCATCCGGCATAGCGTCGCGGGCGTTGGTCGCCAGATTCAACAGCACTTGATCGAGCTGGCCGGCATCGGCCTTGACCGATCCGGCGTCGGGAGCCAGCGTCAGCACCAGCCGGATCCGCTCCCCGAGCAGCCGCGCGAGAATGTCGGCGAACTTGTGCACCTGGCTGTTCACCTCCAGCACCTCCGGCTGCACCACCTGCTTCCGGCTGAAGGTCAACAGTTGCTTGGTCAGCTTGGCGGCGCGCTCACCGGCGCCCCTGATGGTTTCCAGCCTGGGACGGATCGGATTCCAGGGCTCCAATTGACCCAGCACCAATTCCGCGTTGCCATTGATGCCCGTGAGCAGATTGTTGAAATCGTGCGCGATGCCGCCAACGAGCCGCCCGAGCGCCTCCATCTTCTGCGCCTGGAGGAGTTGCGCCTCCAGCTGTTTGCGTTCCGTAATATCTTGCGCGATCGCCACGTACGACGAGGGCGCTTCTCCTGGCGCCCACAGGGGGGAGACCGTCACGTGCACCCACACCGTCCGCCCATCCGGCCTGACACACCGCTTCTCCAGCGTATATTCCCTGACACGGCCATCCAGCAACGACGCCATGCGCTGCCGCTCGGCCTGCGCGGCATCGGGATCGGTCTCCAATCGAATATCGTCCAGGCTCAGGGCATCAGGCGCATACCCGAAAATGTCGCGGTACCGCTGGTTGACGCGGCCAAACAGGCCCGTCCGGCTGTCGATCTCCGCCACACCCACGGCCGCCTGATCGAACAGCGCCCGCAAGCGGCGCTCGCTCTCCCGCACAAGCCGCTCCATCGCATGCCGGTGCAGCGCCATCTCGATCGTCGCCCGCACCTCGGATTCGTTGAAGGGCTTGAGCAAATACCCATAGGGCGAGGTCTTCGCCGCCCGCTCGATCGCCTCGGCGTCGGAATAGGCCGTCAAAAATACGACCGGCACATCAACCAGATCCCGCAATGCCGCAGCCGTCTCGATGCCGCTCAACGCACCGGCCAGATTGATGTCCATGAGAATGAGATCCGGGCGAAACTCCTCGATCCGGCTGATCACCTCTTCGCCACGCGCGACGAGACCGCAGACGGTATAGTATTGGCGCTCCAGGCGGTCCGCCAGCTCCATCGCGATCAACGTTTCATCTTCGACGATCAATACGCGCCGTTTATCCATCGTGCGACTCCTTTTCCTCCAAGACTGCCCCAGTCATACCCCGCGATGCGTGGCCTCACTCCGGCAGCGGCACCGTCAGCCGCACCGCCGTCCCGCGCCCGCTCTCAAATGTGATCGCGCCTCCGACTTGCGCGGCCAGCCCGCGCATCAGCTGCATGCCGAACGTGGCCGACGTCTGAAGCTCGAACCCGTCCGGCAGCCCCACGCCCGTGTCCTCAACCGCAATCTCCACCTGGCCATCGCCGTTCAGCACCTGCACCCGCACCTCGCCGCTGCCGTCCTTGGGGAAAGCATATTTGAACGCGTTCGTCAGCAGCTCGTTCACGATCAGCCCAGCCGGCAGCGCCAGCTCCACCGGCAAGGTGACCGGCTGCGCGTCAACCAGAACCTCGACCTTCCCACGCATCCGCTCATACGAACGGCCAATGCTCTCCGCCAAGGCCCGCACATAGTCGCCGAACGCAATATGGGCCAGATCGCCGGAGCGATAGAGCTTCTCATGCACCAGAATCATGCTGGTGATCCGGTCCTGCAGCTCGCGAATCACCGCGAGGTCTTCATCGCTCCGGACTTTCTTCGATTGGAAGTAGAGCAGACTCGACACGAGCTGCAGGTTGTTCTTCACGCGATGATGGATCTCGCGCAGCAGCATTTCTTTTTCCTGGAGCGCTTGCGCGACCTGCAATTCCGCCAGCCGCTGCTCGGTGATGTCTTGCACCGTGCCCACCGAGCGGAAGGGCTGCCCAGACGCATCGTAAAACGTCTCGCCCCGCTCCATCACATGCTTGACCCGTCCGTCCCGCATCAGCAGCCGGTGCATAATCATGTAGGCAGTACGGTTCTGCACCGACTGCGAATAGGCCTCATTCACCATCGCCCGGTCGTCGGGATGAATGGCGTTGAGAAACCCCTCATAGGATGCCGCAAACTTCGTCTGGTCGATCTCAAAGATCTGGAAAATTTCGTCCGACCAGAACAGCCGATTCGACACCAGGTCTAATTCCCAGTTGCCGAGTTTCGCCATGGCTTGCGCCTCTTGCAGCCTCGCGTCGGCCTCACACAACGCCATCTCCCGCTCTTTTCGCTCCGAGATGTCCGTATGGGTCCCCAGCATGCGCAGCGGACGCCCTTCCGCATCCCGTTCGACAATGCTGCCGATGGAGAGCACCCACTTCCATTCGCCGGACTTCATGCGCTGCCGAAACTCCACTTCATAGGTTGGATTCTCTCCTCGGATATAGGCCTCGTAGATTCGATAGACCTTTTCCCGGTCCTCGGGATGCATCCGCGCTGCCCACTGTGCGTTGGTTTCCTTGAATGTAGCCGGATCGTAGCCCAGCATCGTCGCGTATTCATTGCTCACTTCTGCGTTCCCCGTTCGCAGGTCAAGGTCGAAAATCCCCTGTTGGGATGCCATTAGGGCCAACCGCACCCGCTCCTCGCTCACCCGCAACGCGTCCTCAGCCGCCTTGCGATCGGTAATATCACGAACCACCATCGCTACGGTGTTCGTTCTACGATCCTCCGAGGCAATGAGGCTGGTCCTGGCCTCAAACCACCGCCGCCCGCCGGGCACTTCAAGAGGATACTCCACCTCCTCCATCGTTCCGCCGGCCGAAACCCGCGCCAGCATCTCCATGAACGGCCGGCCGGATTCACGCCCTAATACTTCTTCAATCGTTCGCCCCAATATCTCGCCCTTGGGCTTAAACAACAAACTCTCATTCCCGGTCCATACATTGAGATAGGTGCCGTATTCGTCGAACTCGAACACCACATCGTCCAGCGACGTCACCAGCGCCTGCAATTGGCGCTCTTGCTGCCACAGCCGCGCCTCCGCCTGCTTGCGCTCGGCAAGATGCCGGCTTCGTTCGACCTCAATAGCAATGCGCTGGCCAAACGCGCGCAGCAGCGCCTGATCGTCTTCGGTAAATGCATGCGGCTTGTCGTCCAGCAGACAGGTCACGGCCACGACATGGCCCTCACCATCCAGCGCGGGAAATCCGCAATAGGCATAGGCCTGGTGGTCTTTCAAAAACGACGCCTCAGGAAACCGTTCGATAACACGGTCAAAGACGCGCAAGTCTTTGGTCACCTCGACGGTGGCGCAGGGCGTGATGGCCATCGGGCATCCGCCGGCGTCTCGAAACACCTGCCCCTTGACATACACGGCTTTGAACTTCAGCTCCTGACCGACAATCTCCGAGAGACATACAACCGGCACCTCGAATAACTCGCCGATCGCCCGCACTGCCTGCTCGAATACGTCCCCGGGATCACCGGACAAGGCCAGGCTTACCTCTGACAGCCGCTTCAGTTGCTGAGCCCGTGTCCGCTCACGCTCGGCAATGGCCTTCTGCTCCTGTTCCGACTGCCGCAAGGCATCGGCCAGTTGCTCGGTACGCCTCCCAAACGTCACGCCGGCCCAGAGCGCCCCCCATAACGACGCAAGCCCCAGTGAACGGTTGAAGATCCCCCAGACAAAGGGAACACCAGGCGGGGAGAGAAATAATCCAAGGATCATCAAGACCGAGCAGAACCCAGCCATGAACACGGCCTGGCGCTCACTCGCCATCCAAAGACAAGCCAGGCACAACGGCACATACAGGATAAACACCAGCACACCGAGCGGCGTCAGCCAGTCCGCGACGAACACCGCCACTGCGGCAGCGGCGATCCCGCCGATGCTCGGAACCATCTTCAATTCACCGCGCACCGGGAGAGAGAGACTGGACATGGGAGACTGCACTCCATGAGAGCGTGAACCGCCAGCGCTTTACAGACAGACCCAATGGCCCAGGACGGCCAAAGAGGCAACGCACCATGCGTTGGGCTATAATCATATAGAGCCAAATGGCTTTAGGGCAAGCAATGTCAGGGTTTTTCCCCTTGCTCAAACACCCCCTGCTTCCCTCAATGAAATGGCCAGGATGGCCTTTCCCTCAAGAAATCCTCCGGCAATTTCATCACGGCGGCTTGCCCATCGGCACAAGAAAAACGCAAGAAGCAAGGGGAGACGGCCGCTACTCGCCCACGCGCACTAAGAGCCCCTGTTCTTTGCAATACGCAAAGGTGCGGTGGAACCAGGCGATGACCGCGACGAGCAGCGCGATATTGAGCCCGCAGGCCCAGGCAAGATGCATGAGCGGCATGCCCTCCGGCGTGAGGACCGCCCGCATGCCTTCAAAAATGTGGGCCGCGGGGTTCGCCCAGGCGACCGCCTTTAGCCAGACCGGCAATACGTCCATGGGATAGAATACGCAGGAGATTGGCTGAAACAAAAACACCATGCTCCAGGCCAGCACTTCAGCCTCCTGGCCCAACCGCATGATGAGCGAGGTGGTGAAGACCCCGATGATCCAGCCTGTCACCACAAGGCTCACGACGAAGGGAAAGAGCCAGACGCCGATCAGAAAAATATTGTATCCATAGAACAGCCAGGCGCAGACCGCCATCACGATCGACACGCAGGTCACTTTAAACAGGCTCATCATCATGGTCGCGGCGAGAAACTCGCCCGGCTTCAGCGGGCTCGCAAACAGATTCATCAGGTTGCGGGCCCAGAGCTCTTCGAGAAACGAAATCGTCACCCCTTGCTGGGAGCGAAAGAGCATGTCCCAGAGAATCAACGCGCCGAGGAAGAAGGTCACGAACCCCGGCACCTGAGTCTGATAGCGGGCCAGATAGAGGGTAATGAATCCCCAGATGACCAGATCGAGAAACGGCCAGTAGAAAATCTCCATCATCCGGGGCAGGCTCCGGCGATAGAGATAGAGGTGGCGAAGCAGAATGGCCGTGATGCGATGCAGCTTCATGCAGACTCAGTGCTCATGCGAATGGGTGTCGCCGCACCCGCCGCAGTCCCCACAGCCTCGATGCGCGCCGAGCAGTTCGGCTCGCAACTGCCGCACGCCTTCAACCATATGGGATCCCGCCCGCTGCCCATCCGGCGCCCGGCGCGCGGCGAGGGCCAGGAGCGCCAGCGGCACCACGGTCAAACCTGCGGCAAACGCCCCAGTGAGCAGCCAAGGCCCCCCCGCGAGGGCCAGCAGCGCCCCGCCTACCAGCAACGGCGCCATCGCCACGGCAAGACTATTGAGCACCGCCAGCCGGCGGCAGGTCCCGCGCGTGAAGCCGATCAGGCTGACCACCAGCCAATACCATCCCCAACAGGCGCTCAGCAGCAACCCGCCGGCCACGATCCCGACCACCCCCTGTACCAACCATTCCTGCATAGCCGTTCGTTCCTTTACGACGATTCTCTGGCCAGTTTGAGAAACACCTCTTCCAAATCTGCCTGCCCGAACCGGGCGACGATTTCGGCGGCCGTACCCTCGGCCACGATCTTGCCCCGCTGCAAGAAAATGATGCGGTCCGACATGGCTTCCATTTCCTGCATATTGTGCGACGTATAGAGGATGCTGAGCCCCGACGTTCGCCTCGCCTCCTTGAGCAAAGCCCTGATCTTATGCGCGATATCGGGATCGAGGCTCGCCGTCGGCTCATCGAGAAACAGAATCTTCGGCTCCGTCAGCAAGGCCTTGGCCAGCGTCAGCCTCGTCATCTGCCCGGAGGAGAGCTTACGGGTCACCTTCTCACGAAACTCTTCCATCTCCAGCTTCGTGACGATCTCGCCGATCTTCCGTTCAACATCCGCCACCCCATAGAGGCGGGCCACCACCCGAAGGTTCTCCGCCACCGTCAGGGACATCGGCATGGAGATATACGTCGAGGAAAAATTGACCTGCTGGAGAATCTCCTCCCGATGCGACTCCAGATCCAGCCCGAACATGCGGATCGATCCGGCCGTCGGCGTGACCAGCCCCAGCAACATTTGAATGGTCGTCGTCTTGCCAGCCCCGTTCGGCCCCAGCACCCCGAGAATCTCTCCCGGCTTGATGGTAAACGAAATCCCGTTCACCGCCGTGAACGAGCCGAACCGTTTGGTGAGATCGCGGACATCGAGCACAGGCTGCGTCATCGTGGAGGTCTCGCGCATCATTTAAAACAACGCCGCGCTGATTTTTTCAGGAAGATGACAGGTCTCGCACTTCCGGCTGATGGGCTTGCCCTGATGCTCGGTTTTCCCGTCATGGCACCGGAAACAATCGGACAAGGCGCGCGCGCGGAGATACGTGCCCTCGGGATGTTCGGGGTTCCAGGGCTTGCTGTCCGCCGACACATGCCCGCGCGGGATCACGATGGGATAGCCCTTGATCGGCTTCTCGTGCACGACCCCCGAATGACAGGTCGTGCAGCCCTCGCCCTGCCCTCTGACGCCGAACGCGTCCATGTGGGCGCGATGGCTCATCACCAAGCCCACCTCCTTGACCGGCGGAGGCAGATCCCGCGCCGCGATCTCGGAGACCCGCAGAATATTCCGGTGACAGCTCAAGCACACGTCCGAGTCCACCTTGGCCTTGAGATTGTGCGCGTCGGTCGGCGTGCCAAAGAGATAGGTCACGGTATCCTTCGTCCCGTTCCAAGCCTTGTCGTGCAGCCAGCCCTCGACGCCCGGCCGGACATGGCAGGCCACACAGGTGACTTCTTTATGGGACGACGCGGCCCAGCTGTCATAGGAGGGAGCGATGGTGTGGCAACTGGCGCAAAACTTCGGATGATTCGTCAGAGGAATTGCGAGACCGCCGAAGGCGAACGCTCCGGCGACAAGGGCCAGGACGATCGTCGTGTTACGGCTCCAGTTCATGCGCGACGCGAGGAAACCGCTTCATAATGAGGGCGGCCACGCCCGTGACATCGTTCAGATCGAGCACCGGGACAGGCAGGTCGATCGGTTTATCGGAGACGACCGCCAGCAGGCCATCGGGAGACACCGGCACTTCACCGACCTGTTCCCGGATAATGACAATCTTGGGATAGCCCTCGCTCTTCCAGCCTTCGGCAATGATAAGATCGTAGGAGGAATCGAGAAACCGGTCCCGCACTTCCTCCACTTTCATTTCTTCCGGCACATCGGCAAACATCGCCAGACTGCCGCGGGACACCACGACGACGCTGCTGGCTCCCGCCCGCTTGTGCCGCCAGCTGTCCTTGCCTTCGGTATCGAGATCGAATCCATGCCCGGCATGCTTGACCGTGGCCACGCGGTATCCGGCCCGCACCAGCTCGGGAATCACCCGTTCGATCAACGTCGTCTTGCCGCTGTTCGACCGTCCAACGAATGAGACAATGGGCACGGCCATGACTTCAATCCCTTTCCTCTCAACAACAGGACGTCTTATGGCCGCCGCTGTGCGACGGCGCCGCCTGCGTGCTCCACACGGCCCCGCTCAGCAACTGCACCGTCACCAGATCGCCGGGATTCAACCGTTCGACTTCCACCGGAATATCGATCAGGCAATTGGCCTTGACCATGGAGGTCAGAATCCCTGAGCCTTGATCGCCCGTCGTCCGCACCTTGAACACGCCGTCTTCGCGCGTGAGCACGCCGCGAAGAAAATGCCGCCGATCCGTCCGCTTCGAAAATTTTTCCTGGAACACCGCATGGACGACCGGACGGCCGAAGGTGGGATGTCCGCACATCTTCAACATGGCCGGGCGGACCAACTGCTCGAACGTCACCATCGACGAGACCGGGTTGCCGGGCAGGCCGAACGCCAGCTTGCCCTGGATCTTGCCGAACGCCAGCGGCTGGCCGGGGCGGATCGCCAGCTTCCAGAAATTCATCTCGGCGCCCAGATCCCGGAACACGGCCTTGGTGAAGTCATAATCGCCCATCGAGACGCCGCCGGAGAGCACCAGAATATCGGCGTTGAGGCCATGCGAAATCTTTTCCTTCAAGGCGTCGGGCGTGTCCCGCGCAATCCCCAAGAGAAAGGGAATCCCGCCGGCTTCCTGCACGGCCGCCGCAATGCCGTAGCTGTTCGAATTGATGATTTTCTCTTCGCTGAAACGCTCGTCCAGGTCGGCCAGCTCATCGCCTGTCGAAAGAATCGCCACGCGCGGACGCTGGTAGACGAAGACAAAGGACTTGGCCAGAATGGCGAGCATGCCGGCATCGCCGGGGCGAATCTGCGTGCCCTTGGCGATGATGCAGTCGCCTTTTTTCACATCCTCGCCCTTGGGCCGAATGTTGGACCCGCGCGTCTCCGGCTTGAAGACCCGGACCGAGTCCGGCGTATGTTCCGTATCCTCGACCTTGAGCACCGTGTCGGCCCCCTGCGGGATCGGCGCGCCGGTCATGATCCGGATCGCCTGGCCAGGGCCGACCGTCTTGGAGGGCATCTTGCCCGCCGGAACATCTTCGATCACCGTCAGCGTGACCGGCTTCCCAATCGCATGCTCCTGCTTGATGTCCTCCCACCGCACGGCAAACCCGTCCATCGCGCTGTTGTCCCACGGCGGATTGTCGCGCTCGGCCACAATATCTTCACCCAGCACCCGGCCCAGCGAATCCAGGATGGAAATCTTTTCCAGGCCGAGGGTCGGCGTAGCATCGAGCACGATTTTTTGCGCGGCATGGAGCGGGGTCAACCCCGTGGTGGCGTCAGCGGCTTTCACGATCTCACTCCTATCAATGTGGCTGGCGGGGCGCGATCTTCAGCAACGACCCGCTCTTTTTGCAGAAGGCTTCGACCTTGTTCGCAATCTCGTGATAGCACTCGGCCGTGGCCGTGTCCGAATTGAACATGGCATAGGGCTCGCCCGCATCCGACTGCATCACCACTTCGGGGTCGAGCGGAATCCGGCCGAGGAACGGCACGCCCATATCGTTCGCCGACGCTTCGCCTCCGCCCTTGCGGAAGACCTCGATATGGTTGTGGCAATGCGGGCACTCCAGGCCGCTCATGTTTTCCACGATGCCGATGATGGGCACTTCGCTGTCTTTGCAGAAGGTGACCGACTTGCGCGAATCCAGCAGCGCCACTTCCTGCGGCGTCGTGATAATGACGGCTCCGCTGACCTTGCCCAGCAGATCGATCGTCGTCACCGACTCGTTGCCGGTGCCAGGCGGAAGATCGATCAGCAGGAAGTTGAGGTCCTGCCACTCGACGCCGCCCAGCAACTGATTGATGAACTCGTATTTGTACGCGTCGCGCCAGATGATCGGATCGTCCGGGTTCTGGAGCAAGAACGACATCGAGGCGATTTTCAGATTGTAGGCCTGGAAGGGGATGATGCCGCCCGAGGTGCTGATCTTCAGCTTCTGTCCCTCGGCCCCGACCATTTTCGGAATGTTGGGTCCATGAATGTCCATGTCACAAATGCCGACATGCCATCCCTTCAGCGCGAGGCTGACCGCGATATTCGTCGTGCAGGTGCTTTTGCCGACGCCGCCTTTGTTGCTCATGATGAGGACTTTATATTCGATCCGCTCCATGCGCTTCGCGACGAGCCAGCGGCTGTGGCCTTCCTTGTCCTTCTGGCAGGATTCGTTTTCGTCACAAATGGCGCAGGCCCACATATAGGTACAGGCGTCGCTGCCGCCCGAGGTCGGTGTCTGAATGATATTTAACTCACGCGGCATAATGTGTCCTTCTGTATAACGTGAAACTGGGCGGACAGGATCCGCCGCTTACCGGCGCGGGCTCCCGCTCGGCACGGCGACATACTCGCCGTCCGCCGATTTCGGCATCCCGGCTCCGCCGGGGCCGCGTCCTGCAGGACCCGCCGCGGCGGCGGGCGCCTCGGCAGGCTCTTCCGGCGCGGGTTTCCTCTTGTTGAAGAACCCTGCGCTCACGATGCCGACTTCGTAGAAAATGTACATCGGCAGCGCCATCAAACATTGGTTAAACGGGTCCGGTGTCGGGGTCAGAATGGCCGCGATGATGAACGAGCCGAGCAGCGCCCACTTCCGGTAGCGCCGCAAGAACGGCGCATCCACCCAGCCCAGCTTGGCCATCAACGTGATCGCCAGCGGCACTTCGAAAATCAGGCCGAAGACGAGCAGAAACCACAGCGCAAACCCGACGTATTGCGCAATGGAGAGCTGCGGAATGAATCCCGCGCTCACGCCGTAGGAAATCAAAAAATTCAAGGCGAAGGGCAGGACGAAGAAGAAGGAAAAGAAGACGCCCGCAAAAAACGCCAGCGTGCTGAGCGCCACAAACGGCCCGACAAAGCGGCGCTCCTGCACATGCAGCCCCGGCACCACGAACTGCCAGACCTCCAGCAGAATATAGGGCATGGCCAGCACGACGGCGAAGAGCCCGGCCACTTTGACGTTCTGCCACAAGGCTTCGGCCGGCGCGAGAAAGACGAACGGGACCGTGGGCAGATCGGTCGGCTCCCAGGACAGGGTGCTGGGCACAAACATGTTCTGCAGCGGGATGCGCAGCCACTTGACCAGGGTATCGGCGTAGAAAAACGTCGCGACGAACACGATCGCCGTGATGATCACGGCACGGGTCAGCCGGACCTGGAGCTCCACCAGGTGCTCCATGACCGGCATCTTTTTATCTTCCAGCGGCTTGAAGACCGAGTCTTGCAGCCACCGGTTGAAGTCGTTCAGCACCGCGCCCTCACCCGCACAGGACAATGCCGCGCCGGCGATCACCCATCACCGGACGCGGCATGCTCGGTCTACTTCGGATTGACTGCCACGAACAGGCTGTTACCCTGCCGGTTGACCAGCAGCACCGCCAGTTCATCCTTCTTGATCTTGTTGGCCGCCTTCAGGTACTCATCCACCGTCTTCACGGTCTCGTGGTTGACTTCCTGAATCACGTCGCCGCGCTGCAACCCCGCCGCTTCGGCTGGACCGCCCGCTTCGACGGCCGTGATGACCACCCCGGTGGTCTTGGCCGGAATATTCAGCTGGCTCATCAGCGCATTGTCCAACGCCTGAATCTTGATCGACGCCAGCACGTTGTCCGGCGGCTTGATGGCTTCGCCCTGCTCTTTCTGGGGCGCCGCTTCCTTCTTGGCCAGCAGCTCGTCGGACGGACGCTCCGCCACCTTCACCGCGATCGTCTGTTCCTTGCCGTCGCGCAACACCTTCACCAGGGCATCTTTCCCGACCATGGTGCGCGCCACGAGATTCCGAAGCTGGCTGACACTCGACACTTCCTTCCCGTTGAAGGCAATGACCACATCGCCGCGCTTGATCCCGGCCGCATGCGACGGCCCATTTTCATTCACATCGCTGATCAGCACGCCCTTCCGCTGCTCGGAGAGCTTGAACGACTTGGCCAGAGCCGGCGTGATTTCCTGAATCGCGACGCCCATCCAGCCCCGGACGACTTTGCCCGTTTTCTGGAGGCTATCGACGATATCGACCGCAATGCTGCTGGGAATCGCGAAGCCAATGCCTTCCGACCCGCCGGTCCGCGAGAAAATCGCCGTATTGATCCCGATCAGCTCGCCGTTCATGTTCACCAGCGCGCCGCCGGAATTGCCGGGATTGATCGCGGCATCGGTCTGAATGAAATCTTCATAATCGGCAATGCCGACGTTGCCCCGGCCCAAGGCGCTGATAATGCCCAGCGTCACCGTGGAACTCAGCCCGAATGGACTGCCGACCGCCAGCACCAGATCGCCGACTTGCAGCTTTTCATATTCCGCCCACTTGAGGGCGGGCAAATCCTTCGCGTCGATCTTGATGACCGCCAGATCGGTCTTGGGGTCGGTTCCCACCGTCTTGGCGGTGAACTCCCGCCGATCACTCAGCGTGACCGTAATCTGGGTCGCGCCCTCAACCACGTGGTTGTTCGTGACAATGTATCCGTTCGAATCGAAAATCACGCCTGATCCGGCGCTTTGATCGGGACGCCCATGTCCGCCTGGAGGCCCTGGAGGCATCGGAGGCGGAGTCGGCAAATCGCCCCCGCCCGGTTCCTCCCCGGGAGGCGCTCCGAACGGACCGGGAGGCAACCCGCGACGCCGGCTTTCTCCACCGCCTCCGGTCACGGCAATATTCACGACCGCCGGATTCACTTTCTTCACAATTTCAGAGAAGCCCTGGGCCAAGGCCGGAGAGGCCGCAGTCGCAACGGAGCTCTCCATGAACCCGCCCGCGACGGCCGCCGCCACAACGAGTCCACAACCAATGATGAACTTGGTCGCCTGCTGACGCCGAATGACCATACTCAGTTCCTCCCGACGGTTGATCTCACCTACCATCAATCAATCACGCTCACCGACACTGGCCCGCATGAAGCGAAGAGCCAGCCAAGCGGTACATCTTACACTAATCTTTCCTTGGGCTTCAAAGAGTAAAAGTCCCGTTCAGCCGGCCTATAAATCCCCTAGAACCTCGCACCCCGGCTTCCATCGATTCGGTTCTTCGCATGATTGTCCTCCTCTCTCTGCAATACCGCGCAGCGGATTCCTGCTCTTTTATTGTCTTCCCACCGCGCTTCCAGTACGGTACGTAGGTGAGGCCGTGAACCGGCCCGGCCATCCAGGTGAACCTCTCGCCACATGCGTTATTCCTTCGCTCTTATCGTCGCGCTGACCAGCCTCACAGCCGGCTGCGCCAGCCGATTCGACTTCCCGCCTCTCGGGGATCCTCTTCCCATCTCAGCCACACTCACCATCCCCGCTTCCATCAAAGAACTGCGCGCGGACTATATGGATCTCTGCGGGCATCCGATGCGGGAACCGCTGGGAACCCGATTGGACGCCGCGCTGATCGAGGCGTCCTCCCGAACCTTTCAATCGGTCACCTATGGAGAAAAGAGCGGGAACGCTGCCGCAGCGCTCGTGCACTTCGATTTGGCGGACTGGTCCTTTCAGCTTCAGCATGACAGAACAGAGAAACCGGGCACGGCACATATTCAATTGCATGTGCGAATCCGGGTAAGTGATCACACCGGAACGCTTTTGCGCGCATCCGATATCCTGGTGACCCGGCAAGCGCCCCTGCGCCTCGAGCCCGTGCAGGATGAATGCGCGTACAGACTTGATCCGCTGCTCCAAGAGGTCTCCGTGGAACTGGCGACGAAATTCGCCATGGAGGCTCGACAGGCTTTCAGCGGTCTGTTGCCGGCCAAACTCACGACAGGCCTGACGCCCCCCCCGCCGGCCTCTCCGGTCCCAACGGCTCCGAGCCCGGCCGCAGCGGCAACGCTTCCGTCGAAGGTGCGTTTCACCTCCATGCTGCTGGACGAGAACGGCTCCCTCACGCTTGAAGGTGGAGAACGCTTTCGCGTGCGCGTGGATGTGGCCAACACGGGATCCACTCCGGTTCACCAAGCCCGTGTGCTGCTCTCGGGCCCGGACGCACTGTTACGCCTGTTTCCCTCCACCTCGCTCACACTTCCCCCCCTTCAACCAGGCGAGGTGAAATCCGTCGAGTTCCTGGCCACGCTCCCGCCCGCAATCCCTTTGAAAAAAGCCGAGCTGCAGGTGACGGTCGAAGAATCCGCGACACAAGCACAAGCCCAAGCCCCCGCACAGATACTGGCCATCGCCCTACAACCGACCGGCATCAAAGCCGACGACGTCGATCAGATCCCGGCGGCGGCCATGGAGTTTCGCCAGCCGCAGACCTACCTCATCTCCATCGGTGTCAGCTCATACCGGGATCAGCGGCTCTTACCGCGAACATTTGCCTCGCTGGATGCCGAGATGGTCGCCGCCTATTTCATAGCGCTGGGGGGCCTTCCCGCATCGAATGTACGCGTGCTTCAAGATTGGACTGCCTCCCGATCCAATATCGACGAAGCCCTCTTAACCTGGCTTCCACCACAGATGACGAAAGAGGCCGTCGTCATCGTCTACTTCTCCGGCCAAGCCATGGTAGACCATGACGGCACGGTGCTCCTTGTCCCTTACGACGGAAGCCCGACGGCCACGACCCGTATGTATTCCCTGAAGGATTTGGAGTCGGCGCTGTCCCGTCTGAAAGCCAAGCACACGATCTTGCTCTTCGATGGAATGGTTTCGCGGCTTCATAGCGATCCCAAGACCAAACACCTGCCTCCCCGCTGGGACAGTGGCGGGGCCTCCACGATTCGCCTGATCAGCGGGGAAGCCCTCGGCGCAGGCCTTGAGGACGACAAGCATCACCACGGACTCTTTACCTACTATCTCTTGCGGGCCTTGCGCGGAGAAGCAGATTCAAACCGGGATGGCGCGGTGACACTGGGAGAACTGTCCGGCTACGTCAGCCAAAAAGTTGTATGGGCGGCAAAAACCCAATTTGCCGTGGACCAACATCCGTCTCTGTTTCCCTCGGCCAAATCGGATCATCTTCCCTCGGCCCTTGTGCTCAGCAAGCTGGCCGCCATTCGCGGAGAGCCCGTTCCGTAATCTTGGGCGGCCCTGCGAAATCAGGCGCTCCACTCACACGATCCGTCGGAACAGGAAGGGCGGGAACGCGCCGCAAAATAAAAAGGGGTGGAGGGACATCCCCCCACCCCTTTCTGAAACACCGATCCGCTTGGGAAATTACTCGCCCTTGCAGAAGCTCCGCTCGTAGTTGATGATGTTCCAGGCTTCTTCTTCGGTCACTGCGGCCGGGATCAAAGACACCATGCCCGTTCCCGCGCTGCCGTTCTTGATCACCCAGAACAACTCACCATCTTTCCGCTTCTTGTGGAACTTGCAATTCGTGAAGTCCCGGGGGCTCGGATCGAGGATCGCGCCGGCCGGTCCATCGCCCTTGCCTTCCTTACCATGGCAATTGAAGCAGGTGCCCTTCCCCTCGAACAACGCCTTACCCTTGGCAATGCTCTCCGGAGTCGACGCGACCGGATTCTTCATGGCCTTGGCATCCGCCATCTGGTCAGCAGGCACGCGGGGCTTCAGGGGATCTCTTTCCGCTGCACCCGCCACGGTGGCCGACATAAGCAGCAAGGCTGCACTGATTCCCAGGAACTTTGAGAAATAACCCATTGCACTTCCTCCTTTGTGTTGAACACACTGCACGTGAACTCGGCCGAAGGCCGCTGGCTCATTAATTCCCATATCAAAAAGACTGCGATGAAACGGGCGGACTATAGCAATCAGGTTCGATTCTTGTCAAGAAACCTTCACACCCTTTTCCCTGAGACGATGGTCCAGCCCCACCTTCAGGTGCTCCCTTCTTTTTGATCATCACAATCCCTTCGATACGCTCCGTATCGAAAGATGTATCAAGGGCCGTGCCAAAATGTGACGGGCAATGCCTGAGATAAATGAACCACTTATGGAGGGCGGACCAAACGATCGATTTCATGCCTGTAAGCCGGGACACCTTTGCGCCACAAGCGCTCCACGGATGCCCCATGCAAGCCCACTGATGGCCTGATAACTGAGAGGCCCCCCACACACCGCCCCGCACTCGACCGTTGGAAATACGATCGAGCAAGGCTCACGAGGGGATGAAGGGAAATCCCTTGGCGGGAAGGAGCAACGCCGTTAGCGCTTCAGCACCACGTCATGCGCCACTTTTCCGCTTGGACCAAACGGCTTTTGCGGCTGTCCATTGAGCGTGGCCCGCACACCGCCCGCATTGCCCAGCGTCAACACGAATTGATCCTGTCCCTTCCAATGCGCCTTCTCACCGGGACGCAAGAGGGCCTCCTGCGGGCTTCCACCATCAATCTGCACGACGACCCACGTCAGTTCGACGGCTTCAAGATCGAGCACCAATTGGTCTTCCGCTAGACTGGCTGCGCCTCCATCGATCGAGATGCTTCCCAGTGGACCGTCAGCTCCAGGCGACGCGGTCGAGACCGCCTCGGATTCCGGCTTGGTGGTGATTCCTGCCGGAGAAGCCGGCTCGATTGAGCGCGCCTCTTGAGCCGGCTTGGACGGAGCCGGAGGAGCCTCGCCCGATACGGCAGGCCCCCGCGCAGACTCCTGGCCAGGAGAGGCAGCGGATTCCGTGGCCTCTGTCGAAGCGGACGTGGTGCGCTTGGGAGTATTTAACTCGGATGTGCTCCGACGGAGCACCGACGATTGCTCACGGCTGAGCAGAAAGATGAGCGTCAGCACCGCAATCCCGATCGCCACCGCAACCGCCTTCCGGTTCGCTTGACGCTTGCGTTCTTCTTCCACCTGGCGGACTTTCAGCCGCTCGCGTTCATCCTGCTTGTCGTAAAAGGCCCCGGCTGATTGGGCAAACCGGTGAATGGCGTCTTCCTCATCCAGGCCAAGAGAACGGGCATAGGACCGGACAAATCCTTTGGCAAAGACTTGGTCCGGCAATTTTGCGAAGTTGCCGTCCTCCAGCGCCTTGACAAAGTCCGAGCGAATGCGCGTTTTCGAGGCCACTTCGTCAACCGTCAGCCCCTTCGTTTCCCGGACCTGCTTAAAGAATTCGCCGACTGATTCCATACGCCCTCAACTACTTGATTCGAGCCAAGAGTTCCGTTGCCGCTGCCGCATACTCCCCACCCTGATCCATCGTCAGCACCTTGCCCAATATCTCCCTGGCCTTGGCCGTGAATCCCAGCTTCGAATAGACCCGGCCCAGTTCAAGATGAGTCAACGCCGGCGCGACACTGGCAGGGTTGACCGTCACCGCATCCTCCAAAGCTTCCATGGCCCCCTGAAAATCTCCTTGATGCGACAGCGCGCGCCCCAAATGAAACCGCGCTAAATCCGGCGTCGCGTAGAGCGGGTTGGCCAAGGCCGTCCGATACGACCGAATCGCGTCATCCCATTTCCCTTGGCTGGCCAGCACCTGGCCTAAGTAGGTATGCGCTTCTGAATAGACATCGTCAATGGCAATGGCCGAGCGAAACTGTTGCTCGGCCTGTTTCAACTTCCCCTGAACCGCATAGACGTGGCCGAGGGCGTAGCGGGCCTCTTTATTGTTCGGATCGACCTGCACCGCTTTCTGAAACGACACGAACGCCTTCTGCCGGTCGTTGTTGAGGCTGGCGAGCCCCTCCTGATAATACCCTTGGGATTTCTGCGTCGATTCCTCACTGGTGGCACAAGCCGTCAAGGCGAACAGCCCCGCGATGGCGCATAGTCCACAGACAGCGCGATGGAGCCAGACCATATGTTTACAGGTTCGCCACACGCTCACGAAATGTCCTCGAAATGCGTCAGCCGCTTAAACTCACGGAACCGAGCCTCGATCTCTTTGTAATCCAGGATGCGCAAACGGTCAAGACTAAAGGCTTCTACCGTAAACGACGCCATCACGCTCCCGAAAATGATGGCCTGCTTCATGGCCTCCGGCGAATAGTTCCCCGTCGCGGATAAATAGCCCAGGAAGCCGCCCGCAAAGGTGTCGCCGGCGCCCGTGGGATCCCGCACATCCTCCAACGGAAAGGCCGGCGCGCCAAAGACCTGCTTCTCGTTGAACATCAGCACGCCGTATTCGCCCCGCTTAATGATGAGATGCTTGGGGCCGCGGGACAGCACCTGCTTCGCCACCTTCACCAAATTCGTGTCCTGGCCGAGCGCGCGGGCCTCTCCGTCGTTGATGATGAGCACATCGACTTTCTCCAGGACTTTCCACAGGGCATCCCGCTTCCCGTTGATCCAGAAATTCATGGTGTCGCACGCCACCAAACCGGGCCGTTCGACCTTCTGCAACACATCCAGCTGCAACTCCGGATCGATGTTGCCGAGAAACAACACATCGGGCGAACGATAAGCCTCCGGAATCTTGGGCCGAAACGTTTCAAACACATTGAGCTGCGTGTCCAGCGTATGCGCTTCGTTCAACTGGTGCGTGTACTCGCCTTTCCACCGGAAGGTCGCGCCAGGCCGCTGTTCCAGCCCCGTCAGATCGATCCCCCGGCTCTTGAGAAAGGCCGTATGCTGCGCGGGGAAATCGTCGCCCACCACCGCGATCAGGCTGACCGCCGTAAAAAAACTCGCCGACGTCGAAAAATACGTCGCCGAGCCGCCGAGAATATCCGTCCCCTCCCCGAAAGGCGTTTTCACGGTATCCAACGCCACAGACCCGACCACCAATAACTTGCCCATGGAGTTACCTGTTTCCTTTCTTCGGGAGGGCCAGGCGATCAAGAAACAGGCCCAATTTCTTCCGACAAGCCGCAGAGATGCACTCCGGCGCCGTGACGATGGCGGTCTGCAACGCCTGCTGACAGCCACAGGTTGACACGGCGGCCCCGAGGCGCGGCACCACCGCCCGTAACATCCGTTTGGCCAGCGCCACGTTCCGATGCAACGTCGCGAGAATGGCTTCGACCGTGACGGCGTCTTCCGTCTCATGCCAGCAATCGTAATCCGTCACCAACGCCATCGTGGCATAACATATCTCCGCCTCCCGGGCCAGCTTCGCCTCCGGCATATTCGTCATGCCGATCACATCGACACCCCATTGGCGGTACAGGCGCGACTCGGCCTTCGTGGAAAACTGAGGCCCCTCCATGCAGAGATACATGCCGCCCTCCTGGAGCGAGGCTCCGGACTGCTGCCCGGCCCACGCCAGCGCCTGCGCCACGGTTGGACAAATCGGATCGCCAAATCCGACATGCGCCACCACACCGCCCTCGAAAAACGTGGACGCGCGGCGCTTGGTGAGGTCGATGAACTGATCGGGTAGCACGACATCACCCGGCTTGATCGATTCTTTCATGCTGCCGACGGCGCTCACCGAAATGATCCGCTGCACCCCCAGCGCCTTCATCGCATAGATGTTGGCGCGATAATTAATGTCCGTGGGATTCAGCTTGTGCCCGCGCCCATGGCGGGACAGAAACGCGATGGGGACGCCATCCAGCGTCCCGATCCGGATCGCATCCGAGGGCAGGCCGAACGGGGTGCGCATGCGCACTTCCCGAACAGCGGTCAGCCCTTCGATATCATATAACCCGCTCCCGCCGATGACTCCCAACGCCGCCCGTCCACGACTTGCCTCCCGTGCCATGCCCTGTTTACTCCTCATGTGTCCTGGCCAACGGCCCTTGCCAGCGGATTCGCGGATTCCAACGCCGTCAGGAACTGTTCGATCTGTCCGATCACGCGATCGGCAATCCGCTCGGTCGATTCATGCTCCTCGACAAAGAGCCAGATGATGCCCGGTTCTTTCCGAAACCAGGTGAGCTGCCGCTTGGCGAAGTGTCTCGTGTCCTGCTTGAACCGCCGCACCATCTCAGCCGCATCATACTCACCCGCCAGATGCGCCGCGATATGCCGGTACCCCAGCCCTTTCATGGAGCCAAGCTGCCGGCCGTATCCCTTCGCCAACAGCGCGCGCGTCTCTTCTATCATGCCATGCGACAACTGCCAATCGATGCGCGCTTCGATCCGGCGATACATACTCTCTTTCGACCGTTGAAGCCCGATGAGCAGCGTGGCAAACCCCGCTCCCTGAAACGCATGCTGCGCCTGCAGGCTGGAGAGCGGGACTCCGGACAGGCGATAGACCTCCACCGCCCGGATGATTTTCGACTCATCGTTCGGATGCAGCTTCGCCGCCGTGACCGGGTCCACTCGAACCAGTTCGGCATACAACCCCTCGCGGCCCCGTTCCTGAACGATCCGATAGAGGGCTTGCCGGACCTCCTGGTTCGCCTCCGGCGCCTCGCACATTCCCCGGATCAAGGTCCTGATATAGAGCCCCGTCCCGCCGACCACGAACGGCAACCGGCGCGCACCGAACGCCCGCTCGATCTCCCCCTCCGCCTCCCGCCGGTACCGCCCGGTATTGAACACCTCATCGGGATCGGCAAGATCAATCAGACGATGCGGCACACCGCGGCGCTCTTCAGGCGGCGGCTTGTCCGTCCCGATATCCATCCCCCGGTACACCTGCCGCGAGTCCGCCGTCAGAATCTCCGTGCCGTACCGCTTCGCCACCTGCACGCCCACGGCGCTTTTGCCCACAGCCGTGGGCCCCAACAACACGGCCAATGGACGATGCCGCAGCACAGACTCGGATAATACTCGCATGGCCGTCACACAACCCCTACCAGCCGACCCGGCCGAAAATTTTTTCCAGTTCCTCGGTGCCCAGATGATAGGCCGTGCGCCTGCCATGCGGGCAGGTCTGGATCTTTCCCTCTGCCAGCCAATCCGCCGCGAGGTGCTTGATCTCGGGCAACTCCATGGCACGCCCCGCCCTTACGGCGCCATGACAGGCCAGCGAGGCCAAGACTGGCCGCACCCGATCCTCCAGGCTCGACGCCCGGTCCCACTGACTGAGATCCTCGAGGACATCTTGCAGAAAACCCTCCGCATCCACCTTGCCGATGCCCAGCGGGACGCTCCGGATCAGCACAGTGGCGGGCCCGAACGGCTCAAGGCCGAGTCCAAGTTGGTCAAGATCGCCCTGATAGCGTTGCAGCAATGCAGCCTGCGGAGCCGTGAGTTCAACCGATTCAGGAATCAGCAGCGGCTGGGCCGCCATGCCCCGCGCCTGCCAGGCGCGATAGAGCCGTTCGAACAACACCCGTTCATGCGCCGTATGCTGATCGACAATGGTCAGGGCTCCGCCAATCTGCACGACAAGGTAGGTGCGATTGAGTTGTCCGAGCGCGACCACGTCCGAGGAAGGCACCCGCACATAGGACTCCGCCGCCTCGCTCACAAACGCCAGCTGCTCCACCAGGCGGGCTTCCCCTGCCGGCCGGTCTGAACCGGACGGAAGAGCCACAGCCCCTCCAAACACCGGCGGGTTCTGAGGCCAAGACGGCACCGTGGCCGGCAACACCGCTCCCCGCGCGCGCACGGGATCCGGCAGCACCTGCACGACGCCCTCGCGGCGGCCCAAGGCCTGCCGGACCGCGCGGCGCACCAGCTGATGAATGGCCTCATTCGCGGCAAACCGGATTTCCCGCTTGGCCGGATGCACGTTCACATCCACGCTATCGGAATCGATCTCGAGAAACAGGACAAACTGCGGCTGGTGCCCTTTGGCCAAAAACGACCCGTAGCCTTCGGCCACCGCATGGAGGATCGCCGCATTGCGGACCGGCCGGCGATTGACGAACAACTCTTGCGGGGTCCGTGAGGCTTTGGCATGGTTGGCATCGATGATCATCCCGCTGATCGCCGCCCCGGGCTGCTCCCCCTGCACCGCCACCGCGCGGTCGAGAAACATCTGCCGATACACTTGGCCGATACGATCCTCAGCCGTGGACACGGCGGGGTAATTCAACACCTCTTGCGCATTACTCGTGAGCTTGAAGTGCACCGACGGCCAGGCCAGCGCCGCCTGCTGCACCACATGGGTAATGTGGGAAGATTCCGTGGGCATCGACTTCAGAAACTTCTTCCGGGCAGGCTGGTTATAAAACAGCTCCGCGACCTCGATGCGCGTGCCCACGACCGGCGGCGCATCGAGCACCTGCTGGAGCTGCCCACCGGCCAGTTGCAGATCGGTGCCGACGGCGTCCCCTTTGGCCGCGGTCACCAGCCGGACCTTGGACACCGAGGCGATACTCGGCAGCGCCTCCCCGCGAAACCCCATCGTGCGGATCGACCAGAGATCCCGGTCCGAGCGAAGCTTGCTGGTGGCATGCCGTCCAAAGGCCTGCGGCGCATCGGTCCGGGTCATTCCCTCGCCGTCGTCCGTCACACGGATCATGGCCAGGCCGCCGTCCTTCACATCGACGGTGATCGTCCGGCTGCCGGCATCGAGGCTGTTTTCGATGAGTTCCTTGACCACCGCGGCAGGCCGTTCAATCACCTCGCCGGCGGCGATCCGGCTGATGACGTCGTCCGGCAAGACCTGAATCTTTCCACTGAGGCCGGTCGTCACCATGGGGTCAGGCTCCACGAAGGATGCGGCATGGCTGAGGCACAAGGGCGGCTCGCCGCGCGCCTGCGACGGTCATCGGATATCGGCGAGTTTATTCTTGGCGAGCTTGGCTTCCTCGGACGAGGGAAACTCTTCCAGGACATGCTTGAGATATTTCCGTGATTTGACCAGGTCGCCCGTTTCCGCCGTCGCGAGGCCGAGCTTGTAGAGCGCAGCCGGCACCTTCTCATTTCCCGGATATTCCGTGACCAGATATTCGAAGGCTTGAATCGCGCGCGCATAGTCTTTCTGATTGTAATACGACTCGCCGAGCCAGTAATGGGCATTCGGGGTCAGCGACGTGCCGGGGAAATCCTTGGTGAACCGCTGAAACCCGGACACCGCCAGCTCATACTTCCCATTCAGATAATCGTTATAGGCCAGGTTGAACGCCGCCGTCGGCGTAATCCCCGGCGAACTGGGAATAATCGGCGCGCTCTCTACCTGCGCCTGAGGCTTGCTCGGCTTGGCTAGTTTCGGCGCCTCGGACGGAACCGGATCCAGCTTGGAGACCGGGCTCCCTGGCCCCTCTTCAAGCTTGGCCAGCCGGGCTTCGATCTTTTGAAGCCGCGCGGCGAACTCCTCGAATCGGGCCTTTCCCGGCTCCGCGTCCTTCACCCGCTCAAGGGACTCCAGCCGGCGCAACGCCGCATCGACCCGCTGATGATCCTGCTCCTGCGACTTGGAAATCGTCGAAATCGAATCTCTCAGCTCCACAAAATCGGCATGTTTGGCGCAACCCGTCAGCATCAACAGCTGGCACACACCCGCCACAGACCATAGATAGCACTGCGCACGTGACGACAGCATCTCTACCGCCCCTCCTTCAACTGCACCAGCTTGTCGGACGCTTTGCCAGCCTCCGGAGTCCTGGGATACAAGGTCACCACCTGTTTGAATGCCGAGGAGGCCCGCTTCTTATCCTTCAACGCGAGATACGCATAGCCCTTCTTCAGAAGGGCCGCCGGGACTTTCTCACTGCGGGGATAATCCAGCTCCACCTTGTCATAGGCGTCGATCGCCTTCTTATACTCTTTCGAACCGTAATAGGACTCACCCAGCCAATACCGGGCATTCGGAGCCAGATCCGAGTTGGGATAACCGGCCAAGAATGCGGCGAAGCCATTTCGCGCGGCCTCCAAATCTCCGTTGCGAAACAGCGCCAACACCCGTTCATACTGCTCCCGGTCCGCCGCGACCGATGAGCGGGCGGGCTCGACGGCTGGCGCCTCCGCCGGAGCAACCAGTGCTGCAGGCGGTGTGGCTACCGACGAGGAGTCCTCGCTCGAGGACACCGGCGACGGACTTGCGGCCATAGCCTGCTCGGAATCCTGCGCCGCCCGCTCCGCCCCGCCGCCCTCCGGCGCAGCAACCGGCTGAGAGCGCTGGGCATGCTTCCCATTGGCCTGCCGCCCACCGGCCTTCTGGCTCACCTGATCGACCGACCGAGCCAGCGCGTCAAGCCGGCGGTCCTGCTCTTCAAAACGGGAGGCCACCTTGTGATTCATCGACTCCAGGGTTTTCGCGACGGAATCCACGCTTTTCTTGACCGTTTCGACGTACCCCGTCATCGACTTATTGGCGTCATTCACATAGGCGGCCGTCTCCCGGCTGCTGGCCTCCAGCTTGGCCGCCAGGCTCTTCGAGGCCTGCTCTTCCTGCCCGACTCGTTCATTCAATCCGGTCAGCGCCTCTTTGAACCCGGTCAGCGCTTGATTGAACTGCGTGAACTTCTGAGACACCTGATCCAAACGGTGCTGGCTCTCGCCCAACCCCTTTTGCTGATCATCGAGCTTCGCATCCACCCGCTTGGCCATGTCTTCATTGGTCTTCTTCACGACCCCGGCCAGGTGCTCTTTCATCCCCTCGATCGCCTTGGACACATCTTCGGACATTTTATCGAGACGGGCATTTACCTTCGCATCCTGGGTATCGAGACTCTTCTGAAGCCACTGATACCGCGTCGTCGTATCGGCTTCCAGCTTGGCCGCCAGCTGCTCGATCTTCTTTGTCTGCAGCTCCAGCTGGGCCGCGCGATGCTTGATATCTTCCTGCTTGGCTTGGAGTTCCTGCGCCTGATGCTGAGCCTTCTCCAATTCACCCCGCAATTGCGGCAACTCTTGGTCGCGCAACGACGAGATCTCCTGGCTCTGCCGGGCTCTGGCCTGCGAGAACTGCTCATCTTGCTGCTTGATTCTTTGCTCCGCCTTCTTTAAATCGGCCTGTTGCGCAACGCATCCGGACAACAGTGTGATGAACATGACCAACACAAAAGCCACGGAACACCTCACTCCTGAACATTGATCGACGTAACGAAACATCCCGGCCTTTCTCGGCGCAATCGGAGCGGCGCGCCCTTGCTATTTCCCGGTCTTCACCACGACATGTCCGCGGCGATTCTGTGCGTAGCAGGCCTCATCGCGCTCTTTGCAGAACGGCCGTTCCTTGCCATACGACACCACGCCTACCCGGCTCGCGCTCACCCCGAGCTCGACTAAATAATTCCGCACCGCCTTCGCGCGCTTTTCACCCAACACCAAATTGTAGGCGGAGGTCCCGCGCTCGTCGCAGTGCCCTTCGATCTTCAGGCTCGCACCGGCATTCGCCTTGATCCACTCGGCATCGCGCGACAAGGCCTGGCGGCCGTCTTCGGAGATGGCGAAGCTGTCATAGGCGAAAAACACATCCCGCAATCCGGCGGCATCCGCCGCGGCTTGTTCCGATCGAATCGCATCCATCTGGCGGCCGCTCTGGGATGGATCGAGCTTGGCCATCATCGTCCCGTTTGTCACACGCTCTTCAGAGGGACTCTTCCCTCCTGCGACCGCATCCAACCCTCGCAGTCCCCCGGTCGCGCCGGCATCTCTGTTAGACAACGTGGTGTCAGGAAAATTCGACCCGACGCCTCCGCCACTCGTCCCTTTATCGGCATTGGCCGCTCCTTGCTGCGAAGACTGGGCATCCCCACCGGATTGCACGGCTTTCTTTGAACAGCCTGGCCCGGCCATGAGCAGCACCACCGCTGTCATCGATGCATACCAAATCACTCCTGTTGTCCGCATATCTTCTCCCCTCCCTCTAAAAAGACATCCGCTGGCCACCCCAGCCAAACATCATCACATGATTGTTGCACTGTTCACTTGGCACGCATCATGACGCCGGCGACCAGGCCGGCGCACTGTTATGTACCCCAGTGAACGTCACCCGCTCAAGATCTTTGCCATCGGCATTGATCATGTAAATCTGGCTTTTTCCGTCAGCCGTTGAACTAAACACCAGATGACGGCCGTCCGGCGACCAGGACGGCGAATCGTCCACCCCCGGCCCCGTCGTCAACTGCACCCGCTTCTGTCCGTCCGGCGTAATGAGACACAGTTTATACTCTTTTTTTGGCGTCCGGCACACATAGGCAATCCAATTCCCCCGCGGCGACCAAGCCGGCGCGGCGTTGTAGTCTCCTTCAAAGGTCAAGCGCCGCACGTTCGAGCCATCGGCGCTGATCAGGAAAATCTGCGGCCCACCACTGCGGTCCGATGCGAACGCCAGCTCCCGTCCCGACGGCGCCCAGGAAGGCGAGAGATCGCCGGAAGCATGAGTCGTCATCCGCTGCAACGCCTTGGTTCTGGTATCCAGCCGATACAGCTCCGAATTCCCTTCATAGCTCGACGCAAACGCGAGGAAGTTCCCGTCCGGCGACAGAGCGGGCGTAATATTGAGCCCGCTCAGCGAGACCATGGTCCAGCGCTTCCCCGTTGCCAGCTCGATCATGTCGATATCCTGCGTATTCCGGTTGCGATAGGCCGTAAAGACGAGGAATCGCCGATCGGGCGACCAACGCGGCATCAAATTCAGAAACCCGTCGGACGTCACCTGGCGCGGCTCATACCCATCGTAATCCATCACGAACAACTCGCGCGCCGATCCCTGTTCTGACACGTAAGCAATTTTCGTGCGGGCGATCCCAGGCTCTCCCGTATACCGGAACACCAATTCATCCGCAAACCGATGCGCCATCAAACGGGCCACGGAGGAGGACCCGACATAGCGCTTGCCGCCGACCACCTCGTTGCTCCCCCCGTCATAGACAAACCCCTCCATGCTGATATCCGCGTCTTTATCCCCCTCTTTCAAGCCCGCTTTCCCCCACACCAGCACCGACGCGCCGCCCTCCACCGCCTGCTTGAATGCGGGATTCGGCACCGTCCCCACATCTTTGAATCCGAGACCCGGCACATCCACCAGCGTAAACACCAATGAGCGGCGGATATCGGACTTCAAGACCTCTTCCAGCCGGCCCCCCAGCCATTCAGGCCCTCCGGCATTCTGAATCCCGATCACCCCCACGGGAATTTTCTGAAAATCCGGGCGCGTCGCTTCCAGAAAGACATCGGTCGCGCCGGACTCAATGATGCCGATGGCTCCTACCAGGGCACAACAGGTCAGCAGAAGACAGGTTCTGAGTCTCATGGATTATCCGTTCGGCTCCCCGACTGTGAAGGTAAAGTGCGCATCAAAAAAGGACTCTGTCAGCTCGGGCGGAAACCCCGGCAAAGGCTCGGCATTCATGACTGCCCGCTTGCCGGCCAAGTCGTAATATTCATTGCCTGAAGACTGCTCGATGGCCACGCCGCTGACCGTTCCATTCCGGTGCAGCCGGAACTTGACGACCACCGAATAGACCTGAGCGGTCACATCGACCTGTGGGGCAGACCATACACTACTGACCTTTTGCCGTACCCGTGCCAGATACGCGCTGGCCCCCGACGTACTCCCAGGCACCTTGAGCACCGTATCGACCGCTTTGACGCTTGGAATCTTGGTTTCACGCTGGGGCGCAGACTTCGCCGGCGCCTCCGCCAGCAACGGCTTCGACTCCTTTGGCAGCTCCACCTTCTTGATCTTGCTCAGTTCCTCGTCCAGCTCCCGATTCATCTCCTCGCTCAACGACGTTCGCGGCTTGACCTCGGATGGCTTCCTGGGAAGCTCTTTGGCATCCTGAGCAACCGGCACATCGGGCAGCTTGAGCTTCGAGACGGCAGGCGCCACCGGTTCATGAACTTTTTTCGGCCGATCGGTCGGGCTAAAATCTCCAAACTTCGGAGCGTCCGGAGGCAGGTCCACCCCCTTCATCAAGTCTCGCATCGGATCATGGGCCGGCCTCGCCGGGGCCGCCGGTTCAGGTCTCGCAACGGGCGGAGCCACAGGCGCCATTTTGACCGGCGGCGCCGGAGCGGGCGGCTTGGCAGCCTCGACCGGCTTCGCAGGAGCCTTGACCGGCTCCGGCATTTTGACCGAAGGCGCCGGCAACGACGCGAGGGAGACTTCGATGGACGCCAGCGGCTGTTCTCCATGCCGGGGCCACCGGACCCAGGTGACCGCCACCAACACCACCACGTGCAGGACCATGGACCAGACCACCGCCAGCCGGAGATGACGGGCGACCCGCCCCTGCACATCCTCATCCAGCCACGCGTGCGATTGTGCGGAAGCCTGCACCATAGCGATTCAGGACTCTAGTTCTTTCGACGAGGGGACGACGCATCCGTCACCCGCTCAGGCCCGGTCGGATCCGTCACCATGCCCAGCTTCTCGATGCCGGCCTTCTTCACCCCATCCATCACCTGCACCACAATGCCGTAGGGGACATCACGATCGGCCCGCAGATAGAGCGCCACATCCGCATGTTCTTCTTTCAGCAGCCTGAGCTTGCGCTCCAGCTGCGCCACACTGACCTGATCTTTGTCCAGATAGAGCCGTTGGTCTTTTTCAATGGTAAGGACGGCGCGGATCTCCGGCTTGATCGTATTGGACGCCGACTTCGGCAAGGTGATATCCATTCCACGATACAACATGGGCGCCGTCACCATGAAGATGACGAGCAGGACCAGCACCACATCGACCAGCGGAATAATGTTGATCTCCGCCATGAACCGGCGCTGGCGGGTTTCCAGAATCATCCCTTGGCTCCGACCGATCCCGGTTTCGATTTGGGGGACAATAAGGCAAGAAGCTCCACGGTCACCGTATCCATCCGGAAGGCCGTGCGGCGAATGCGCGACAGAAAATAATTATACGCCATGACCGCGGGAATCGCCGTAAACAATCCGGCGGCCGTGGCCACCAGCGCTTCCGACACACCCGGCGCCACCGCTGCAATACTGGCGGTCCCCTGCGAGCCGATTTCCCGGAACGAATCGATAATGCCCATGACGGTCCCCAGCAACCCGACAAAGGGGCTGATATTGCCGGTCGTCGCCAGAAACGGCAGATACGATTCGAGCTGCGACAGCTGGCCTTGGGCAAGATGCTGCGCCGTGCGCTCCATGACATGGCGGTCCACGGCCGGCGCGCTGCCGCCATCCTGAGCGCCCTGCCCCGTCCCCACCCGGTCCACGACGCCATGAAATATTTTGGCGCAGGGGCTCCCGGCGGAACGATAGGCGTGGCGCGCCACCTCGTCCACATCCTTGGCCTTCGACAAGACCGCCATGAAACGGAGGTCTTCGGCATCAGCCGACCGGAACATGTTCCACTTGAGGAGAATGACCGCCCAAGAGAGGACTGACAACAAAAAGAGCAGGAAAAGAACGACTTTCGACACCATCCCCAGTGACCCGAGAAGACCCATGGGACCTGACTGGAACATAGGGCGCTAGCGTCTCCCTCCTTGAATCATGACACACCGTGGTGTGATGGAGTGTACCAAACTTTGGAGAAAATGGCGGGGCCGACGGGATTTGAACCCGCGACCTCCAGATTGACAATCTGGCGTCCTAACCAGGCTGAACGACGGCCCCTCGAGACTCTATATTTGGCGGATGATCGGAACGACAAGACGATATCTAGCGGTCGGTCGATTCCAAAACTTAAAATGGCTATATCTTCTTTCTTCGCCCTGTCCTCGCACACCAGTCTGCCGTGGTAGGCGGAACAGGGATCGAACCTGTGACCTCTGCCTTGTAAGGGCAGCGCTCTCCCAATTGAGCTATCCGCCCGATTGTCCTCACAAGATTCGCGGATGCTACCAAGTCCATCGGAGCTTGTCAATCGATTCTCGCACTATTCTTGCAGTTTTCTGGCGCACCGAGAAATATTTTTCTCAGCCATCCGCTCAGGCTTTGGCACGCCGCGCCTGCCGGGGGAAAAACTTCCGATGCACCTGCGTCAGCCGCCCGCGTTCGACATGCGTATAGATCTGCGTCGTCGCAATGTTCGCATGGCCCAGCATCACCTGCACGGCGCGCAGATCGGCGCCGCCCTCCAATAAATGCGTGGCAAACGAATGGCGGAGCATGTGGGGAGAAATCGGCTTGGCAATCCCCGCGCGCCTGGCCCGCTGCCGCACAATTTTCCAGAAGGCCTGTCTGGTCAGCGCCCCGCCGCGCCGCGAAACAAAGAGCGCGCGCGACGACCGCCGCCGAAGAATGACCGGCCGCACCTGCTCGAGATACTGCACCAGCGCCTCGCGCGCGGCCTCTCCAATCGGCACCAGCCGCTCTTTCGCCCCTTTTCCGTACACCCGCACACATCCGACCGTGAGATCCAGCCGCGCCAGCTCCAGCGCAACAAGCTCCGACACCCGCAACCCCGAGGCATACATCAGCTCCAGCATCGTCCGATCGCGCGCATCCTCGACCGTCTGCACCGCCGGCAACTCCAGCAAGGCCGTCACTTCCGCCATCGTCAAGGTACCCGGCAGCTTGATCCCCCGCCGCGCCGTGGCAAGATCCCGAGTCGGATTGGCCTCAATAATCCCCTCACGCACCAGAAACCGAAACCACCCGCGCAGCGCGGACACCGTCCTCGCCATCGAAACCGGCGACAGGCCCTCCGCATTCAATGATGCGAGAAATCCCACCACCTGCGGCGGGGACACCGGCGCATCCATCGGGAGTTGCTGCCGGTTCAGAAACGCTTGCAGCTTGGAGAGATCACGCCGGTATGCCTCCAGCGTATTGGTCGCCAGCCCTCCCTCGACACGAAGGTGGCTCAGGTACCGCTCAGCCAGCGGGTCAAGATTCTGCTCGAGAAGTTGTGCCATCGATCAATACGCACCGGACCGTGAACATGCACACCGGGGATCTGCCTCCGCGGCAAACTATAGCCAACTCTCCCGGGTGAACTCAATGAAACGACCGGCAGATCTCCTTGACACCCTCCACCCTTTCCGATACTAGTCACTCGGTGCCACAACAACCATCACCCACATATTCAACACCCACATGCCAGTCCAGATGACAGACCGACGATATCCGCATCTCTACGCCATGGTGGCACTCCTCTTCACCTGCCTCACCCTCGCAGGCATCTCAACAGACACCCTCCTGGCGGCCGATCTCAAATCTCCGGCAGCCGATCCTCCCATCCTGACTCAGGCCAAACGCCTCATCGACAAGGGAGATCCGGAATCCGCCGCCACCGTACTCCGCCGGTATTTGGCGACCTCGCCTCGCGCCGAATACCTCGACGACACCTATCTGCTCCTGGGAGCGGCCCTCTTCGACCTGAAGGAATACCCGGACGCCTTGAAAGTCTTGAATCAACTTTACACCGAGTTTCCCGCCTCGGAATGGAGCGACCGGGGAAAGGTGCTGCTTGCCAAGACCCATGCCGCCATGGGGAACATCGATCTGGCGTTGCCCCTCCTCACCCAGCTACGGACCGGCGCAGCCGCCGATGACACGAAACGGGAAGCCCGCAAGCTGACGGCAGAGTTTCTGGCCCAGAAAAAAGACTACGTCCGGGCGATTCAAGCCCTCCTCGAAGAGGCCGCGGAAGGAACGGATGAGCAGGTTGCCGATACACGAAACCAGATTCGTGAATTTCTCACCGAGAAACTCGACAAGAACGCGCTCCTCCGGATACGAGAACTGTATCCGAAGGCATTTCCCGGCGACCTGGCCTCGATCCGGCTGATCGAAATCTATACCGAGCGGGGAGAAGACCATCTCGCGGAACGGCAGATTCAGCAATTTCTCAAGCAATTTCCCAATCACCCGTACGAGCCCAAAGCGACGGAAGCCCTGGCGCAGTTGAAGGCCCGGCTCAAGACGAATCAATACTCCATAGCCGCCGTCCTTCCACTTTCGGGCCGTCTCGCCCCCTTCGCCAACGAAATTCTAGAAGGCATCCAGCTGGCAGTCGAACGCGCGCGTGAACAAGCAGGCGCCCCGTCCGTCGGCCTGCTGGTCAAAGACAACGAATCGGACCGAGCCTCGTTCATCGAAGACCTCGCTACCCTCTTGAGCGACGACCACCCCTTGGCCGTTATCGGTCCGGTGCTGTCGAAGAACCTCCCGGTGATGGCGGAAATGGCCGAGCGCAGTAAAACGCCCTTGATCACACCGGCAGCCACCTTCCCCAACGTCCGCCGCCTGGGCAGTTATCTCTTCAGCACCACCCTGACCTACGGGCTCCAAGCCACACGCATCGCGGACTACGCGCTCAAAGAACAAGCGTACCGCCGGTTCTGCATTCTCTACCCGGATACCATCTACGGGCGCGAACAGGCCCGCCTCTTTGCACAGGAAATCCGGCAGCGTAACGGCGAAATCATTGCCATGGAATCCTTCAAGGAAGGCGACACGGACTATTCGGCGCAGATCAAGCGGTTGAAGGAAGAAGATCTGAAGAAATACGGACTGGCCGTCCCCTACGACCCGTCACGGCCGGCCGGGAAACCGATCGGGAAAACCGAGAAACGAATTCTCTACACTCCGGGATTCGACGCGGTCTTTATCCCCAGCCGGGCGAGCGAGATCGGCCTGCTGGCGGCCCAGCTCGCCTTTCATGATGTGAAAGTCCCGCTCTTGGGCACCAATGGCTGGAACTCCCCGGACTTCCTCCGCACCGCGGACCGCACCGTCGACGGCGCCGTCTTTGTGGACGGATTCTTCGCGGACAGTCCGAGCGCCGCCGTGCAGGAGTTCGTCCAGCGCTACCAGAAACGGTTTTCCGGCACGCCGACGCTCTTTACCATGCAAGGCTACGACGCCGCCAGACTCGTTCTCGAAGCGGTCCGCCACGGCGCCACCTCAGGGGACGCGGTGCGCGCGTTTCTGACCACGCAACAAGACTTGCCCACGCTCCTGGGACCGGCCAGCTTCGGACCGGAAGGCACCTTGCACCGGCCCCTCTTTCTCCTGCAAGTCAAACACGGTAAATTTGTGCAGCTCAACTAACCGGACCGGACATGGACACCCTCGCCCCGATCATTCATAAAATCTCCTACATGGCGCTCCCGCTGCTGTTCGCCATGGTGTTCCATGAATATGCGCACGGATGGGTGGCCGACAAGTGCGGCGACCCCACCGCCAAGCTGCAGGGCCGGCTCACCTTTAACCCGATCGCGCACATCGATCCCCTCGGCACCATTATTCTTCCCTTGATCTGCCTGGCCCTGCCCGGCGGCTTTCTCCTCGGATGGGCCAAGCCGGTCCCCATCGATCTGCGCAACATGCGGCAGCCCCGGCGCGACATGGCCCTCGTTGCCGCGGCCGGGCCAGGCATGAATCTCCTGCTCGCCACCCTCAGCGCCCTGCTCGTGGCCGGGCTCCTGGCCGTCGATCCGACCCTGTTGCAGCAAGAGACCGCCGCGCGCGACTCCACATCCTCGAGCCTGGCCACCATGATCCTGCTGCCCGTTTCCGTCATGGCGCTGTACTCCGTCCTCATCAACGTCTTTCTGGCGCTCTTCAATTTGATCCCCATCCCGCCGCTCGACGGCGGCCGCATCCTGACCTGCCTGCTGCCTCCACGCCCGGCCCTCGCGCTGGCGAAGCTGGAGCCGTACGGCATGATGATTCTCATGGGCCTTATCGTATTCGACAAAGAACTCCGCGTGATCCACACGATCACCGGCACATTCGCCAACGCCCTGTCGGGCACCATTCTCTCGACGGCACTCGGCTTCGGCACAGGAGTCTTGCAATGACCATCGCACCCAAGAAACGCGTCCTCAGCGGCATGCAGCCCAGCGGATTGATGCACCTCGGCAACTACCTCGGCGCCCTGGAAAACTGGAAGCTGTTGCAAGAAGAGCACGAGTGCTTCTTCTTCGTCGCCGACTGGCATGCCCTCTCCAGCAACTACGCCGACACCAGCCGCCTGAAAGAATTCGTGCGCGAATTGTTGATCGATTGGTTTGCCGCCGGCATCGATCCGAAACGATCGACCGTCTTCATCCAATCGCACATCCCCGAGCACGCCGTGCTGCATCTGCTCTTTTCCATGATGATTCCCGTCTCCTGGCTGGAGCGGAATCCGACGTACAAGGAAAAGCAGGAAGAGATTAAGGAAAAGGACCTCAGCACCTACGGATTCCTCGGCTACCCCGTCCTCCAAGCGGCGGATATTTTATTGTATAAGCCGGACTTCGTGCCGGTCGGGAAAGATCAGCTGCCGCACCTGGAACTCACGCGGGAAGTGGCCCGGCGCTTTAACGACATCTATAAGAAGTCCGTGTTCCCCGAGCCGAAGGAGTACCTCACCAAGTTCCCCAAGGTACTGGGAACCGACGGACGCAAGATGAGCAAGAGCTACGGCAACACGATCAATCTCTCGGACACGGAGCCGGTGGTCCGGCAAAAGCTGAAGACCATGGTGACCGACCCGGCCCGCGTACGGCGCACGGACGTGGGCAACCCCGATGTCTGCCCGGTCTACGAATTTCACAAGATCTATTCGCCGCAAGCCGTGCAGGACCAAATCAACAAGGATTGCCGCACCGCCGCCATCGGCTGCATCGACTGCAAAAAACAGGTGGCGGATAAAATGGTGGAGCGCATGGTCCCCATGTGGGACGCCCGCGCCGCGCTGACGAGCACCCCGTCACGCATCGACGAGATCATTCAAGACGGCAGCCAGCGGGCCGAAAAGGTCGCGAAAGCCACCCTCGCCGAAGTCAACGAGGCAATGAAGATCTGAGCCGGGTCAAGGCAGCATGAGGATAGTCATGATTCGATGGATGGTGCCCTGTACCGCATTGGCCTGCCTATTGAGCTTCGCCGGCCTAGCGGCCGCGATCGATCCACCCTGCGACGCCTATCCCCAGGCGAAGCAAGCCCGCTGCGTGACGATTTGGAAAGAGCTGAACAAGGAAGACGGCAACGCCATCGCCCAATTCGGGCTCGACCAGCTAAAGCGGCGTGAGGAAGGGAAGATCAACGCCCAGCAACACCTGGCCGAAAACATGGCCTTCATCAAACAGTCGACCGAGAAACGCCTGGCGCGCCTCAAGGAGCGCATGGCGAAAGAATAGCCGCAGCCTCACTCCACGCGAAAAAACTGATTCGACTCTTTTTCAATGCCAATTTCAGTTTCCGGCCCGTGCCCGGTGACGACTGCCGTCGCGTCGTCGAGCGTATAGAGCCGCTCGCGGATCGACCGCTCGATGGCATCGAAATCCCCGCCCCAGAGATCGGTGCGCCCGATGCTGCCACGAAACAGAGTATCGCCCGCCAGCACGAGCTGGTCATCCGGCACATGAAAACTCATCGAGCCCGGCGTGTGGCCCGGCGTATGGATGGCCACAATCGGCACCTGCCCCACCAGCACTTTCTCTTCATCCTTAAGCCAATAGTCCGGCATTGGCACCGCCACGTAGGGCACACCGAACATCCGACATTGCACATCAAGATTCTGCCAGAGGTCGAGATCGTCTTGATGGAGGCAGAGCGTCGCGCCGGTCGCCTTCTTCATTTCACCGGCGGCGAGGAAATGATCGAAATGCGCGTGGGTGTGAAAAATATAGCGGACCGTCAGCCCGAGTTGCTGGACTTCGTGCAGAATCCGTTCGGGCGCACCGCCGGGATCGACCACGATGGCCTGTTTGGTGACCGGATCGCCGATGATGGAGCAATTGCACCCGAGCGGCGGAACCGAAAACGTTTTGCGAATCAAGATCGGCATGGAGGTCGCATGCTACCGCTCAACCGGCTCAGGGTGCAAGCAGCGGCCCGCCGTCTGATTCCGGCTGAATGCGGACCGTCCAGATGACCTCGGTATCCCAGATCGTCCAGCGTGATCCCTGCCGCCGAAACCAGACCAGAAAGCCGGCGCCGCTTCTATCGGGGCGAGGGTTGCCGACATAGACAAGCGCCTGGTTCTGCTGGAGAGTGAACGCCACGCGCGAAAACACGAGCCGATCCAACACCGGCAAGGCCTGCACGGATCTGGCCTGCTCCCAGCGGACAGGCTGGGCACGCGACACTTCCGGCTCTTCAATCGTATCCCCCGAGACAAACCGATAGCGCGTGCCAAAATGGAATCGTCCCTCAAGCCGGATCGCCATTTGATTCACAGCCACAAACTCCCGCACCAGATCCGCCGGAAGCGCCCCATCGAAATACCCCTGCTCCAGGAACAGCGGCACCGTCAATGGGCCCTCTTGGTTAGGGACAATCTGGGTCGTGGTCATGCGCTCGATGAGGACGAGAGAGGTCTCAGAGGTGAGAAACTTGCTTGTGATGATCTCGTCGTAGAGTCGATACTCGTCGTCCGGGAAACCTGACAGGGCAGGTTGCAGCTCCATCGCCTGCACCGGCCAGGCAATACCCAGGCTGATCACAAGCAGAATGAAGCGAACGACGCCACGCATGAGTGGAGCATAGCCGCCAGGCCGGAGGCCGGTCAATTCGAGAAATACTGCATGGACAAGCTCACGTGAACCATGGATAATCGGCGGATGATCTTCATCGGGAGCGCGGCGTGACACGACAGCAGATCTCCATGGCCCATATCGGCCTGCTGGCCTGTTGCTTGCTGGCCGCCGGCTGCAAACCGGACGACTCGCCCTTCAAGGCCGAGAATGAATCGCTGAAGAAACAAGTGGCCCGGCAGGAATCCCTGCTCTCCTCGCTGCAAGACGGGAATAAGGTCATGCAGCAGCAGATCGACCTGTTGAATCAGGAACTGCGCGATGCCAAGAAGGCGACGGAATCGGCCAAAGCGGAGATGGCCGTCTTATCCAGCCAACTCACTACCCAATTGGCCCAAGCCAAGCGCCTGAGCGCCGATGCGCAGAAATCCGCGGCGACACAGGCCGCCCAACAGCTGCGGATTGACGAAAAAGGCGCGCAAACCGACACCCTCCCGCGCCCGCTGACCGCCGTCGCCAAAGTCGTCGAGGAGGCGCTCGCCAAGAACGGGTATTCGGTCAAAGTCAGCTTCAAGAGCGACCAGAAAACCGTCTACGTGACGGAGCGGAAACTGTCGAACCCCGCGTCGCTCGAAGCCTCCGGCTCCCGCAATCAATACCTCCTCGTGCTGCAGGCCCTGCCCGCCAACCTGACCAAGCTCACGGTCAAGGCGGAGTTTGAGAAGGTGACACGGGATGGACGCATTCTCTCTGTCAGCCCGGAGGAAATCGCGGAGGTCGAACGCGGCCTGATCCGTGAAATCAGCAAAGCCCTCGAACAGCCGGGCAAGATCTGATGGCCTTCTCGCGTTGGTGCTCCACGATTCTTCTCCTCGCTCTCACGGCCTGGTCCCTGGCATCGCCCCCTGCCAAAGCCGCAAAAGCTCCGCATCCTAAACCCTCTCAAGATCTGGCGCGGCACCTCACCGGGATCGCCGCGCTCGCGAAACCTTCGCCGATCGTCACCGTACCGGCTGGGGCGTTCCTGCTCGGCAGCAAACGCATCGATGACGACCCCTACGGCATCGGCACGCAGTTTGACGATACGGAACTCCCCCAGCACCGCGTGTGGATGGACGCCTTCGAAATAGATCGGGACGAAGTGAGCCTGGGCGAATATCTTGCGTTCCTGTACCGGCAGAAGATCACCCCGTCGGACGAATTGCAGAAACTGATCTGGCACGTGATCACCGTCCACTCCGTCAGCGATGAGACGCTCACGCGCTGGCCGGCGCTCTATGTCAGCTGGACCGAAGCCCGCGATTTCTGCCAGTTGCAGGGGAAACGCCTGCCGACCGAGGCCGAGTGGGAAAAAGCCGCGCGCGGCACGGACGGCGGACTCTTTCCCTGGGGCAATGCCATGCCCGACTCGAAACTCGCCATGTTCGGGCAACACCACGTCCACGAGATCCCCATCTTGGCCCCGGTGGATTCCCTCGACGACGGACGCAGTCCCTTCGGCCTCCATCACATGGCGGGCAACGTGGCCGAGTGGGTCCAGGACTGGTTCGGATTCGATTACTACGCCTATATGCCGGAAAAGAATCCGCCGGGACCGGCGAGCGGACGCTACCGCAGCGTACGCGGCGGATCGTGGAAAAGCAGAGTGATCATGCTGCGGACCGCCACGCGGAGCGGCTCGGAGCCCGAGAAGCGATCGGCCACCATCGGCTTTCGCTGCGCGCAATCCATCGCATCGCCCTAACACGCGCGCAGCAACGAGGCCTTTTCTTGGCCCCCTGCGCGTGGCATGCTAGCATTCCGTTCACATGGCACTCTCAACCAGCGTCCACGACCTCCGCACATTGATCCGGTCCTTCCACCCGTTGATCGTCATCGAAACGGTGGAAGAAGACCGCGTGTCTTCGCTGCTGCAATCGGTCAGCGCCCAGGAGCGCATGCCGCTGTTTGAATGGTCCATTACGCGCGGCCTGACCCGGCAGGAAGACGGCCCCACGCTCAGCAAGATGACCGCCACACCCCTCGCGCTGCTCCAACATGTGCAGGGCCTCACGGTCGAAGGCATATTCTGGCTCAAGGACATGGCCCCTCATCTGCAAGATGCCGCCACGGCCCGCCAGCTCCGTGAAGTGGCCGCGGCCTACAGCCGCTCCCGCGCTACCTGCGTGATCACCGGGGAGCCGATCGCGCTGCCGCCCGACCTTGAACGCCTGGCCGTCCGCTACCGGCTCAGCCTCCCGGACCAAGATGAATTGGACGCCATGCTCGGCCATGTGCTGCAGTCACTCGACCGGCACCGACTCCAGGGCCGCCCCCGATCCACCACGCTCGCGCACAGCATGGCCAGCGCCCTCACAGGGGCTCGCGACATGCCACCCCCGCTGCCGCCGCAAGAACGCGCAGCCATCCTCCGGGCGCTCAAAGGGATGACCTTGCACCAGGCGCGGCAAGTCATCACCCAATGCGTCGTGGACGACGGCGCCCTTACGGCGGACGACGTGCAGAAAATTCTCGACCGGAAAGTGCAGGCCGTGAAAGATGGCGGGCTGTTGGAGTACTACCCGCTCGAAGACAATCGGTTCGAGCTGGGCGGATTCGGCAATCTCCAGCGCTGGCTTGACCGTGCCAAGATGGGCTTCACGCCGGAAGCCAAAGCGCTGAATCTGCAGCCGCCCCGGGGCATCCTGCTGGTCGGCGTGCCGGGCTGCGGCAAATCGCTGGCGGCCAAAGTGATCGCCCGCGAGTGGCGCTTGCCGCTCCTGAAGCTCGACGCCGGCCGCCTGTTCGACAAATTCGTCGGCGAATCGGAAAAGAATTTTCGCAAAGCGGTGGAGATGGCGGAATCGCTGGCCCCGATTATCCTCTGGGTGGATGAAATCGAGAAGGCCCTGGTGGCGGGCGGAGGCAACGGCGAGGCCGATGCCGGGCTCAGCCGGCGGCTCTTCGGCGCCTTCCTCACCTGGCTCCAGGAAAAGAAAGAAGACGTCTTCGTCGTAGCGACAGCCAACGACCTCTCCTCCTTGCCGCCTGAACTGCTCCGCAAAGGGCGCTTCGATGAAATCTTTTTTGTGGACCTGCCGGACGATCGCGAGCGTGAGGCCATCTGGAAGATTCATCTCGGGCTCCGCAAGCAGGACGTGACGGCCATCAACCTCACCCATGTGGTGAGTGCCAGCGATGGATTCAGCGGATCGGAAATCGAACAGGCAGTCGTCGCCGCCCTCTATCGCGCCCTGCACCAAAAGACCACCCTGACGACCGAATTGTTGATTGAAGAGCTGACCCAAACCATCCCGCTCTCCGTCACGCGGCGGGAAGACATCGACCGCCTCCGCGAGACCGCCCAAGGCCGTTTTGTGAATGTCCGGTAACTCTATGCGTCTGCTGATGACTGGAACCACCCTCGCTCTGCTCACCCTGGCCGGCTGCGCCACCGCGCCGATCGAACTGCCGCCGGCTCCCCAGATTGACGCCGTCCCGGCCAAGACTCCCGCCGGGCTGTCACGCACCAGAGCCGCCGTCGTCCGCACCGCGGCTAAACTCGTCGGGACCACCACGCTACAGAGCAACGGGCGGCGGATCGCCTACGATTGCGCCGGGGTCACCCGCGCCATCTTCCTCGAACATGGGATCGACTTGTACAGCGGGGGCACAAACGATCCGAACGCCAACGGAGTCCGCCTCATCTTCTCGCATGTCCGACGGCATGGGACCCTGCACCAGAACCCTGTCGCCCACCCCGGCGATCTCGTCTTTTTCGACAACACCTGGGACTTCAACGGCGACGGCAGGCTCAACGATCCCTTGACCCATGTCGGCGTAGTGGAACGCGTCGATCCCGACGGCACCGTCACCTTCATCAGCCGCGTGGCCGAGTCGGTCGAGCGCTATCGCATGAACCTCGCCCTTCCCCACATCCACAAAACCGCCGATGGCCGCGTCCTCAACGACTACATCCGCCGCATCCACCCCAGCGACCCCGTAGACATGGGGCACCTCACCGGCGAACTTTTCACCTTCTATGGAGCGCGGCTGGGGCAATAATACCCCGGCCTACCGGCCCGCCTGCCGGGGGCTCTGCGCGCTACAGTCTGGAAAGAGACCTGCCGATAATGGAGGCAAGCCGATCACGCTCGCCGGAGTCGTTGACACGGCCGGTCCGCTGGTACAACCTGGAGGCAGGACTCATGGCCACATCGTCGAAAGAACTCACCACCAAGAAAGCCACCCCCCTGCGCCAAACGCTCATGGGTGTCCGATACGGACTCTTAGGCCTTCACAAAGCCCTGATCGTTGCCGAGCAATTGACGTTCGAACGCATATACGGGCGCGTGGATTCCACCGGACAGCTGCTGCAACTCGTCATGAACGATCCGTGGTTTACCTGGCTCCACCCCCTGTCGAATATGGTGGTGCGCATCGATGAGATGCTGGAGGACGAAGAGAGCCTCACGATCGACGAAGTGGCCATACTCCTGAGCGAAGTCAGAGGCATGATCCGGCCCTCCGAGATGGGAGATGGATTTGAGCGCAGTTACTACGAGGCCCTTCAGCGGGCCCCTGACGTCGTCATGGCCCACTGTGAAATGAAAAAACTCCTGACCCTGCCCGCAGTCTGACCCATCTGCGGACCAGCCCCCTCAGAGCCCTCATAACAAACCAGGCGGCCCACTCGAACGAGCGGGCCGCCTGGCTCAACCAACAACGATCCCGGCAGACGACGACTGGCTAGTTCTTTTCCTGCTTGTCGCCCTCGTCGTGCTTGTCCTTCTCGCCGTGCTTCTCGCCATCCTTATGCTTGCCCTTATGCTTGCCGCGGTTCTTATGCTCACCATCTTTGCGATGTTCACCACTCTTGCCGCGGCCATGGCGATCGCCCTTCATCTTCTCCTTCTCTCCATCAGCCTTGGGGGCTTCCGCCGCTGGCGCCGGAGCTGGGGCTGGGGCTGGGGCCGCAGCCGGTGCATGAGCCGGAGCGGTGGCTTCCGGAGCCGGGGCCGGCGCCTGCGCGTACAAATTCGAAAATGCCAACAACACCGCCGCGGCGGTCACAGTCGAGACAGTCTTGATCATGCTGATCCTCCTCGTTGAAATGGATAATGGTGCACTCGGGGAATTCCCCGCACAATGCGTCTAGGAACCCTGAAATCTAGCAAGGTCGATGCCATTACGCCATCGAATCTTTGAAGTGTGCAGATCCCTGATATACGAAGGATTGCCTCAATCTTTCTGTGTCCTTGCGCCAGGGAGTTCCGGCAAAAACGCGACAGACCAGCCGGATCGCCTCATCTCTTGTCGAGTTACACAGGGGGAGATAAGTACGAGAACCGATACACTTCTACAATTTGAGCACAGGGCCAGGCCGTCTCCCCGAGTCTTCTCCTCTGCCAACCGACCTACAGGCGCCCTTCGTCGAGTTCAATCGCATCCGCCCAGGTCGATGCCGGAGGCAGTGCACTAACCGGCACGCCGCGCTTCTTGGCTATCTCATCCAGCCGTCCCTGAAAGCGCGCACGAGTCGCGTCATCTTTCGGGCCGGACACCAGCAAGCCCTGCGACCATTGCGCGATCGCTTCGTGAGAATGCGGCTTGCCGTTCGCCTTCACCCAGTCCAGCAACTGTTCATCCGTTCCACCGGCCAACACCTTCTGCTCAAACGCCTTCGCATCGATGCCGAGGAAATCGATCAGATACTTGTCAAACCCTACCGTGATGTAATTGTAATCCTGAATCTGCCCCGCATGGCGGAGCTTGATCTTGTCGATAAACCGGCCCAGGTGGGCGATGCCACCGAGCAAGGCTTTCGGACTGCGGGGATAGGTGGATTGCGTCATGCGAGTATTCTCCAGATTGGTGAGGACCCAAACCATACAGGCCTGGGCAAGAGAAGTCTAGCGAGGAACGCGCGGATGGAATTCAACGCAAGCACCCCAACTTTTGCCAAGCGAAGATGCCACAACATCAAGTTTTCCGTCGCATGACCGATACGTATCTAACAGGAGGGCAAAACCATGCAGTCCCGAGGTCGCCACCGCATTCCCGTCGGCTATCCGGCCAATATCCAAAGTGATACCTGCGCCGGTGAAGGCACCTTGCTCGACCTCTCGCCCACGGGCTGCAGAATGCGCAGCGACATTGCGCTAGATGCAGGCACCTACCTGGCGCTCGAGATCGCGGTGGCCCAGGAGCCAGCCCCGCTGGGAGTGGAAGTGTCCGTGGTCCGCTGGTGCAAGGACGGCCAATTGGGAATTGAGTTTCTTCGGTACCGCCAGGGAGACCGCGAGCGGGTCACGCATTTCGTCGAAACCATGCCCTCGTATCACGCCCCCGTCTCGGCCTACGCAGAATCAACCCTCAGCGCCGCCAGCGTATAGCCCAATCTCCGCAAAAATCACGTTCACAAATAGAACCCCTGAGCGGGCTCGACCGAAGAGAGAGTTTTTCTTTTCCCTGAAAGACTTTCGGTAGATTTTCCGGTTCTGATGTTGCCTTGCGCTTGATGCCACCCGCACAAAAACTAGTCAAGGCGAGAAATCTAAAAAGTCTACTCACTCCTTGCCAAGAAACGACTCATCACGGATCAGAGTGATGTCTGTCCGTAAACACTGCGCTTTTCAACTAGCCGCACTTCTTGGCCAGAAACGGACTGATTAGATGAGCAACCTGTTACCCCTGCACTGAAAAGTAACTGCTCTTTTCAGATTACCTAACGTTACATTAAGGGGCACGCGGCTTTTGGCGTGTCCCTCTCGAGTGCCATGTTAAGCATAGCTATGGCGATTGCCATGCCTTAGAACTCTTTGTAGTAACTGCTTGTTGGATCACAAGCTAAATGTGTAGCAATGTGGCTCCAAAAACCAGATGACACCATACCTTCGAAAAATTGTTTATGCTCGGCTTCAGATACCCACGTTTCGACCAGAGTAAATGTACAAGGCTCGTTGACGTCATTGAATATTCGAAATGCCTTGCAGCCAGCGACTTTAGGGACGTCAATTTTTGCTTGGTTCAGTATTTCTACAAACGCCGCTAACTTTTCAGGCTTCGATTTAAAAGTGACGATTACATTTGTACTCATGGTGTTTCCCCTAAAAGATTGCGGCAGATAAAAGGCGCTGCCGCTCCGCCTAACAACGTTTGCGGACAGGAATAGGAACAGGCTACTTTTTGTACCACAGCGTGTCAACCAGACGAGGGAGACAATTGCCCGCGTGTGCCGGGGCTCCTCGCTGACGTTGCCGAAGGAGCGGGGACCCACCGAGACTTAACCAAGAGGGGAAGCTGAAATTATCAGCGGGTGGCACGGCGAACTGGGCGACTTTCTCACCCTCCCAGCCCTGCCGCGCCAAGACGCGGCTTTTCACCAAGGGCGCGCAACGAAAGGGCCCCACTGGGGGATGGGTGGAGTGAGCACGGCGGGGCTGTTCTCCGTGACAGGCCCCGCCGCCTCAGGAAGCTGGGCCAGGGACAGGCGCCGGCGATGCCGGAGCCAGTCCCCGTTACTTTACTGCCTGTTTTGCGGATTTTCCCGCTTGCAGATACTGATTGATCCCCGCGGCCATCTTGCGGCCTTCGGAGATCGCCCAGACAATGAGGGAGGCGCCGCGCTTGGTGTCGCCGCCGGCAAAAACCCCGTCGAGGTTGGTCATGAAGCCTTCGTCCACCGACACCGCGCCGCGCTGATCGTACTTCACGCCGAGGCTGTCGAGCAGGCCGTTCTTCACCGGACCGGTGAAGCCCATGGCGAGCAAGACAAGATCCGCATCCATCTCGAAGTCGCTGTTCGGAATTGGCGTGAACTTGCCGCCCTCGAACTTCACCTTGTTCCCATGCAGCTTGGTGACCTGGCCGTTGTGGCCGGTAAACTTAGTGGTCGAAATGCTCCACTGCCGGTCGCAGCCTTCTTCATGCGCATGCGAGGTCCGCAGCTGCATCGGCCAGAGCGGCCAGGGCGTTGAACTGGCGCGGGTTGGAGGCGGCTCCGGCAGCAATTCAAACTGATGCACTTCCGCGCAGCCTTGGCGATGGGCGGTGCCGACGCAATCGGACCCGGTATCGCCGCCGCCGATCACGATCACCCGCTTGCCTTTGGCCACGATGGGCTCGTCCGTGATGGGAATGCCCGCCGTGCGCTTGTTCTGCTGGGTGAGATATTCCATCGCGAGGTGCACGCCCTTGAGCTCGCGCCCTGGGATCGGCAGCTCGCGCGCCTGCTCGGCGCCCATGGTTAAACCCACCGCATCGAACTGCTTGCGCAGTTGTTCGCCCGTGATGTCTTTCCCGATCGTGACGCCGGTCTTGAAGTCGACGCCTTCGGCCTTCATCTGCTCCAGCCGCCGGTCAATGACCCACTTTTCCATCTTGAAATCGGGAATGCCGTAGCGCAGCAAGCCGCCGATGCGATCGGCCTTCTCAAACACGGTGACACTATGTCCGGCGCGCGCCAGTTGCTGCGCGGCCGCTAACCCGGAGGGGCCGGACCCGACGATGGCCACGGTCTTGCCCGTCTTGACGACCGGCAAAATCGGCTCGACGTAGCCCTCGTTGAATCCCCGATCAATGATGTTCCATTCGATGATGCGGATCGACACCGGATCTTCATTGATGCCGAGGACGCAGGCGCCTTCGCAGGGAGCCGGACAGAGCCGGCCGGTAAATTCGGGGAAGTTGTTCGTGGTATGGAGCGCCTTGAGCGCGTCTTTCCAGCGGCCACGGTAGACGAGATCGTTCCACTCGGGAATCAGATTGACCACCGGGCAGCCGGTCGAGCCCTGGCAGAACGGCACACCGCAATCCATGCAACGGGCGCCCTGGACCTTGAGCTTGTCCTCGGGGATCGGCTCGTACATTTCCTTCCAATCGAGCACGCGCAACTCGACCGGTTTCCGCTTGGGGCCCTCGCGGGCATATTTCATGAAACCTTTTGGATCGCCCATTCCCTCTATCCTTCTACTTGCTCGCGGCGGCCTTCTTCTTCCGCTCTTCCAGTACGCGCTTGTAATCGACCGGCATCACCTTCACAAACTTCGGCAACAGGGCCTCCCACGAATCCAGGATGCGCTTGGCATTCCGGCTGCCGGTGACCATGAAGTGCGCAGTAATCATCTCATGCAGCAGCTTTTTATCGTCGGCGGCCGCCACCTTCTCCAGCTCGACCATGCCGGTGTTGCAGCGCGCCGGGAACTTGCCCAATTCGTCGAGCACGAAGGCCACGCCGCCCGACATCCCGGCCGCAAAGTTGCGCCCGGTCCGTCCCAGCACGACGACGACGCCGCCGGTCATATATTCGCACCCGTGATCGCCGGTGCCTTCCACGACGGCCCGCACGCCGCTGTTCCGCACGGCAAACCGTTCACCGGCCATGCCGTAGAAATAGGCTTCGCCCTGCGTAGCGCCGTAGAGCGACGTGTTGCCGACCAGAATCGTCTCTTCCGGCACATAGATCGCGTTCTTCGGAGGGAAGACGACGATTTTGCCACCGGAGAGCCCCTTGCCGATATAGTCGTTCGACTCGCCTTCGAGCGTCAGCGTGACGCCGCGCGCCAGAAATGCGCCGAAGGATTGGCCCGCCGATCCATTGAACTTGATGGAGATCGTGTCGTCCGGAAGCCCCTCCGAGCCATACTGCTTGGAGATCCGGCTCGACAACATCGTACCGACGGTCCGATTGACGTTGCGGATCGGCAAGTCGAGCGAGACCTTTTCGCGTCTGTCCAAGGCCGGCTTGCACAGCTCGATCAACTGGTTGTCCAACACCTCGGCGATGCCATGGTCCTGTTTCTGAACGCAATGACGCGGGACATCGGCACCGACGTCCGGCGCCTTCAGCAAGGGCGTGAGATCGAGGCCTTTGGCCTTCCAATGATCGATGGCCTGTTGCACTTTGAGCTTATCGACGCGGCCAACCATCTCATTGATGGTCCGGAACCCCAGCTTCGCCATGATGTGCCGCAACTCTTCGGCGACGAAGAAGAAGAAATTGACGATATGCTCCGGCTGTCCGCTGAACTTCTTGCGCAACTCGGGATCTTGCGTGGCGATGCCGACCGGGCAGGTGTTCAGATGGCACTTGCGCATCATGATACAGCCTTCCACGATCAACGGCGCCGTGGCAAAGCCATATTCTTCCGCGCCGAGCAGCGTGGCAATGGCGACATCCCGCCCCGTCTTCAACTGGCCGTCGGTTTCGACACGGATACGGCCGCGCAGATCGTTCATCACGAGCGTCTGATGGGTTTCCGCCAGCCCCAGCTCCCAGGGCCCGCCGGCATACTTGATCGACGACAAGGGCGACGCGCCGGTTCCGCCGGAATCGCCGCTGATCAATACCTTGTCGGCATGCGCTTTGGCCACGCCCGCGGCGACGGTCCCGACGCCCACTTCCGACACGAGCTTGACCGACACGGCGGCGTCCGGGTTGGCATTCTTCAAATCGAAAATCAGCTGCGCCAAGTCTTCGATGGAATAAATGTCGTGATGCGGCGGCGGGGAAATCAACGCCACCCCGGGCGTGGAATGGCGGAACTTGGCGATGTTCTCATCGACCTTGTGCCCCGGCAACTGGCCGCCTTCGCCCGGCTTCGCACCCTGCGCCATCTTGATCTGCAACTCTTTGGCGTTCGCCAGATAATGGCTGGTCACGCCGAACCGGGCCGACGCCACCTGCTTGATGTAGCTGTTTTTGGAATCCCCGTTCGGCAGCGGCTTGAACCGCTCCGGATCTTCGCCGCCCTCGCCGGTGTTGCTCTTGGCGCCGAGGCGGTTCATCGCGACCGCCAGCGTTTCGTGGGCTTCCTTGCTGATGGAGCCGAACGACATGGCGCCGGTGGTAAAGCGCTTGACGATGTCCTTGGCCGGCTCCACCTCATCGAGGGGAATCGGCTCGGGCAGGAACTTGAAATCGAGCAGCCCGCGCAAATTGGAGCGCCGCTTGCTCTCGTCGTTGACGAGCTGCGAGAACTCCGCAAAGGTCTTGGGATCGTTGTTCCGCGTCGCGTGCTGCAGCTTATAGATCGTGTCCGGGTTCCAGTTGTGGTGCTCGCCCTGGATCCGGTAGTGAATTTCGCCGCCGAAATCGAGCTGTCTGATCGGCACCGGTTCGTAGGCCAGCTTATGCCGACGCAGCGTTTCCTCGCCGATCTCCCGAATGCCGATCCCTTCGACGCGGGAGGGCGTCCCGGTAAAGTAGCGGCCGATCAATTCATGATTGAGCCCGATGGCCTCGAAAATCTGGGCACCGCAATACGACTGCACCGTGGAGATGCCCATCTTCGAGAAGACTTTGAGCAGGCCCTTATTGATCGCCTTGATGAATTTCCCTTCGGCGGTCTGCGCATCGAGCCCTTCCGGCAAATAGCCGTCGCGCTCCATGTCCACCAGCGACTCGAACACGAGGTACGGATTCACCGTCCCGGCGCCGTAGCCGATGAGGCAGGCGAAGTGGTGCACGTCGCGCGGCTCGCCGGTTTCCACGGTCAACCCGACTTCCGTCCTGGTGCATTCGCGGACCAGATGGTGGTGCACCGCCGCAATGCCGAGCAGGCTCGGGATCGGCGCCCACTCTTCGTTCACGCCCCGGTCGCTCAGGATCAGGAACTTGTAGCCCTCTTTAATGGCCTGTGAGGCCTGGCGGCAGAGATCATCGACCGCGGCGCCCAATCCCTCCGGCCCTTCGGCCACGCGGAAGAGCATCTTCAACGTCTTGCTCTTGAAATGGGGATCGGCGATCTCGCGAATCTTTTGCAGATCGGCATTGGTCAGAATCGGCTGTTTCACACGGATGCGCCGGCAGGATTCCGGATGTTCATCCATCAGATTGGGCTTCGGCCCGATGCTCGTCGTCAGCGACATGACGAGTTCTTCGCGGATCGGATCGATCGGCGGATTCGTCACCTGCGCAAAGAGCTGCCGGAAATACTTGAACAGGAGCTGCGGCCGGTCTGACAGCACGGCCAGCGGCGTATCCGTGCCCATCGACGAGATCGCCTCTTCCCCGTTCACCACCATCGGCGTGAGCACCATCTTCAGCTCTTCGACCGTATAGCCGAAGGCCTGCTGACGCTGGCGCGTCGTCGGATGGTCGGGCTGCGGCACGTTCAACGGTTCCGGCAATTCATCCAGCGAAATCCGGTACTGCGTGACCCACGACCGATAGGGCTTGCGGCTGACAATCTCCGCCTTCACTTCTTCGTCGTCGATCAGGCGGCCCTGCACGGTATCGATCAGGAACATGCGGCCCGGCATGAGCCGGCCCTTCTGCCGGATCTTCTGTGTCTCGATCGGCAGCACCCCGGCTTCCGACGCCAGAATGACCAGGCCATCGGTGGTGACTTGATACCGGCAGGGACGCAGGCCGTTCCGGTCCAGCGTCGCGCCGATCAATTTGCCGTCTGTGAAGCAGACCGCCGCGGGGCCGTCCCAGGGCTCTTGCATTGCGGCGTGATATTCGTAGAACCCGCGCCGGTCAAGATCCATCTGCGGATTCGCCACCCAGGGCTCGGGAATGAGCATCATCATCGCGTGGGGGAGCGACCGGCCGCCCATGGTGAGAAACTCGACGGCATTATCCAAACAGGCCGAGTCGCTCTGCTGCTCATGGACGATGGGATAGAGCTTTTCGAGATCCTTGCCGAACAGATCGGAATTGAGCCGCCCCTGGCGGGCGCGCATCCAATTCACGTTGCCCTTGAGGGTATTGATCTCGCCGTTGTGGCAGATATAGCGATAGGGATGGGCCAGCGGCCAGGTCGGAAAGGTATTGGTGCTGAACCGCGAGTGGACCAGGGCCAGCGCGCTGGTCACGCTCGCGTCTTTGAGATCTTGATAGTACGCCGCCATCTGATGCGGCAGCAGCAATCCCTTGTAGACGATGGTGTTCGCCGACAGGCTGGGAATATAGAAATACTCGCGGCCCTGAATCGCGGACGCCCGCACGGCGTTCTCGACCCGCTTGCGGACCACGTACAGTTTCCGCTCGAACTGCGCGTCGTTGAGCACGTCGCGGGCGATAAAGATCTGCCGCATGAACGGCTCGGTGCTGCGCGCCACGTCGCCAATGGCATCGCTCTTCACCGGCACATCGCGCCAGCCCAACAGCCGCAACCCTTCTTCCGCAATCACCTTCGCAAACAGCTGTTCGCACTGCTGCCGGCGGTCGGCCTGGGGCGGCAAGAACACCATGCCCACGCCATACTCGCCGGCGCCCGGCAACGACACGCCGGCATCGCCGGCCGCGCGCTTCAAAAAGTCGTGCGGCACCTGGAGCAGAATGCCCGCGCCGTCGCCGGTACAGGGGTCGCACCCCTGAGCCCCTCGGTGGGTCAGGTTTTCAAGGATCTGCAGCCCCTGCTGGACGATCGTATGGGATTTCTGGCCCTGAATATTGACGACAAAGCCCACCCCGCAGGAATCCTTTTCCTGATCGGGATCGTACAAGCCTTGTTTCGGGGGAAGTCCTGGAATCATCATCTCGTCATCTCACCATGGCACACAGGAATTCATTTCATGCACAGGGTCATAAAGGCCTTGCTTCGGGGAAGCCCGGGATCAGCATCATTCAATCTCGTTATCTAGCAAGGCAGGTGACTGCGTCGCGGTCTGGGGCCACTCGTGCGAGGAGGCAGAAACGCGATATCTTGTTGTTTTCTTGACGATCTCCTACAGCGTTCTCTCGTGCGCCACCTTACTGGATGGGTTGCGGCCCTGTCAAGATTCTCCCGTGCCAGAAAATGGTCTTATTCCACCGGCCCCGCAAGGACTCCCGGACCATGAATCGGGCCGGCCGTTTGCTTGACTTTGTTTCCCCCGCTGCCCTACCATCCGCCGCATGCCACAGGGACCAGCCATCTCGACCATCAGCAGCATGGCGGACGTCTGGGACGCGTACCGCGACGAGATCGACGGCGTCGAGCAGCAAGTCCGAAAAAATCTCGATTCCAGCGTCACCCTCGTCAACACGGTTGCGGCTCACATCCTCAGCAGCGGCGGCAAACGCGTCCGCCCGCTTCTGCTGCTCCTCAGCGCCAGAGCCTGCGGCTACATCGGCCGCGAACACCATCAGCTCGGCAGCCTCGTTGAATTCATCCATACCGCTACCCTGCTGCACGACGACGTGGTGGACGACGCCGATATCCGGCGCGGACGGCAAACGGCCAGAAAAGTCTGGGGCAATCAGATCAGCATCCTCGTCGGCGATTATCTCTACTCCAAAGCCATGGCCCAGGTGGTCGAGTTTCGCAGCCAGGGCATCAACGAGGTCCTGGCCGAAGCCTGCACCAAGATGGCGGAAGGGGAAGTCCTGCAGCTCTACCATAACGGCAACCCGTCGATGCCGGAATCCGATTACATCAAGATCGTCGAACATAAAACCGCCGGGCTGATGGCCGCGGCCTGCCGCATGGGCGCCATCCTCGCCGAGGCCTCCGAAGACAAACAGACCGCGCTCTTCCGGTTCGGGCAATATATCGGGATCGCGTTTCAAGTGGCGGACGACACCCTCGACTACAACGCCGACGGAGAACGGCTGGGAAAAACCCTCGGCCAGGATTTGCGGCAAGGCAAGGCGACCTTGCCCCTGCTTCACCTGCTCGCGCACTGCAGCGAACAGGACCGGACCATGATCAAGGATCGGATGGAGACCCGCACCCTCACCGAGGGGGACCTGGCTCGCATCCTCGCGTTAATGCACGACCATGGATCACTGACCTATGCCATGGAGCGGGCGAGAACCTACATTGCCGCGGCCAAGCACGAACTTGAAGCGTTTGAGGACTCCACGGCGCGCCGGGCCCTGGCCGTCGCCGCCGATTACATGATCACCCGCGACCGGTAACCGCCCTCCGCTCACTCTTGTCGCCACCCGTGTCCGGTGAGAAGAGCGGCACTGAGCCGGGAAGGGGCGGAGATCATTCCGGTCTCGTATCTTTTACTCATACCATCACACACTGGAGCACGAAACCATCATGGCCCAGATTTTCCCGTTTTGCGGTGCACGCTACGACGCCACCATTGCCGGAGCCGCGCGCGACGTGGTCGCCCCTCCCTACGACATTATCGACGCCGCCGGCCAGCAGGCGCTGTACAACCGCAATCCGCACAACGTCATTCGCCTGGAATTGGGCATGGACCAGCCGGACGACGGCCCCGCCAACAATCGCTATACGCGCGCCGCCGCCACCCTCTCCCAGTGGATGCAATCCGGCGCGCTCAAGCGGGATGCGCGGCCGGCCATCTACTACCACACCATCGAGTATGTGCCGCCGGGAGCTGATCCGAACGGGCCGAGAAAAACTCTGCGCGGATTTCTTGCCACGTTCAAGCTGGAAGAATTCGGCACCGGTGCGATCTATCCGCATGAAAACACCAGAGCCGCGGCCAAGACCGACCGGTTGAATGTGATGGAAGCCTGCCGCGCCAACTTCAGCCCGATCTGGTCGCTCTATTCCGACCCGCAGGATGCCATCCTCTCCGCGCTGGCCCAGGCCGCCAAAACCATCGCCCCCCACATCGCCTTCCGCGATGACGCCGGCTTCGAGGAACGCCTGTGGGTGATCGACGATCCCGCGATCACGCAGCAGATCGCCGCCGCCATGGCGAGCAAGCCTATTTTCATCGCCGACGGCCACCACCGCTACGAGACCGCGTTGAATTACCAGAAACTCCGCCGCCAGCAGGCCGGGAATCCGCAGGGCCTCCAGCCCTATGACAGCGTGCTCATGCTCTTCACCCCGATCGAAGATCCGGGGCTCACCGTCTTGCCGACGCACCGGGTGACCACAACTCCGCTGCCACCGTTCGATCAGGTCAAGGCCCTCTTCGCGGACCAGTTCGACGTGCATGAATACGCATTCACCGGCCAGACCCAATCGGCCGTCCGCCGGCAATTTCTCGATGCATTGCGCACGAAAGGCCGGACGGCCCCGATGTTCGGAATCGCGCTGAAGGGACGAGACGCCTATCTGACCCTTGAGCTCAAGGCCACGCACCGCCCGCCGGCCAGCGCGTCGCCCCGCGCGAAACTTGACGTCTCGCTCTTACAACAGTTGGTCGTGGCGAAACTCTGCCCCACCCAACAGGAACAGGAAGCCATCCTCTACACCAAAGACGACCACGAAGCACTGGATTGGGCGGCCAACGGAACAGGCACCGGCGCCCTGCTGCTGAACGCGACGAAGGTGAGCGAGGTGAAGGATGTGGCCACCGCCGGCGAGCGGATGCCGCACAAATCCACCTACTTCTTTCCAAAGCCGCTGACCGGATTGGTCATGAATGTGATGGAGGGCTAGCGGCGAGAGGCCAGCGGCACGGGGCGGGAAAGCCGGCCAACGTCGAATCTCCCCCCCTTGCCCAGCACCTCGCGCCCCTCGCCTCGCAAACGCGTTATGAAAGCCAAGATCCTCATCGTCGATGACGATCCGGACATCGTCACGGTCTTGGAAGACCGCCTTCAGGCGTCAGGCTATCATCCGCTCGTCGCCCGCGACGGCCAGCAGGCTCTCGATCAGATCGAACAAGACGCGCCACACCTCGTGCTCCTTGATCTCGACATGCCGAAACTCACCGGCATCGAGGTGCTCAAACGGCTCTCACAGATCAAACAGGTCGAGGACCTGCCAGTCATCGTGATGACCGCGCATGGCTCGGTCAACGCCGCGGTCGAGGCGATGAAAGAAGGCGCCTACGACTTCCTCACCAAGCCGCTCGACAAAGACCACCTGCTGATCGTCATCCGGAAAGCGCTCGAGCGCGACTCCCTCAAGCGCCAGGTGGCCTATCTTCGATCGGAAGTGGACGGCCGCTACGCCAAAATCATCGGCCAGAGCACCTCCGTCCGGTCGGTCGTCGAAGCGGCGCAGCGCGCCGCGCGATCCGACGCCAGCGTGCTGCTGCTGGGAGAAAGCGGAACCGGCAAGGAACTGTTCGCCCGCTCCATCCATCAATGGAGCCATCGCCATGCGATGCCCCTGGTGGTCATCAACTGCGTCGCGCTGACAGAAACCCTGCTGGAGAATGAGCTGTTCGGCCACGAACGCGGCGCCTTCACGGGCGCCGACCGGCAACAGAAGGGCAAGCTGGAAATGGCGGACGGCGGCACGGTCTTCCTCGATGAGATCGGGGACATGCCGCTTCCGCTTCAGGCGAAGCTCTTGCGCGTGCTTCAAGACCGCGAGTTTCAGCGGGTCGGCGGCACGAAAACCGTCTCGATCAATATCCGCATCATTGCCGCGACGAACAAGGATCTCCGGCAGGCCGTCAAGACCGGGCAATTCCGCGAGGATCTCTATTTCCGGCTCAACGTCATTACCCTCACGCTCCCGCCGCTCAGGGAACGGCGGAGCGACATCCCGGCCCTCGCCCAATTTTTCCTTGAGCGGCACGCCAGGGAGGCCAAACGGCCCGCCATCGCCTTGAGCCCGACCTCCATGGACGCCCTGACGCGGCACCCCTGGCCCGGCAACATCCGCGAACTGGACAACGTCATTGCCCGGGCGGTCGTCCTGAGTCCAACCGACACCATCGAGCCCGAGGTCATCGCCCTGGCGCCGGAAGACGCCCACCTCTGCGGGACACACGAAGAGGCCCTGCCCTATCTGGATTTGCCCTACCACGAATCGATGGACGAACATAGCCGCCACATCATTGCGCGCGCGATCGAAAAGGCCGAGGGGAATCAAACGAGAGCGGCGGAATACCTCAAGCTGCAGCGCACCTACCTGGCCCGGCTTCTCAAGCAACAGCGCGACCGGCAGGACGAAAAAGCCGAGAGCGAACCGGAATCCTGAACCTGGGGGGAAACTCAGCTTGGCACGGCCTGCCGGTCTTCGATGCGAATGCGTCCGTCCATGACGTCCCGCTCCGCCTGCGCATAGCGCTCAGGCGTGCCGACGTCGGACCAGTACCCGGTCAGATCATAGCCCAGCACCGTTTCGCCCCGCATAATCGCCGCCACATAGGGATCGATGATCGAGGAGATCACTCCCTTCGGCACGCCCCGAAGCAGCCGCGGGTGCAAAATGTGAATCCCGGCAAACATGCGCGGCTTGGTCGGGACAGGATCCGGCACACCCTTGCCGGTAATCCGCACGATGCGATCCTCGTCCCCCACTTCGACCAGCCCCCACCGTTTCGCATCCGGATCTTCACGCACCACCAAGGTAGCCACGGCATGGCGCTCCCGATGAAAGGCGCACAGGGCGCTCAGATCCAGATCAAAGAGGGTGTCTCCGTTCAGCACCAGCACGGCCTCGTTCGCAAAATAGCCTTCGGCCTGCTTGATCCCGCCGCCGGTTCCAAGAATGACCGGTTCACGCGAATAGATCAGCCGCAACCCGAAGGCCGATCCGTTGCCAAGCGCCTGTTCGATCATCGGCCCGAGATGATGCAGATTGATGATGACATCATGAAACCCGTGCCGTTTGAGCAACAGCAGATTCCAGACGATGAGCGGGATTCCACCGACAGGCAGCAATGGCTTGGGAATCGTATTGGTCAATGGCCTGAGACGGGTCCCAAGACCCGCCGCGAGAATCATGGCTTTCATATAATTTCGGCGCAGGCATGCGGCGCGGGGCACGGGACAAGAAGCGGGGCTATATTTCCCATGATAACTCTACTCCCTCGCCTCTGGCCACTCACCTCTAGCCCGCCCATCACTGCAATTCAGGCACATACGGGGTGAGGTGCTTGCGCAGAATGGCCAGTTCGGGGTACCGCTGCAAATTGCGTTTCACATAACTCAACACACGGGGAATATCGGCGAGAAATTTCGGATTCCCTTTCACCCGATCGATATAGACGAAACGGCCAGCCGCTTTCAGATTCCGCTGAATGCTGGTCAGATCGAAGAGCCGCCGAAACGCATCGCGATTCGTCCAGACATGCCGGTGTTCCGCGAGCCGGTCCAGATAGTACTCGACCAAATGATCGACCAAGGCTTCGTCCAGCTGGATATAGGCATCGCGCAGCAGGGAGGCCAGATCGTACGTCGCCGGGCCCAGCAGGGCATCCTGAAAGTCGATCACGCCAAGACGCAACCCATCGACCATCAAATTGCGGGAATGAAAATCCCGATGGGTAAAAACCTGCGGCTGGCCGGCCAGCAGATCGGCCAGCTTCCCGAATTCCTGGCGGATCGCCGCCTCGTCTCCCGCCGGGATCGGCTGATCCCGCCGCGCCGCAATCCCGTATTCGAGAAAGTGTTCGAACTCCCACATCAGCAGCGGCGCATCGAAGCTCCGGTGGAATGCCAGACAGCCCGGATCGGCCGGAGCCGTGGCCTTCACCTGCATCTGCACCAGCACATTGATGGCTTGTTTGTATCGGGACTCCACCGTCGGCCCGTCGGCCTCCCGCACGGCCTCGGCCAGCGTCAGATCGCCAAAGTCCTCAAGGTAGAGCAGCCCCGCCGCCTGATCGTAGACATGCAGCCGGGGCACCGACACGCCCGCCTTCGCCAGATGCGACAAAATATTCAGAAACGGCAGCTCGGTGATCTGGTGGGCGGCGCCGCTGACGGCCTCCTCCGACTGTTTGAACCCCTCCGGCTCCGCCAGCTGCATGAGGATGAGGGAATGCGGCGGGCCGCCCGTCAGCACCGCGCGGAAGTAGCGGCGATTGGAGGCATCGCCGGCCAAGGGCTGTAATTCACCAAGGGCAAGGCCCGGCGCGAATCGAGACTCGATCGTCTGCGCCACGAGCGCCCGGTCGGGAAACGCAAGGGGCCCTCTGGGAGCCGCCGGATGAATCGTTGTCATACGTAGTTACTTATCACTAGGTTGTTCATCGTGCTCAAAAGCGGCCACACTATACAGGAAGCGGGCACGAAAAGAAAGGATTTCAAATAATAGACCGGCCCTATTGAAACCATTACAGCCATGCCGGACGGACGCAGGACCGCTTCCTCCGCGCAGCAAGAGGCCCGCATCCCCTCAGGCCCACAGCATCGACGAATTTCAAGAGTCCGCAGGGTGCGGCATTTCCAGCCATCGCTGGAGCACCAGCTTCACATCCTGCAACTGCACCGGCTTGCTCAGATAATCATCCATGCCATGGGCCAAACACTGGTCCCGGTCCCCGGACATGGCATTGGCCGTCATCGCAACGATGGGAATACGGCGAAGCGAGTGGCCGGAGGCATCCGATGCCGCCCCCTCCTGCCCCTTCGCCTCCCACCTTCGGATCTCTTGCGTGGCCTCGAATCCATCCATCTCAGGCATCTGGCAGTCCATAAATACCAGGCTGTACGAGCGATTGGCTACCGCCTCCACGGCCTCCCGGCCATTGGCGGCCACCTCGACCCGGCACCCCAGCTTTTCCAGCATCTTGGCCGCGACCTTCCGATTAATCGGATTGTCGTCCACCACCAACACGGATCCCTGCATTCCGGCGCGCACTTCGGCCAGCCGATGCCGGGTAATGATCGTACTGGCCTCGCAAGAATCCGGGCCGGACGGCGCCTGATCCAGCACCAGCCGCAAACAGTCCAGCAATTGATCCTGGCGAGCCGGCTTGGTCAAATAGGCGGCCACCCCGGCTTCATGAGCCGCCTTCACATCTCCGCGCTGGCCATGCGAGACATATAGTACCAAACGGACCGGCCGGATTGCCGGGTCCCCCTTGATATGGCGGGCCAGCTGAAGACCGTTCATTCCGGGCATCTGCATATCGAGGATGGCCAGATCGAACGGGTGGCCGTCCTCCGCGGCCTGCCTGAGCGCAGCCAGCGCGCTCTCGCTATCGCCCACACTTTGGCAGACCAGCCCATGATTGAGAAATTGCTGTTCGAGAATCTTCCGATTGATCGCCATATCATCCACGATCAGCACCGTCCGGCCGCGCAGCCGGGCGGACATCTCATCCGGCAGCGCCGGCATCTGGCTGTCCTTCGGATGCCGGGCCACTCGCACGGTAAACCAGAACCGGGACCCCGCTCCCGGCGTGCTCTCGACGCCGATCTGGCCCTGCATCAATTCGACGAGCTGCTTGCAAATGGCCAGCCCCAAGCCGGTGCCGCCATATTTGCGGGTTGTCGAACTGTCGGCTTGCGTGAAGGGCTGGAACAATTTCCCGCTCTGCTCCGGCGTCATTCCGATGCCCGTGTCCGTCACCTCGACACGGAGGTCAACGGATCCATCCCCTCCGGCTGCCGCCACCGTCACCGCCACGAGCACATCGCCACGTTCCGTGAACTTGACCGCGTTGCCGATCAGATTGCTGACCACCTGCCGCAGGCGTCCGGGATCCCCCTCCACCATGGCGGGCACCGCCCCGTGAATGAGGCACCCCACCTCGATCCCCTTGTTCCGCGCCCGATCGGAAAAGCTCGCCACCGTGCTCTCGATCGTCGTGCGCACATCGAACGCGACCTGCTCCAGATCGAGCTTCCGCGCTTCAATTTTTGAGAAATCCAGGATGTCGTTGATGATCCCCAGCAGCGACTCCCCGGACGCATGGATCATCTCGGCATAATCCCGCTGGTCGGCGGTCAGCGCCGTGCCCATCAACAGATCCGTCATGCCGATAACCCCGTTCATCGGCGTCCGGATTTCATGGCTCATCGTCGCCAGGAATTCACTCTTGGCCCGGGCGCTGGACTCCGCCGCCTCCTTGGCGGCGCACAATTCCAAGTCGTGCGCCCGTTGCTGTGACACATCGCGGATGGCCGCGAGCACGAACCTTCCCTCCGCCGTATCGACCGGGCTGAGACTGATCTGCACGGGAAACTCACTCTGGTCTCGGCGGCAGCCCGACAAATCGAACCCCGCACCCATCGGCCTGGCGATAGGCCACTCCATGAAACGCGCGACATGTTCTCGATGCCGTGCGCGCAGCCGTTCCGGCACCAGGATCTCAATCGGCGCGCCGCGCAATTCGTCCGCCGTATAGTCGAACAAGTGCTCGGATTTACGATTCGTCAGCACGATCCGGCCACGGATATCGGTCATGACAATGGCATCTGGCGCCGCCTGCAGCAGCTCTTGAAATTTCCGCTCCGCGCCCCTGGCCCGCACGCTTTCTTCGAAGGCCATCGCCCGCGTGCGCTCCAATCGCCGGATGCTCCACAGGAGAAATCCGGCCAGCGGAAGCAGCATGCCGACTCCGGCCAATCCGACGTTCCGCACGATCGCCCTGATGGGCGACAGTACATCGCTCCGGTCCACCCGCACCAGCACGCCCCAGCGCAGCAGACCGTGGTCCCCCACGCCTGCCGTCATCGCATACCCCGTCAGCACATCGACCTGCCGGCGCAGGTGCCGCTCTTCGACAAAACCGGGAGGGGCCGCATCGAACAGGTCCGCGGAGGGCAGCCCCGCCTGCTTCAAATTGATACGCCCCTCTTCCCGCAAGAGCGAATCCGCAATGACCTCTCCGTTACGATCGACAAAGAGGTATTCGATCCGCACATCCGTGCCCCATTGCGCCTGCAAGGCCACCGCCGTGCGCACAATGAGATCTTCAAGGACTGGCAAGGCCACACGCGACGTCACCGTGCCGAGAAATTCCCCACGCCCCCCTCTGACCGCCGCCGTAAAGGCCACCGTCCTTCTCTCTTCCGTCGTTTCGTCTGGCGCAAACACATCCCTAACAAAAATCCCCCCGCGATCCCTCACGGCCAGAAACCAGGGGGCATTGCCATAGTGCTTGCCGACACTGGCCCGGTCGGATGCCGCCACGAGACGCCCGGCGGCATCCGTCACACCGATCCATTCGTAGACCGGATAGGCCGAGATCATCCACTCCATGTACTGCGAGACAGCCACCGCATCGCCCGATTGAACAACGCGCGACCGGGCCATCATCTGAATGTCGCCGTAGCGTTCCGCCATCAACAGATCCAGCTTGCCCGCAATATCGACCGCGGCCAAGGCAAGACTTTCCCCCGCATTCGCCACAAACCGGGACTCGATATAATGAAGCGTCACCAGGCCGCCCCCAAGCACCAGCACAGTGCAGAACACGATGAGCAGCGGCAAGCTATGCTTCTTCACAACATCTTGTACCGGCAACAATCGCCTCCAGACTTCCACATGATGTCAAATGGTTACATCGTGCCTCAGCCTATAGCAGCAAGAAACGGCAGTAACGGAACCTTATGGGTGGCCAGCTGCGCCACGAATGGATCGGCCATAGAGAACCTCGCCGCTCGGCGCTGGTAACATTTTGACTTATCGGTGAATTTTTCTCCGTTCTTGACCACCCTGACATCCCCGTAGGACTACCCGGCTTGGACACGCATTCTCCCGCTATCATAAAAATTTGAGCCTTCGTATAGTATGACCGTTATCATGTATCCGGCCGATACAACCATCGACAATCCGCATCCGGCTCTTATATCAGGGCATATCAGCTCTACCGCCCTAGGTCCAGTTGCACTTAAAATGGTTCCAAAAACAAGGCCGGAATGAGTTCAAGAGTTATTTCAATGCCTTCGACCATCGACAACCCCCTGGGCCAGTTTCTCCCTGGGGGTTTGTGAGATGCCTCTCTTGAACACCCAGATGAGTGACTCGTACTCACAGGAGACATGATGCCATTCCCGGAACAAGTCTTGGCTCGGGTGGTTGAATCCTTCCAAAATCTCTTGCACCCAGCTATTTTTGAACGAACGTTCTTAGAGGTGGGGGCCACCCTCGGGCGGGACGTCGTCGCGCAAGCCTCCGTACCGCGCACATCCCCTTTCCCCGACGCGCGGACCGATTACTTTCGATGCAGCGACTGGATGAAAACTCATTGGGGGTGGGAGCACACCGCCTCTGCCGGCAAGGACGGCCAGCTTGACGTACATTGCCACCGATGCCCGTTTGAACATCTCAGCCAGCACCAGTCGCATATTTGCGGGGTGGAAATCGGCATCCTGGGGGGAATCGCCGGAGAATTGTTCGGCTACGGCAAAGTCGCGCTGCAACGCGGCGACAGCCAGCCGCCACGCAATTGCCGGTTTACCATCCACACGGAACAGACGCCGCACAGCCTCGCCGCCGAAGGATTGACCTTCCCACTCTCTCCTCATAGCCACAGCGGCAGCACCGATGCCGCCGCCGCCCGCGTCCTCACCCAACTGACGCCGCGAGAACGGCAAATCGTTGCGCAGCTGGCCGAAGGACTGTCGGACAAACAGATCGCCGAAGCCCTCCGGCTCAGCGTCAGGACCGTCGAAGGCCATCTGGCCAGAATCCGTGAAAAAACCGCTTTGCACTCGCGCAGCGCGCTCATTCGATTCGCGCTGAGATCGAGCCTGCGATGACACGCCGGACGATTTCTTCTCCACTACGGCCATCAGCCGGACCGGCCTCCGTGAACACACCGGCCGCGGCTCCCGCTCCTCCCGCCATCAAAGTGCAGATCGTGGATGGGCACGAAATGGTCCGCCAGGGGCTCCGGGCAATGCTCGAACGGACCGCGCATATCAGATCCATCGGCGAGTCCGCCACGATCGCCGGCGCCATGGAGGCCCTCGGCAGGAATACGCCGGATGTCGTGCTGATGGAGCTGCGCTTGCCGGATGGCAGCGGCATCGACGCCTGCCGGCATATTCGTGCGTCTTCTCCCAACACGCGGGTTTTGATTCTTACCGATATGGCGGATGACGAATCCGTCATGGCCGTGCTGCGCGCAGGCGCCGCAGGCGTGCTCCTCAAAACCGCCTCCGGCACGGACATCGCCCGCGCCCTCGACGCGGTACGGAACGGCCACGCCATCTTCGATGGCGCGCTCCTGCACCGGCTGCTGTCACACCTCTGTAGCCTGTCATTCTCGATGCGCGGCACAGGCAGCACCGGACTCTCCGCGCAGGAACAGCGGGTTATGGAACTCGTGGCCCAGGGGAGAACGAACAAAGAGATCGCCCGGGCGCTGGGCCTCAGCGATAAAACGATCAAAAACTACCTCAGCAACGTGTACGCCAAACTGCAGGTCACCCGCCGGGCTCACGCCGCCTCCGCCTTCCTCCAACAGACCAGAGGGGCCGGCCACCCGAGCCTCACCGATTTCTCATGCCCCCTCATAACGGCCTCGTCCGCTGAGTTGTGACGCCCGCAGGCCCATCCCCGGAACCGCCGCCCAGGCTTCTTCCACAGAGGCTGATCCCAGCCGCTCCCAGGGCCGCCCCGGCCGTATCGGCCAGCCAATCCTGCCAGCCCGCCTCACGAAAGGGGACAAACAGTTGGTGCACTTCGTCCGTCACGCCATAGACTGACGCGGCCCCAATGGCCCAGAACATCGCCCACGAGGCAAGGGGCCCCTCCAAGCCCCAGCGGAAGGCCCGGTAACAGAGGCCACCCAATCCGGCATATTCCACCAGATGCAAGACCTTGTCGCCGAAGAGATCGAACAGCGACGGCAGATCGTCGTCCGGATGCGATCGTGAAGAGAGATAAAAGATCACCCCGGCATATAGGACCACCGGCCCCCAATAGGCGACGACTCTCCTCCATCCTAAGCCGCCCGCCTGCCGCTCCATCACCGGCTATCCTCCGTTCATTGCATGCCCCGTATCCCTATGACATACTTAACACTCTTCGAGACATCACGCACCGATGAAACACGTTCACGTCTGTTTTCTCTGGCACATGCACCAGCCCTACTACACCGATCCGGTGGCGGGATCGGCGAGTATGCCCTGGGTGCGCCTCCACGCCACCAAAGCTTATTACGACATGGCCTCTCTGCTGGAGCAATTCCCGGCTGTCCGTGCGACGTTCAACTTTACGCCGTCGCTGCTCTTGCAACTCCAGGAGATCGGAGGGGGCACCATCCGGGACCTGTTTCTCGAACGGGCCCAACGCCCGGCCGCGGATTTGACTCAGGAGGAACAGGCGTTTCTGATCCGCCATTTCTTTTCGGCCAACTGGGCCACGATGGTCCGCCCCTACCCCCGCTACCATGAGTTGCTCGTCAAACGCGGCACCGAGGTCAACGGACAGGATCTGGCCAAGGTCGCGAAGCAGTTTTCGACGCAGGATTTTCTCGATCTGCAGGTCTGGCACAACCTCGCCTGGTTCGGCTATGGCGCCGTCCGCCGCTATCCGCGCCTCGCCGCCTTGCGCAGCAAGAATCGCGGGTTTACGGAAGACGAGAAACAGGAAGTGCTCGCCCTCCAGCGCGCCGCGGTGCAAGAGATTGTCCCGCTCTATCGCCGGCTCGCGGAACAGGGCCAGATCGAGTTGACCACCACGCCCTTTTTCCATCCCATCCTGCCGCTCGTCATCGATACCGACTTCACGCGCCGCGCGAGACCCGACCTTCCGCTTCCGTCCCGATTCCGCGCCCCGGACGATGCCGAAGCGCAATTGCAACGCGCCGTCGCATTTCATACCGCCACCTTCGGCCACCCTCCCGCCGGCCTCTGGCCGTCTGAAGGCTCAGTGTGTCCCGAGCTGCTCCCGCTCGTCCGGCGTGCCGGCCTCCAGTGGCTGGCGACCGATGAAGGGGTGCTGGCCCGGTCGCTCGACATGGGCGGCCAGCCCTGGGACCGCTCCCGCTCGCTCTACCAGCCCTATCGGGCCGGCGAGCCTGGGCAAGAGGTCACGATGGTGTTTCGCGATCGCGACCTGTCCGATGCGTTCGGATTCGTCTATCACAAGACCGATCCGGACTCGGCTGCCGACGATGTCCTCCGCCGCCTCCGCGCCATTGTCCACAACGCGCCACACAAACATCTCCTGATCCCGATCATTCTGGACGGCGAAAATCCCTGGGAACACTATCACGACGGCGGCGAGCACTTTCTCTCCCGCCTCTACCGCGCCTTGACGGCGCAGACATTGGATGAGCCCGGCGCAGTAAGATGTGTCGCCTCCACCATGTCGGAGGGCCTTGCGGCCGTGCCTCCGGCGCAATCCCTGTCCCATCTCCATTCCGGCTCCTGGATCAATCAGGATTACAAAATCTGGATCGGGCACGCCGAAGACAATCGCGGTTGGGATCTCCTCGGCCATACCCGTACCCGCCTGGTTGAGGCCGCTCCGACACTTCCAACGGCGCAGGCCAGCGCCGCCTGGAACGAACTCTACGCCGCCGAAGGCAGCGATTGGTTCTGGTGGTACGGCGATGATTTCGAGACCGACTTCAAGCCCGAATTCGACCGGCTCTTCAGGACGCACCTCCGCAACGTCTGGACGCACATGGGCCTGACGCCGCCGGATTCCTTGAACCAGCCCATCTGCGCCATCACGGCACCGCCCGATACGGATCGCGTCATGCAACCGGTCGCGCGGCTCTCCCCGGCCATCGACGGCGTGGTGACGGACTTCTTCGAATGGCGCGGCGCCGGCACGATCAACACCCAGCCGCCGCTCGGCGCCATGTGGAAAGCGGAAGGGCTCTTTACCGCGATCCGTTTTGGCTGGAGCGACGAACAGCTCTTCCTGCGATTGGACCCGGATGAGGCCGCGCAGCCCAGACACCAGAGCCTGGCAATGCAGATTGTCCTCCATGGTCCTCGCCATCACTTTCGCCTGGCATTCTCTTGTCCGCCACCGGGACCGGACTCCTTTCAGCTCTTCCAGCAACGCGAAAACGGAACCTGGGAAGAAAAGGGCTGCTATCGCTCCATCTGCGCCAAGGCCATTGTGGAACTGGCGATCCCGGTGAAGGATCTTTCGCTTGAACCAGGAGATAGTATTCACATGAGTCTGATCGTCCTGGAACATGGGTTGGAAGTCGCCCGCTATCCCCATCAGGCGCCGGCAACTTTACTGGTTCCCGGCGATGATTTTGATGCCGCCATGTGGCGGGTATGAGATGAAGGCGAGAGGGAAGAGGCATGCGGCGAGAGGCCGGACTAACACCTCATACCCATAGCCCCTAGCCTCTCGCCCCTGACCCAACACGGAGGAATACATGCCAGATCTTCGACGCGATCCCATCGTCGGCCGCTGGGTGATTATTTCCACGGAGCGGAGCGGCCGCCCGCACGACTTTGTCCAGCTGCAGCCCGCGCGCCCGCTCTCCACCGCGCTCTGTCCCTTTTGTCCAGGTCAGGAGCGGCTGACCCCGAAGGAAATCATGGCCTACCGGCCACAACCCGCCGGGCCCAACACGCCCAACTGGACCGTGCGCGTGGTCCCGAACAAATTCCCCGCCCTGCAAGTCGAGGGCGACATGGGCCGCGAGGGCATCGGCCTGTACGACCGCATGAACGGCATCGGCGCCCATGAAGTCATCATCGAAACGCCGGAGCACACGGCCGGCCTGGCCGACCTGCCGGCCAAAAAGATCGAAGACGTGCTCTGGGCCTATCGCGACCGGATGCTGGACCTCAGGAAAGACCAGCGCTTCCGCTACATTCTCATCTTCAAAAACCACGGCGCCTCAGCCGGCGCCACACTGGAGCACAGCCACTCCCAGCTGATCGCGCTCCCCGTCATCCCGACCAGCGTCCTGGAGGAACTCGACGGGTGCCGGACGCACTATCTGCAGAAAGAGCGCTGCATCTATTGCGACATCCTGCGGCAAGACCTCTCGGACGGAAAGCGGATCGTGGCGGAGAATCCCGAGTTCCTCTGCGTCACACCCTTTGCCCCGCGCTTTCCGTTTGAAATGTGGATTCTCCCCAAGCGCCATGCGGCCTACTTTGAAGAAAGCCAAAAGTCGCAATTCGAATTTTTGGCCCCGATGCTCTCCGAAGCGCTCCGCCGCATGGACAAGGTTCTCGCGCGGCCGTCGTACAACTTCGTCCTCCACAGCTCCCCGCTGCACGAAAAGACCGGAGACTATTACCACTGGCATCTGGAGATTATTCCGAAACTCACGCAGGTCGCCGGCTTTGAATGGGGCACCGGCTTTTACATCAACCCCGTGTCACCGGAAGAATCGGCGAAGTGCCTGCGAGACGCGGAGCTCTAAGTGCCCGCGCGCTTTCGCATCGAGAATCCCGCGCTCGCGCAGCCGCTGCGGCAGATTGAGCAGGTAATCCGCCGCGCCGGCGGCCGCACCTGGCTGGTCGGCGGCTGCGTGCGCGACCTCGTGCTCGGCCGGCAACCGCGCGACCTCGATCTCGAAATCCACGGCCTCCCGCCGGGGCTGCTGCACAAACTGCTCACCGAACACGTCCCCGTGCAGTTCGTCGGCAAGGCCTTCGGCGTCTTCAAGCTGGCCGGTCTGCCGATCGACATCGCGCTCCCCACGCGCCGCCTCATGGGCGAGCCTTCCATCCCCGGACTCTTGCAACAAGCCGATCCTGACATGGACATCGACGAGGCCCTGGCCCGGCGCGATTTCACCATCAACGCCATGGCCTGGGACCCCGACACGCTGGAACTCCGTGATCCGTTCGACGGCCGAGCGGATCTCGCCCAACGCTGCCTGCGCCATGTCTCGGACCGTTTCAGCGAAGACCCGCTCCGCGTCTTGCGCGGCATGCAACTGGCCGCCCGCTATGATCTGACCGGCGCGCCGGACACGCTGGCGCTCTGTCGAACGCTCACGCAGGATACCCTGCCCTCTGAACGAGTGTGGGATGAGTGGAAGAAATGGCTGTTGCAAGGCGCGAAACCCTCGGCGGGGCTGCACTGGCTGCATGACTGCGAGTGGCTGCGGTTCTATCCGGAGCTCGCAGCCCTGCAGGGCTGCCCTCAAGATGCGGAATGGCACCCGGAAGGGGACGTATGGGTGCATACACTGCACTGCCTTGATGCCTTCGCCACTGAACGAACCGGCCAAAATGACGATGATCTGGCTGTGGGGCTCGGCGTACTCTGCCATGATTTTGGGAAGCCCGCCACGACAAAAGAGGAGGCGGGGCGGATCACTTCGCGCGGCCACGAACCGGAAGGCGAGGCGCCGACCAGACGTTTTCTCGAACGCCTGACCAATCAACAAGGCCTGGCAGATGAGGTCGTGTTGCTCGTCCGCTGCCACCTGCGCCCACGCCAGCTCTACGACGCTCAGGCCTCGGATAGCGCGGTCCGCCGGCTGGCCAAACAGGTCGGACGGATCGATCGCCTCGTGCGAGTGGCGCGCGCCGATCATCTGGGCCGCCCCCCTAAACCGGACGACGGCTTTCCCGCCGGCGTCTGGCTGCTAGAGAAGGCACGGAAACTGGCGGTCGAACGAGAGGCGCCGGCGCCGATCGTGATGGGCCGCCATCTGCTTGAACTGGGAGTCCCGCCAGGCCCCGCCATGGGCACGCTGCTGGAGGCCTGCTACGAAGCCCAACTGGATGGCGTGTTCTCGACCCTCGACGAGGGCCTGGCCTACGCCCGCAGAATTCACTCCGCGACGTCTTAACCCAATCCCCCCACTCATCACACATCCCCCATCACTTCCCCAAGCCCCTTGCTCCCTCACATATCCGCGGCATATGATCGCGGCATGCAGATCCAACTCAGCCATCCCACGCGAAGTGTCGAAATCAAAGGCCCCAAGAAGGCCAAAGAGCTGCTCAAGGAGCTGAACCTCGTCGTCGAAGCACACCTCGTCATCCGCGGCGATGAACTCGTGACCGAAGACGAAATGCTCTATGACAAGGACCTGATCGAAATCAGACCGGTGATCTCCGGTGGAAATTGAAACAGGCACGGGGCAAGCGGCTAGGGGCACGAGGGCTGCAATTCCCTATCCCCTTGCCTCTCGCCACGAGCCTCGCGCCGTAAAAATATGAATTGCACCAAATGCAAAACCAAAGCGGTGATCGATCTGCCGCGCCACAATGCCGCCTTCTGCAAAGGCTGCTTCAACGTCTTCGTCCACGATCAGACGGCCAAGGCCATCAAGTCGCAGAAGATGTTCGGGAAGGACGACCGGATTCTGGTGGCCGTGTCCGGCGGCAAGGACAGTCTGGCGCTGTGGGACATTTTATTGAAGTTGGGCTACAAAGCCGATGCCCTCTACGTCAATCTCGGCATCGGGACCTATTCGGAAGAATCGCACCGGAAAGTCACGAAGTTTGCCGAGACCACCGCGGCGGCGCATGGCGCCACTCTCCACGTGCATACCGTCCAGGAAGAGGCCGGGGCCGGGATCAAGGAACTGGCGCAGCTGATTCATCGCCCTGCCTGCTCGGCCTGCGGCACGATCAAGCGCTACCAGTTCAACCGCGTGGCGCTGGAGCACAAGTACGACGTGATGGCGACCGGCCATAATCTGGACGACGAAGCCGCCCGCCTCCTCGGCAACGTGCTCCGCTGGCAGGAGGAATATCTGGATAAGCAGACTCCCAGCCTGCCAGCCTCGCTGGAAGGATTCGCCAAGAAGGTGAAGCCGCTCTATCGGCTCTCCGAACGGGAGCTCGCCGCCTACTCGGTCTTGAACCGGATCGACTACATCGTCGAAGAATGTCCGATGGCGAAGGGCGCGCGCACGATTCTCTATAAAGAGGTGCTCAACCGGCTGGAAACCGAATCGCCCGGCACCAAGCAAGCGTTCTATTGGGGCTTTCTCGACAAACAGCACAAGCCGGAGACGGCGCCCACGACGATGGCGGAACGCGACCAGGCCTCTCTCCACCCCTGTTCGGTCTGCCAGCAACCGACGACCGCTGAAGTCTGCTCCTACTGCAAAATGATGGCGCGCGCCAAAACCCATTCCGCTTCGTCATGCCCACCGGCCTGATCCACGACGTTCCCATACCCGGACGAAGGCTGGTACGGACAACCTTCGGGCTGATCGTGACGCTCCTCCTCATGCTCTGCGGACTCATGGACCGTCCGGCGGCGGCAGAGGACCTTCCCGCATCGACACCTGTCGGCACCCACACCATCGGCATGGCCGCCGGCCCATTCTTTCCCGTCCGGGTGCTCTCCAGCCAATCCTCAAAACTCTTTGGAGAAGCCGTCATGCCCTCCTGGAGGGTCACGCTCACGGAACCGATTGGCTCAGGCTGGTACCAAGGCCAGTTGGCACTCGGCGCGGAGATCGTGGCCTTTCATACCAACGAGCCGATCACCGCCTATGGCATCGGATTTACGCCGAAGCTGGTCTATACCTCCACGGCCTTTGGACGGGTGCGCCCGTTCCTCGAAGCAGGCGGAGGCCCCGTGTGGACGGATCTCGGCGGCCGGGTTCCCGAACAGCCGGGGCAATTCAATTTTCTCGTGTGGGGTGGCGCAGGCTGCTCCTACCACATGACCAGAGCCTGGACGATCGACGCCGGCTATCGCGTCATGCACATCTCCAATGCCGGGACGCGTCAGCCCAACTCCGGCCTGAACTTCGGGCTCCCCTTTCTCGGCTTGTCCTATCAAGGGTTCTGAGCGCCCCCTCGATGGCGGTCCCGGACCGTTCTTGGCTTGCAAAGAGGGGATTGACCCCGTAAGCTGCGAAATTATCTTCGATGTAGCGGCCCCCCAATCCAGAGAGCAGGCTCATGGCAACGAGTGAACGCGACTATTATCAAGTACTGGGAATCCCCAAGTCGGCGTCGGCGGACGAGATCAAGAAGGCCTACCGCCGCCTGGCGCGCCAACTCCATCCCGACATGCACAGCGGCAGCAAGAAAACCGAGATGGAGAAGAAGTTCAAGGAGTTGAACGAGGCACACGAGGTTCTGAGCGACCCGGATAAACGCAAGAAATACGATCAGCATGGCTCGAACTGGGAACAGGCCGAAGCCTACGAGCGCGCCCGCCAGGCCGCCGAAGCACAAGGCCGGACCCAGGCCCATTCCTTCAGTGGCGAAGGCTTCTCCGATATCTTTGAAAATCTCTTCGGGGGACGAGGCCGGAGCAGCGGAGGACGGGGATTTGCGGCCCAGGGGGAGGATCTGGAAACCGAGGCTGCGCTCTCGCTGCGCGAAGTCCTCACCGGCGTGACAAAGCGGGTGAATTTGCAAGAGCCTGCCCCCTGTCCTACCTGCAAGGGCAACGGGGCCATCAAGAATCGCCCCTGCCAGGGGTGCCTCGGAACCGGCAGCCTCATGGAATCAAAAACGATCGAGGTAAAAATCCCGGCCGGCGTGCAGGACGGCACCAGGGTACGCGTGGCAGGCAAAGGCCAGCCCGGCATGAATGGCGGCAAACGCGGGGATCTCTACCTCCATGTCACCATTGCGCCCGATAAGATCTTTCGCCGCCAAGGCAGCGATTTGCACGCGACGCTCCCCGTCTGGCCCTGGGAAGCCGCCATCGGCGCCGAGGTCATGGCTCCGACGCTGACCGAACCGGTGCGCGTCAAAATTCCTGCCGGGAGCCGGGCCGACAGCAAGCTGCGCCTCCGAGGCAAAGGGCTGCCGACCGCCGCAGGAGGCCACGGCGATCTCTTTCTCGTCTTGCAGATCGTGATGCCGGCCTCGTTGACCGACGAAGAACGCGCGCTCTATGCGCAACTGGGCCGCTTGCAACCGGGCGACCCGCGAGCCGAGCTGCTCGCGGCGGCGCAACGGAGCTAACCACACCGGACGTCCCGGAGATCCTCCCCCCATGCCACTCACAGAGTATGCCCTCCTGGCCTTCAGCTCGCTCTTCGTGATTGTCGATCCGATTGCGACCGTCCCCGCCTTCCTCGCAATGACCGCGCGCGATACAGTCCAGCAGCGCCTCCGGATGGCCCGCGTGGCCTGCCTGGTCATGGTCGGCGTCCTGGCGGGATTCGCCCTCGTCGGCCAATCCCTGTTCAATCTCCTGGGCATCACCCTCCCTGCCGTCCAAGTCGCCGGGGCGCTCGTGTTGCTTCTCGTGGCGCTGGATATGCTGCGGGCGCAGCGTTCGCCGGTGATGGAAACGGCGGCGGAAACAGAAGCCGCGAGCGCGAAGGACGACATTGCGATTACGCCCCTGGCCATTCCGATGCTGGCAGGCCCCGCCGCCATCTCCACCGTCATTTTGCTGGATGCCCAGGCCGCAGGGCTCGCGCAACGCGGTATCTTACTCGCTTGCCTTGTGGTGGTCGGTCTGGCAAGCTACATCATTCTGGCCCTCAGCGCGACGGGCGCCAAATGGCTGCCCCCGATGGCCGAAAAGATCGTGACCCGCCTGATGGGGCTGTTGCTGGCAGCACTGGCGGTCCAGTTTCTGTTTAATGGGCTGAAGGGAACAGGCGGGCTATTACAGCCATAATCTCAGATCATTCATCATCTTATGACATCAACCAAGGAGGACAGTATGCAACGATCCCGTACCGCACTCTTGACGGTGAGCCTTGCAACCGCATTCAGCCTCGTGCTCGGCACGTCCGGCGTCTGGGCCGAAGGCTATGGAAAAGAAGGCCATGCCGGCAGCGGCCACAGCGCCATGGGCGGCCCTGGCATGGGCATGATGCACAGCAGCACCGGCCATCTCATCCGCCACCTTCTGAAGCATGAAAAGGAAATCGGCCTGACCGCCGACCAGGTCGCCAAGCTGAAGGAGATCCAGCTCAACTTGGACAAGACGCGCATCAAGGCGGAAGCGGATATCCAGGTCGCGGAACGTGAATTGAAAGCCCTGACCGACGAGGAGAAATCCGATCTCGGGGCCATCGAAGCCAAGCTGAAGCAGAGCGAAGACCTGCAAGTCGGCCTGCGCCTGACGTCGATCAAGACCAAGCGCGAGGTGTTGGGCCTGTTGACCCCGGAACAACGCGCCAAGGAAAAGAGCGAGCACGAGAAAATGATGCAGGAGCACAAGGGCAGCGGCCACGGGAACCCGCATGGCGGCGGGGCAGCCAATCCCCATGGCGGTGCCAACCCCCACAAGAGCACCCCGTCCGCGCAATAACGCATCCACCAAGGAGGTCGCCCATGAAATCCCTGAGCCTGATCCTCACGCTCACCGTCGGAACCGTCTTAGCCCTTGGCTCTCCGGCTTGGAGTGACAAGAAGAAGGACGAGGGTGGCGACATCGCCGTCCTGGTGAAAGAAGCCAAACTCACCATCGATCAAGCGGTCAAGGCCGCGACCGACAAGGTGCCAGGCACGGTGGTCGAAGCGGAACTCGAAAAGAAGCACGACAAGATCGTCTGGGAAGTGGAAGTGCTGGGCGCGGATGGGAAGGTGACGGAAGTGTGCATCGACGCCGTGACCGGAGCCGTGCTCGACACCGAAGCCAAAGACAAGAAAGACGAAAAGAAAAAAGAAGGCAAGAAAGGAAAGTAATTCCTGCCTTCTCATTTCTCAACCATAGGTCGACTGCTCCCCAGGCTGATCAAAATGCCGTCCAGCAAGGCCGCAAGGAGAGAGGGCCCCGAGGCGTACGCAGGCAGGGTACGTTGAGGGGGCCGAACGACTGAGAACGAAGCTGGAGGGCATTTTCAGCAGCCTGAAAGAGGATGTTATGCCGAAAGAGTTAAAGCTCAAGAGTCACGATCTGCTGGTTGGCCCGGGCCGGGCACCGGCCCGGGCGATGTTGAAAGCGGTCGGGTTCACCGACGAAGATCTCTCCAAACCGATCGTCGGTGTGGCCAACACCTGGATCGAGGTCATGCCCTGCAATTACCATTTGCGGCGGCTCTCGGAACGGGTGAAAGCCGGCATTCGCGCGGCGGGCGGGACGCCGATCGAGTACAACACCATCGCCGTGTCCGATGGCATTTCCATGGGCACGGAAGGCATGAAGGCCTCCTTGATCAGCCGGGAAGTGATCGCGGATTCGATCGAGCTGGTGGCTCGCGGCCATCTGTTCGATGCCGTCGTAGCGCTCTCCGGCTGCGACAAAACCATTCCCGGCACCGTGATGGCGCTCGCCCGGCTGAATCTGCCCTCGGTGATGCTCTATGGCGGATCGATCATGCCCGGCCAATTCCAGGGGCATGACGTGACAATTCAGGACGTCTTCGAAGCCGTCGGCAAACATGCCTGCGGCAACATGACGAACGCCGAGCTGAAGGATCTGGAAGACCATGCCTGCCCGGGACCCGGCGCGTGCGGAGGCCAGTTTACCGCCAACACCATGGCCATTGCCTTCGAGTTCCTCGGGATGTCGCCCATGGGCCGCAACGGCGTCCCCGCCATGGATCCGCACAAAGATGACGTCGCCTTTGAATGCGGCAAGATGGTGATGGACTTGATCAAGCGGGATCTCCGCCCGAAGCAGATCATCACCCGCAAGTCGCTGGAGAATGCGATTGCCGCCGTGGCGACGACCGGCGGATCGACGAACGCCGTGCTGCACTTGCTGGCCGTCGCCCGCGAGATGGGCGTGAAGCTGACCATCGACGACTTCGACAAACTGAACCGCAAAGTGCCGCTTCTCGCGGACCTCAAACCGGGTGGTCATTACACGGCCTCGGACCTCTTTGCGGCGGGCGGCACCACCTTGGTTGCCAAACGCTTGCTGGACGCCGGCCTGTTGCACGCGAATCAGCCCACGGTCACCGGCCGGACTATCGGCGAGGAAGCTGCCACAGGGAAAGAAACGCCGGGGCAACAAGTCCTGCGCCCGCTCTCGAACCCCATCAAGCCCACAGGCGGATTGGTCATTTTGAAGGGCAACTTGGCGCCGGAAGGCTGCGTGGTGAAAGTCGCCGGACATTCCATTATGAAGTTCCAGGGCCCGGCGAAGGTCTATGAGCGGGAAGAAGATGCCTTTGCCGCCGTGAAAGCAGGACGGATCAAGGCAGGCGATGTCGTGGTTATTCGTTACGAGGGCCCGTCAGGCGGCCCCGGCATGAGAGAAATGCTGGGCGTCACGGCGGCGATCGTGGGGGCCGGGCTGGGCGACTCCGTCGCCCTGCTCACCGATGGACGGTTCTCCGGGGCCACACACGGCCTCATGGCCGGCCATGTCGCCCCGGAAGCCATCAAAGGCGGACCGATCGGCGCGGTCAAGACCGGCGATCTCATCACCTTCGATATCGCCAAGCGTCGTTTGGATGTGGCTCTCACCGAGAAGGAAATCAAAGCGCGCTTGAAGAAAGTGAAACATCCCAAGCCGCGCTATACCACCGGAGTGTTTGGCAAGTACGCCCGCCATGTCTCCTCGGCATCGGAAGGGGCGATCACGACCTAGGAAGAAACGGTCTGTCTGGTCTCTTCGGTCTATCTAGTCTGTCTGGCCTGAACCGCCAGACAGACGACCGAGGCCATCACGCGTCACCTCATCACAACACGTTGGTGTCGTTACCGCCCCTTCAATCGGCCGCGCATCTCTGAGATCATGCCTTCAAGATCAGCTTCGGCCTTTGCCCGATCACTGACCAGCTCGTCCAGGTTGTAGGAACGCACGGGAGAAAGACTCTCTGCAGACGTTGGCGGCACGGACGGCTTTACAGGGGCAACCTTCGGCGCAGGAACCTGGCTTGGGGCTGGACTCGGGGAGGCCAGCGCATGAGGAGGGGCCGCCTGGCCTACCGGAGCCTCAACCGCAGCACGCGTTGGTGCCGGAACGGACGAGGCGGGCTGCTGGCTGATCCCGCCCTGTTCGCGGAGCCATTGTCTTACCACCGCCGACTTGAGTGAAAAGCTGATACTGGTAATCGGCAGCCCATCCGGCGCCACACGGGCAATAGCCGTATTGACTCCGATCATGTGCCCCTCGCCATCGACGAGCGGGCCGCCGGAATTGCCCCGATTCAGGCCCGTTTCCGTCTGAAACACGTGCTTGCCCTTCACGCCGTTGAAATTATCGACTTCGGCGCTGATGACCCCCGTCGTCAAGGTCCAGAGTCCGCCCTGCTCCGGATGCCCGATCGCCACCACTCGATCGCCGATTCTCGTACCGGCGGAATCGCTGAGGTCAATCGTAGGGAGCGGCCCCGCAACCCCCTCAAGCTTCAGTAACGCCAGATCCAGCGGTGAGGAATAGGCCACAACTATAGCGCGCAGCATCCGTGAGAGATCGGCCTGTGAATCGCCGCTCACCCGTGCCGGCTTCAGAAATACCGACAACCGCGGATAGGGCTTGCCGGTTTTGTCGTCGATCACGACATGCGCATTCGTCAGCACCAGCCCGTCGGATTGAATGATGGATCCGGTTCCGCCACTTCCGTTTTTTCCGCTGTCGGGATGCCCCATCACCATGACAACCGCCGGCGAGGCCTGTTCGTAAATGTCTCGGGGCGAGAGGTCCTTCGCCTCTGCCATTGCGCTAAGGCAGCACACAACCACAAGTACGAGGCCGTATTTCATCGCGTCCCCCTTTGACCGCCAAGAATGGAACCGGCCCATGAGCCTATGGCTCCGGCGCAATGGGCCAGACCAACGTCGATCGTCGTAGAATAATGAACGCCGGAAGGCACCCATCGTTGACCGGATGATGGGCCCACCCGGAAGACGCAGGAACCGGCTATTGGCCCTTGTAGAATCCGGCGATCATCTCGGCGACATAGGCGAGCTGGGCTTCGGAGAGTTCGGCAAAGACCGGGAGCGAGAGCACCTCTGCCGCCGCCCGCTCAGACTCGGGGAACGCTCCTGTTCGATGGCCAAGATCCTGATAGCACTGCTGGAGATGCATGGGCAGGGGGTAATAAATCTCCGTCCCCACCCCTTTGTCTTTGAGGTAGGCGCGAAGCTCGTCTCGTTTCGAGACACGAACGGTATATTGGTTATAGACGTGGAAATTCCCCGGCCTGGTCGCAGGCAAGGTGACTCGATCGAGCAACCCGGCATCCTTGAATAACTGCTCATACCGAGCCGCATTGCGCCGGCGGCCTTCGGCCCACTGATCGAGATATTTCAATTTAATATGGAGCACGACGGCCTGGAGCGCATCCAAGCGGCTATTGATGCCGATCGCCTCATGGAGATACCGCACGCGGCTTCCATGCACCCGCAACATGGAGAGAGAATCCGCCAGCGCTTGATCGTTGGTCGTGATCATCCCGCCATCGCCAAAGCCCCCCAGATTCTTCGAGGGGAAAAAGCTGAAACAGGCAGTCTCGCCCAGCACGCCAGCCCGTTTGCCGCCCTGCCAGGCTCCGATCGCCTGGCAGGCATCTTCAATCACCGGGATCTTGTGCGCACGGGCAATACGATTGATCGCGTCCATATCGGCGCACTGGCCGAAGAGATGCACCGGAATGATCGCCTTTGTTCTCGGGGTGATCGCCCGCTCAAGCTGCGCAGGATCGAGATTGAAGATATCCCGCTGGATATCGATGAACACCGGCTTCGCCCCAAGCCGGGAAATGGCGCCAGCCGTGGCGAAGAAGGTAAATGGCACGGTGATGACCTCATCACCGTGGCCCACCCCCATGGCCATGAGGGAGAGCAACAGGGCATCGCTGCCCGAGGCGCAACTGATGGCATAACGGGCGCCGGTGTACTTGGCCACAGCCTCTTCAAATGCCACGACACGAGGACCGAGGATGAAGCCCTGTTCATCACACACGGTGTGCACCGCCGCCATGATTTCGGCACGGAGCGGTTGGAATTGAGCTTTGAGATCAAGCAAAGGGATATTCATGCGATTACGCTCGTGATTGGAGGATATAGCATGGGCTCTTCACAACACCCGATGCTCCATCAATACCCTGGACGCATTGTCTTTGCAAGCGGAGAAATAACCCGACGCGGACCAGCCGCCTCAGCGGAAGTCTCGCCGCTGGAAGATGATGCTGGCGGAAACCAAGAGAAAGGCGACATAGGTGAGTCCGTAGGCCACAATCAACAGCAGATCGGCCCCCGATACCTCCAGGTGGTGAATCACATGCCCCTTCAGATTGAACCGTTCTAAATTGGGGAGGACATAGTAGAGCCCATTGAGCAGCGCCTGCCCCCCCTCGCCCATTTTGGCCCCGAAGGTCTTGAGATCAGCCGTCAGATGCCCGATGACATAGGCGGCCAGCGTAAAGATGGCGCTGAGCGTCGCACTCGTAAACGTTGAGCAGAGCAGCGCAACCGCCGTGATCACCATAAACTCGACAAAGATGAGTCCCAGGGCCTTGAATAACATGCTGTCGATCGGCACCTCTTGCGCAATGAGCACCAGAAGCAACCCGCCGGCCATGATGAGGGTGTTCACGAACAACGTAATCGTCAACCCCAGATACTTCCCCACCAAAAATTGGTACCGGGCCACGGGCTTGGAGACGATGGTGTAAATCGTTTTCTTTTCAATCTCCTTATTGACCAGTCCAATGCCGACAAAAATCGCAATCAAGACGCCAAAAATATTGATGCTCCCGAGCCCGACATCCAGCAACAAGCGATGAAACTCACCCAACGTCAGCCGCATCAGCAGCAAGGAACTGCCGATCATCAAGAGGGCGAACACCAAGAGATTGTAGAGCAGCTTGTCCCGTAAATTTTCGCGGAAGGTATTCAGCGCAATCGACAGCACTTTCATACATGCACCTCCGCCGCCGGCTGCCCGCCCCGCACTTCACGGATAAAGAGATCTTCGAGCGAGGCCTTGTGCGGCGTCAACGAGACCAGCTTGGCGTTGGCCACGCGAATCACGTCGAGCGCCTCATCCACAGACTGCTGACTGGCCAGCACCACCATGACCCGCTCCCCATGGAGCACGACTTTACTGGCCAGCAGCCGAAGTTGCGCCAGTCCTTCTGGCGAGAGACGATCAACAACCATCTCCACCTCATGAGTCGCGCCACGCTCAATCAGATCCGACACCTGCCCGCAGGCGACTAATTTGCCCTTCATGATCATCGCCACGCGATCGCACAGCAGTTCCGCATCGTGCAAAATGTGGGAGCTGAACATCACAGTCTTCCCCGATTCCTTCAGTCGGAGGATGAGGTCACGGACCTCTTTCCGGCCAACCGGATCGAGCCCCGACATGGGCTCATCCAACACCACTAACTCAGGATCGTTAATCAGCGCCTGGGCAATCCCCACCCGCTGCAACATGCCCTTGGAAAACTTTCTGAGTTGCAGATCTCGCGCATGGGTCATGCCCACCAATTCAAGCAGCTCGTCCACGCGTGTATCGAGTGCCGCTCCCCAGAGGCCGAACAGATGGCCATAGAAGTTGAGAAACTCGCGGCTGGTGAGATAGTCATAGAAATACGGGGACTCCGGCAAAAACCCGAGCTTGGCCTTGGACGCGGGATCACCGATCGGATGGCCCAAAATCGAAGCCTGTCCGCTTGTGGGATAGATGAGGCCCATCAACATCTTGATCGTCGTGGTCTTCCCTGCCCCATTGGGGCCGAGAAAGCCGAACACTTCACCCCGTCGCACGCTCAACGAGAGTTGATCGACGGCGGTTACCCGCTTTCCCCAAAACCCTACGCGAAACACTTTGGAGAGTTGATCGATCTGAACCACGACATCTGAACTAGGCATCACCACTTACTCCCATGTCCGAGGGAACACATAGGCAGGCTCTATTTTCGGATATCTATAAACAGGTGGCCGCTTACGTTTATAAAACGTGCGTAGCCGTTCTGGATGGGTAGAACTGAACACTGAACCGGTCTCATGATTCAACCGATATTCACCGCCAAATGGCTCCACTGGAAGACCGGATAAAATCCTGTCGGCCACTAATGCCATGAGTGTCGTCGGGAAAGCCCGATGTGATATCTGATACGTTTCGATGGCACGTTCAAGAATTCGAATATCTCTTTCAATGATAACTTCTTTCATCCTTTTCACCAAGACATCTCGCACATCTGGATCATTCGTCTCTCGTATACGCGCGTCCAGAAAGGCCATGGCTGTTTCAGGATTCCCCGCCTCCGCAGCCATACGAGTGGCAAGCCCAGGAAGATAGGCTGGCCGATCTGGAAGAATAGCCGCTTTCATAAGGTACTCTGCCCCCTTAGCCGGATCAGCTAGCAGAAAATAGTAATTGTAGCCAAGGAGAAAAGGAATATTCCAAACACTGGGATTTTCGTTGGCGCCCTTTTCAAGTAGGCGATTACTCAAGTCCGTGCGGTTGGCCTGATCGACGAGAACAACTCCGCCGGCATAGTAGGGATAGGTATATTGGGGATCGAGCGTCGTAATGACATCCAGTGTATGATACATCCACTCGTATTCGTCTTCGCTAATCCCTCTCTTCCCCACAACCTGTAACAGCCTGAGCCAAAGAAGGTCGGCCCCTAAGTGATGGTAGCCGAGCAAGGCAGGTTTTAAATATTCGCCTTTGGGCAACTGCGCGAGCCCCTCAATCTGAATGACGGTTCGATCCTGTCGCCGATCGAGTTCTCCTTGGACCCAACCAAGGATCAGCAGCAACACCCCTCCCCCAAAGCCCAGCAGAATCTGATTTAGGAGGACTGTGCTGCGGCAATATACGAACGGTTTTGAAACTGCCATGGGAGATATACCGGCAGGCGAATAAAACGGAACGTCCTGGCAGCCGAATGGCTGCCAGGACCCATTCCTAGATAACTACTTGGCTTAGAATGTTCCGACAGTACAATCCGCTGAGCCGTTGTCCTGGCTCGCACCCCAATGTGAAATCGTACCATCTCCATCCAAGTTGGACTGTGCAAACGCATTGAAACCAACGTCCGTAGCCGCTCCAGCAGCACCCGTGAGCGCATTCGTGTTGGTTCCAAAGGCAGCTGGGGCACATGCCAGGACTGGCACTGTAGAGCCCGTCGCCGCCGGAACAACTCCATACTGATACAGAACACTTCCGGTTGCCACAAACCCGATGTCGAGGAAAGACGCGGTGGCCGGAGCAGTAAAGGTTACAGTGCAATAGTCTGTTATGCCACCAGGCGCTGGTGTCGCAGCGGTTGACCAGGGGGTAGGAGTATTCTTAGCCGTGGTGCTGGGTGTGTTGCCAGTTGGCCAAACGGGGACGCCAATGTAGCAGCCTCGCTCAGCCTGAAATGAGGTCATCGAGGTCCGGATCGCGCCTAAGTTGGTCTTGGCCTCAGCCTGCCGAGACTTCATCTGGTACTGCAAGAAGTTCGGAATGGCGATGGCCGCCAAGATGCCGATGATCGCCACGACGATCATCAACTCGATGAGGGTGAAACCCTCTTGTTTGCGGAATGACTTCAACATTGCACTGCCTCCTGGTTGATGGTTACTGACGGGCCCAACTTACTTCTTGTGCCTTGGTCATCTGCGGCGCCTCTACTGCCGCCTACCTGTGCCTTAGCAGGATCGGTGCCTGTCAGCGTCAGAATCGACTCTATCACCAGACGTATGGAAATCAATCATTTACGAATTTCATCCCACGCGACATCGCGCATCCATCACCAACGGCCTTTCCTCTTTGTGCCCACAGATGCCAAGAATTGGCACTTTTTCTTCTTCAACGACGATTCTGTGCATGTGTCGCACGTTCCTCACGCGACAGCTCTGGATGAGGTACACAATCCGATCTGAACAGACTACAACCGAACATACCGCACGTATCTGATTGAATCTCTTCGTGAAATGCATGTGATCGAACCGGGCGCGCTTGCACTTTACGCGCAACCCGGGAACTTGTCGGCGGGGAAATTCTCTGGTGTTGATGAATGGGAAGAAGAACGAAAGAAATCTGTACGAGGAAAGTTACGGTGTCTGTATCTTGTCTGATACGCGGCGCTTGGCTTGCTGGATGCGGTCTTCCTGCCCGGGATCGCCAAATCCTTGCTCGCGGAATCGTTGCGCGAGCTTGTCGTTCGATGGATCGAGTTCTAGCGAATGGAGCCAGGCTTCTCTGGCCTCTGACAGCTTCTGCTGTTTCACATAGATTTCACCCAGATGTTCGTAAATAACCGCATCATCCCCCACCAACGCCACGGCCCGCTTGATTTCAGCGAGTGCCTCCGCCAGCATGCCTGACTTGAAAAACGCCCAGCCCAAGCTATCGACGTAATACCCATTCTCCGGCTTGAGCGCGACCGCCTGCCTGGTGAGTGAGACGGCCTGCTCGATCTTGATCCCGCGATCGGCATAACTGTAGCCCAGATAGTTCATGGCATCGGCATGATGCGGATCCAAGGCCAGCGCCGATTCCATGGTCCGCACCACATCATCGAACCGGTTCAGCTTGTCGTAGACGGTGCCGAGGTTAAAGTGCAGGTCGGCATGCTTGGGATGATGCCTCAACCCCTCTTCAAAGGTCTGTACCGACTTCTCAAACTGCTCAGCCTGCAGATAGGCCAGCCCCAAGACAATAAAGGGCTCCGGTTGCTTGGGGTTGAGCCTGGTGGCCTCGCTCAGGTGAACGATCGCCTCGGCATAGTGCTTCAGCCGATAGTGCAACACGCCAAGATGAATATGACTCTCGACATAGGTCGCATCGAGTTGCAGATTGAACTGATAGGCGTCGATCGCCTTGGGCAGCTCCCTCGTCTCCTCATAGAGATAGCCCAGATAATCCCGCACTTTCAGTTCGGCCGGACGCACTGTAAGCACAGCCTGGAGTTGTTCGATGGCCTTGGGGAAGTCTTTTTTTTCTCCATAGATCAAGGCCATCCTGAGCTGGGCATCAAGATCTCCGGGCTCTTCGGCCAGCATTTTCTCCAATTCGGCTAATCCACCGGCATAGTCTTTGGCCGCCACGTACAGCTGCACCAGCCGTTGCCGGATATCTTTGTTGTTCGGATTGACCCGATCGAGATACCGCCTGAGAATGCCAATCGCTTTTTCTTTCTCCTGCCGCGATTCATACAGAGAGGCTTCAGCCAGATAGGCCGGCTCAAACAAGGGATTCACGACAATGGCCCGTTCAAAACTGGCGACGGCTTGCTCCATATTCCCTACGTCGCCATAGATCCGCCCGAGATAATAATGCCCATTGGGCGAGTCCGGCGATACAGCCAGCCCCTGCTTCATCGTCTGCTCGGCTTCGGCCATCCGTTTTTGATTGACGAGAATGATGCCCTTATGGAAATAGGCCTCGCCTTTATTAGGCTCGCGTTCAATGGCCAGATCCAAGAAATGCAACGCTCGATCGGCCTTGCCGGCGCTCGCCAAAATGCTGGCTAGCTGTATGAGCAGCGGCGCCTCCTGGCCGCCCCCCTCTCCTGCCTCTTCGGCATACCGTACGGCATTGGGCAGATCGCCCAATCCAAAGTAAATCCCCGCTAAACGGGCCTTTACGGAACGGGAAGACGGATCGGCCTTCAACACGGCACGATATTCCTGAATGGCTTTCTCTGTGTCCTGCGCCAGTTCCGCCTGATAGCCCAGCATAAAATGATAGGCCGCCGAGGCATCGGGCACAGGGGCTGGTTTTGGCGTGACGCTCGCGGTGACGGCTGGCTGCGGTTCCTGCGGTTTGGGTGCCGCTGCGCAAGCCACGATAACGAGCGGAATCAGCGCGAGCCACAACCGCTTCCCCGACCGGGACAGCGCCAGACCGGAAGATGCGCCCACGATGGAAGAATTCTGTAATGTCGTCACGGTACCCTTATGAGGGAAAAGACTCGGAGTGCGCCGCACTGATGAAAAGAAGTATACCGAGCGGAGAAAAGACCCGTCAAACAACTTCGCGCGTATCGAGATTCTCGAATTTCGCATACTTGCTGTGGAAATGGAGATCGACCTTGCCGATCGGCCCGTTCCGGTGCTTGCTGACGATGATATCGGCAATGCCTTTGCGCTCGGAGTTCTGATCGTAGACCTCTTCGCGATAAATAAACATGACCACGTCGGCGTCCTGCTCGATGGCGCCGCTTTCTCGAAGGTCGGCGAGCATGGGGATCGGCGGTTTTCTCGCTTCGACCGCCCGGCTTAGCTGCGACAGGGCCACGACCGGCACGTTCAGCTCTTTGGCCAAGGCTTTCAGCGACCGGGAGATATCGGAGATTTCCTGCTGCCGTGACTCCGAATCGCTCCGCCCCTGCATCAGCTGGAGATAATCGACGATGAGGAGATCCAGCCCTTTTTCCGCTTTGAGACGGCGGGCCTTCCCGCGCATCTGCTGCACCGTAATGCCGCCGGTGTCGTCGATATAGATCGGGGCCTGCTCCAGCTTGCCGGCCGCTTCCGCCAGCCGCCACCAATCTTCCTTCTGCAGCTTGCCCGTCCGCAGGCCGTGCGAATCGACGCGGGCCTCGGAACTCAACATGCGCAAGACGATTTGCGGCTTGGACATTTCGAGGCTGAAAATCCCCACGACAGATTTGGCATGGATCGCCGCATGGGTCGCAAACCCCAACGCCAGACTGGTCTTGCCCATGCTCGGGCGGCCGGCCACGACCACGAGGTCGGACGGCTGCAGCCCCGCCGAGAGATCGTCCAGGTCGATAAAGCCGGTCGGCACACCCGTGACATGCTCTTTCCGCTTCGAGAGCTGATCGACCAGGTCGAGACTCTCTTTAATGATCTCGTTGATCGGACTGAAGGCGCGCTCGAGCTTGCCCTGCGCAATACTGAAGACGGAGCGCTCGGCAAAATCGAGCAGGTCGTCGATGGAGGAGGTGCCCTCGTACCCTTTCGTCAACACTTCGGTCGAGGTATGAATGAGCTGACGGGCGACGGATTTGTCGCGCACGATCTTGCAGTGATAGCGGACGTTCGCCGCGCTGGACACCGATTGCACGAGTTCGGCGAGGTAGGCCGCACCGCCGACCGACTCCAGCTCGGTCTTGGCCTTCAGCCGTTCCGTCAGCGTAATCTGGTCAATGACCTCGCCGATATCGGACAAGTCGAGCATCGCCCGATACACCTTGCGATGCGCCGTGCGGTAAAAATCCTCTTCCTGGAGCAGCTCCATCGCCTTCGGCATGGCCGCATTGTCCAGCAGAATGGCGCCCAATACCGACTGCTCCGCCTCCAAATTCTGCGGCGGCAGTTTCGGCTGGGAAAGATCGACCGCCCCCATCGACTTCATCCACTCCCCTTCGACGCCTGTCAGGATTTTCGTGCGGGCACAGCCCGAGCACCTTTGCGAGAAGCCTGGTCCCCTAATGCACGGAAGAGGCGATCGACGTTCAGCGCAAATCCGGTGGAGGGCACATTCCGCCCAAACCGCCCGATCAGATGATCGTACCGGCCACCGCCCCCTAACTCTACGCCGACGCCTTCGGCAAATACGTCAAACACCACTCCATCGTAGTAATCGAAGCCACGGAACTCACCCAAATCTAGGAAGAGCACATCCTGATGCCCAGCCTTACAGAGCGACTGATACACCGCCGTCAGCCGGCTCAATGCGCGCAAGAGTGCCCGATCCCCTCCAGCCAACTCCCGTCCTCTAGCCAGCACTTCGTCCTGGCCGCAGAGTTCCGGCGCTTCCAAAATGCTCTTGGCGTATTTCTTGGCCACGCGCTCATGATCCAAAATCTCCAGCAGGTGCGGAAGATCTTTACGCGCCGCCGCCTGCTCGGCCCGCTTCTGTCCTTCCGGAGACAGCCCGGCACGAACCAATAGCCCCTTGAAGAAACCGACATGTCCCAATGAGATTTTGAAGGAACGCAGACCGACCCGCTGCAGACACTCGATCAGAAGGGTCACAATTTCGCTGTCGGCCGCGGCCTCATCTGCACCGATGAATTCGGCGCCAACCTGAAAGATCTCCCGGTCCCGTCCCGCATGCTCCGGTTCATAACGGAAGACCGACGTCCGATAGGACAACCGCAGAGGCAGCTGGGCCCCCATCATCCCCATGGCAACGGTCCTCGCAATCTGCGCCGTGGCATCGGGGCGGAGAAGCAGGATTCGACCGGTTGTGCGGTCCGCGAACTTGTAACATTTCTCGATCAGCTCCGGCTCTAAGCCCGGCGTAAGCACGTCGAGATATTCGAATGTCGGCAGGATGATTTCTTCATAGCCCCGCCGCGTGAGCTGGCCGAGCAGCTGCGACTCCAGCTGCCGCACCTGTTTGGCGGCAGCCGGCAAGATGGTCGCCATGCCGGAAGGGACCAGAGAACGCTCACGCAGAGAGTTCGTCTGCCCCGATGGGACGGGCGGCTTCGAAGGAGCAGAGGCCATAGCAGACCGAGCGTGTCTCAATGGTTAGGAAAGGTTCGCGACTTTCACCGACAATATATTGGAGCTGGACTTAATGGTGTCCAATACCGCTGCTGGGAACGACGTATCCGATCCGATAATCAACAAGGCATTCCCGCCGCGCTTTTCCAGCGCGCACTGCATGCGCACGATATTGATGTTGTTCTCGCCAAGCACATGGCCCACCATTCCAATCACACCGGGGCGATCGACATTGTGAATGAACAGCATGTGCCCTTCGGGAACCACTTCGACCTTAAAGTTGTCGATCTCGACGACCCGGGCGTCTTTCTTATGGTAGAGCGTGCCCGCCACCTGATGCGTGGCCTTCCCCGCCTCGACCTTAACGCGAATCAGGCTGGTAAAATCGCCCGCATCCGAACTCTTGATTTCTTTGACTTCGATGCCCCGCTCTTTCGCCACCACCGGAGCATTGACGTAGTTCACCGGGTTTTCCATGATGGGCGTCAGCAAACCCTTCAACACGCCGATCGTCAACGGCGCGATTGAGAGCGTCGACACTTCCCCGCTATATTCCACCGTGACCCGCTCGATCCCGCCCTGGCACAATTGCGATTGCAGCGAGCCCATTTTCTCTACAAGCGTCAGGTACGGCTGCAAGCGCGGCAACAATTCCGGAGCGATCGACGGAATATTCACCGCCCCCCTGGCCACGCCCTTCGTAAAGTAGTCCACGACCTGTTCGGCGATCCCGACCGCGACATTTTCCTGCGCTTCGGTCGTCTGGGCGCCGATATGCGGCGTGCAGATGAAATTGTCCAACGTCAAGAGCGGGTTATCTGCCTTGACCGGCTCTTCCTCAAACACGTCGAAGGCCGCGGCCGCCACTTTCTTGCTCTTCAACGCCTCGACCAGATCGGCCTCGTTGATGATCCCGCCGCGGGCGCAATTCACGATCATCACACCGGGCTTCATCGTGGCAATGGCCTGCGCGTTGATGATGCCCTTGGTTTCCGGCGTCAACGGGGTATGGACCGAAATGATATCGGCGCTCTTGAACAATTCAGGCAGCGCCATCATTGTCACGCCCATTTTCTCCGCTCGCTCCTGGGCCAAATAGGGATCGTACGCAATCACTCGCATGCCGATGCCTTGCGCCATTTTCGTCAAATGGCTGCCGATTTGGCCGACGCCGACGATGCCCAGCACCTTATTATAAAGCTCGACGCCCATGAACTTGTCTTTTTCCCACTTGCCGGCCTTGACCGACGCGGTGGCCTGCGGAATCCGCCGGCTCATGGCGCAAATCATGGACATCGTGTGCTCGGCCGTCGTGACGGTATTGCCGCCCGGCGTATTCATCACGACGATGCCACGCTTCGTGGCCGCCGGCGTATCGACGTTATCGAGGCCGGAGCCTGCGCGGCCCACGATCTTCAGCTTCGGCGCCGCGGCGATCAGCTCCTCGGTCACCTTGGTGCCGGACCGCACGATCAATCCATCGGCGTCCTGTATCTCTTTGAACAACTCTTCCTTCGGCATTTTGGATTTCACCACAACGGTGAAACCCGCCTTTTCGAGGAGTTCGACGCCCTGCTTCGATAAACTGTCGCTGATCAGGATTTTCATGAAGACCTGCCTATTTCGCCATCAAAATTTCTTGTGCTTTGCCGACGCCGCTGCCCAGCTTCACGGAATGGCCGAGTCCCTTCAGGACCATCTCGGTCGCCGCCACGGCCGTAATCACGTCAAACCGATCGGCATACCCCATATGCGAAAGGCGGAACACCTTGCCCTTCAGTTGATCCTGTCCCCCGGCCGCCGTAATCCCATATTGAACGCGGAGATTCTTGTAGATGGCCTGCCCATCCACACCGTCCGGCGCACAGACCGTCGTTAACGCATCGCTGGGGGAATTCTTGGGAAACAGCGCCAATCCTGCCGCTTTCATACCCTCACGCATGGCATGCGCCAATTGCCCCTGCCGCGCAAACATTTTTTCGAGCCCCTCGGCCTTCATGATTCTGAACACTTCCTGAAGCCCGATGATCAGCGACACGGTCGGAGTAAATAAGGTTTGATTCTTGGCCTGATTCTCACGCTCTTTCTTGAAGTTGAAATAGAACGCGGCGTTCTTCGCCTGCTCAGCCATCGCCCACGCCTTATTGCTGACACTGACGAACGCCATGCCGGGCGGAAGCATGAGCGCCTTCTGCGAGCCGGTAATGACCACATCCAGCCCCCAAGCATCCGTCTTAATATCGAATACGCCGAGCGCGGTAATCGCGTCCACCACCAGAATCGTATTCTCGTAGCCCTTGACGATTTCGCCCAGCGCCTTCACGTCATGCGACACGCCGGTCGAGGTCTCGCTGGCTTGCACATACACGGCCTTAATGGAGGGGTCCTTCTTCAGCGCGTCGGCCACGAGCTGCGGATCCACCGCATGGCCCCACTCGACCTTGATTTCCGTCGCCTGCACCCCGAAGGCCTTGCAGATCTTGCCCCAGCGTTCGCCGAATTTCCCGCCGTTGACGAACAACGCTTTATCTCCGGGAGACAGAAAGTTCGAGACCGATCCTTCCATGCCGCCCGTTCCGGACGACGCCAGCATCAACACATCATTCTGAGTCTGAAACAACCACTTGAGTCCCTCGCGGACTTCGGCAAAGATCGGATCGAATTCAGGCGCCCGGTGGTGAATCATAGGACGCGCCATCGCCAGCAACACTTCCGGGGGCACAGGCGTGGGGCCGGGGGCCAATAGATACCGCTTCAACATTGACCGATCCTCCTTCGATAAGAACCGTGGGGAATTGACCAGAAAAGAGGCGGTACGCTACCACTAGCGCCACAAGACTGTCAAGAAATCACACGGCACAACACACGTACGAATTGATCGCCCAATGCCACGTCCGCCCTTTTCTCCGGCCCATGTGAGAGCGGGAGCGGGGGATGGCATAACCTGTTCTATTTCTTGACAACCCTCAGGCTCATCGATAGTCTACCCCTACATAACCAGCACCTTCCGCACAGATCACCGGACACGAGGACTATCTTGGATCAGTTGAGAACCGTTGCTTCCACACTCGGCATCCTCTCCCTCTTGCTCCTCACCGCCCTGCTTAGCCTGCCGGGTGAGAGCGTTGCACAACTGAATCCCCCCGAGATCGCCCCCGATGCCGCGCCCGATATGACGCCCGCCGAGGAAGACGATGAGCCCGATGCCAATCTAGTCCCGCTGGAAACGGAACTCACCCTCTCCCCTCCCGATGTGGCCTCTCCTTCAGACGCCATTGTTCCGCCAGTCTCCACGGCCAGTACTACCGCTGCGGCTCCCGTATACAACATTCCCGTGGTGATCGATCCGACCGTACAAAGCCATATCCACTTCTTCAATACCTCCATCCGGTCCCGATTCGAGCAATGGCTGATCAGGTTGAGCCGCTATCGGCCTCTGGTGGAGAACATCTTTTCGGAATTCAATCTCCCCAGCGATCTCGTGTATTTATCGCTCGTCGAAAGCGGATTCAACCCCCACGCCTACTCGCGAGCCAAAGCCACAGGGCCTTGGCAGTTTATGAAAGGCACAGGGTTGGTGTATGGCCTGCGAATCGACCACTACGTCGATGAACGGCGCGACCCGATCAAATCGACCGTGGCCGCAGCCCGATACTTGCGGGATCTCTACGATTTGTTCGGCACTTGGCCGCTGGCCATGGCCGCATATAATGCCGGCGAGGGAAAGGTGATGCGAGCCCTGCACAAGGCTCAAGCCGAGACATTCTCGGACATTTCCAAAACCAAGCTCATCCGGGCCGAGACGAAACAATATGTCCCCCGCATCATGGCCGCCACCGTCATCGCCAGAAACCCGGACCAGTATGGGTTTTCACAGGACCCTGTCGCCCCGCACCAGTTTGAAGAAGTGGTCGTCAATCGGCCGCTGCATTTCAGAGCCATTGCCAATACGACCGGCATCTCTTACGAAGATCTGCAACTGCTCAACCCGGAATTGCGGCGCGATGCCACGCCGCCCAATGATTCGGCCTACCACTTGAAGGTCCCCGTCGGAACCAGCTCGAAAGTGAGCCAACTCCTTGACCGTATCCCGACCTATAAATTCCCGCCCTTACAGGTACAGGCGCGGGCGAAGCAGGTCAAAACCGATCACAGCCGGTGGTACAAAGTTCGCGCAGGCGATACGTTGGAGAAGGTTTCCAAACGCTTTCGGGTTCCGCTGAAAACGCTCAAGACGAAGAATAACCTGACCGGTCCCGTCATCAAGCCCGGTGAGTTTCTGATTATCGGGCGATGACACACAGACCAATCCCCTCCCTTGCCGGAATCAGCAACAGAACGGCAGCGCCTGTTTATGCCTTAGGGCTTCTTGGTGGCGGCTGGGCTAGCCGCTGAGGGAGCTTGAGCGGGAGTTGCGGCTGCGGCAGGATCAGGCGATTTCTTGACCTCGAGCACCTTCACTCTGACCGCCGCTTCATTCGCCAGTGGCGAGTTCGGATAGTTCTTCATCAAATCCTGATAATGCGCCAGGGCGCCTTCCGGACGGGAGAGACTTTCCTCAAGGCGGGCCAATTCAAAAAGAGCCTGATCACGATTCAAGGATCCAGGGATTTCGAGCACGGACGAATAGGCTTTGGCGGCCTGATCGCGATCCCCTTTCAATAAGTACGCATAGCCAAGACGCTGCTGAACAAGCCCAAGCAAAGACGTATTGGATCCGTACATCAGAATAAAGCGCTTATAGGCATCGATCGCCGCATCCACCTCATTGGCCTGCACTAATGCATTGCCCAACTGAAACAGGGCTACTGGCGCAGTCTGGGTGCGGGGATACTCCTCAACGATTTTTCTATAGAGCGCGACCGCTTCCTTCAGATTAAGATCGGCTTTCTTGGGATCATCAGAGGGCCGCGTAAAATAATGCAGCGTCGCCTCATGCTCAAGATCCTGCGCTTTGTGCGCGGTCTGGGCGTCATACCACAGCACCCCGCCGACAATGCCGCCCGCCAGAAGGAGAATAGCGGCGCCCACGAGCAACGGACCGCGATAGAGGCGCACGGTCTCCAACAGGCGCTCCATATTGCCCGCCAGATGCGCTTCATCCATCGGCAGTGTCCGCGGAGGAACTTTAATACGATAGGTCATACGTCAACCAGCCGGAAAGGCATTCCCTTCATGTAAGCCTGGGCCTTATACTAGGGATCGATTTGCCTTGTCAATGCAGAGATGGAATAGCCGACAAATCGCTGCGCTCGCAGCAACAGACTCGTTCATCCCTTTGGGGCCGGATTAAGGTTTTCCATTGCATGTTTCACAATCGCCTCCAAGACCTCGCCGACCAATCTCTGATGAGACGACTGCGTCCACTCGGCTCAGCAACGGGCCCGACCGTCACGCTCGGTGGACGAACCGTCATACTCCTGGCCTCCAATGACTATCTGGGTCTCGCGACCCACCCGGAAGTCATTCGAGCCGCGATCCAGGCGACCGAGCACTATGGGACAGGGGCTGGCGCCTCTCGCCTCGTCTGCGGAACGCTCCCCCCGCATGAACAATTGGAAACAGCCCTTGCCGCCTTTAAGCACACCCCGTCCGCATTGGCCTTCGGGTCGGGCTACCTGGCAAATCTCGGAATCATTCCGGCCCTCATCGGCAAAGGCGGACTCATCCTGGCTGATCGGCTCTGTCATGCCAGCCTCATTGACGGCTGCCGGCTGAGCGGCGCCGACTTTCGTATCTACCGGCACAAGGACCTCGATCATCTGGAATCCCTCCTGAAGCGGCGCACGGCCAACCGGCCGATCCTGATCGTGACCGATGGGCTCTTCAGCATGGATGGCGACCTGGCGCCCCTTCCCGAACTGGCAGCATTGGCGACACGCTTTGGCGCCATGCTGTATGTGGACGATGCGCATGGGACCGGCGTGATGGGGCCTTCGGGCCGGGGCACATTGGAACAGTTTGGCGTCGAACATCAAATTCCGTTTCACATGGGCACCCTCGGGAAGGCCCTCGGCAGCAGCGGAGCCTACATTGCCGGCAGCGCGAACCTGGTCCAGTACCTCATCAATACCTGCAAGCCCTTCATTTTCACCACGGCGCCTCCCCCGAGCGCCGCCGCCGCCGCTACGGCCGCTCTTGCCGTCATTCAGAATGATCCAGCCCGCCGGGCACGCCTCTGGGAAAACCGAGAGCGGCTCTACATGGGACTCCGGCGCATCGGCTTCCGCCTCACCGAAACCGTCAGCCCCATCCTCCCTATCCTCGTGGGCGAGGCGGACAAGGCACTGGCCTTCGCCGAGCACTTGCTCACCCGGGGGGTCTATGCCCCGGCGATTCGCCCCCCCACCGTGCCGGAGGCCACCAGCCGTATTCGTGTGACTGTGACCTCCGAACACACAGCCGAGCACCTAGACACCGCGCTCGCCGCATTCGAGCAAGCGGGAACCGCCGCTGGGATTCTTTGATCTTTTCCTCCCGCACATCTTCCTGCGAATTTCTTGCTTTCCCACCAGGCTATGGCATGATCGTCCCATAGTATTTTTCATATACAGGCTCAGTCCAAGCTGAGCGGGCCGCACGATCATGATTTTGTCTTAATTCGGAGAGTACACCATGGACATTTCCAAGCTGCTCACATTCTCGGTGAAAGAGGGCGCTTCCGACGTTCACATCAGCGCCGGCGAGCCCCCGATGATCCGCATGCATGGAGACCTCAAAAAGCTCGACCACCCCGCGCTCACACCGGATGAAACCCACGCCTTGATCTATGACATGATGAACGACGCCCAGCGGAAAAACTTTGAAGAGAAGCGCGAGTGCGATTTCTCCTTCGAGCTGGGCGATATCGCGCGGTTTCGTGTCAACGTGTTCGTCCAGCAGCGCGGCCTCGGCGCCGTCTTCCGGAATATTCCCACCCAGATTCTGCCCCTCGAAAAGCTTGGCATGCCCCCGATCCTCCGCCAGCTCTGCGACAAGGAAAAGGGGTTGATCCTGGTCACCGGGCCCACCGGCTCCGGAAAATCCACCACCCTGGCCGGCATGGTCGACTATCTGAACAATACCTTCGAGGGACACATCATCACGATCGAAGATCCGATCGAGTTCGTCCATAAATCGAAGAAGTGCCTCGTCAACCAGCGTGAATTGGGCGTGCACACGCTCTCCTTCGCCAATGCTCTGAAATCCGCTCTCCGCGAAGATCCGGATATCGTGCTCGTCGGCGAAATGCGCGATCTTGAAACGATCCAGCTCGCCCTGACCGCGGCAGAAACGGGGCACTTGGTCTTTGGCACCCTGCACACCTCCAGCGCGCCCAAAACGATCGACCGTATCATCGACGCCTTTCCGCCCACACAGCAGGCCCAAATCAGGACGCAGCTGTCGGAAGCCTTGGAGGCCGTCATCACCCAAACCTTGCTGAAGAAAAAAACCGGCGGCCGCGCCGCTGCGCTCGAAATCATGGTGGCAACAACCGCCGTGCGCAATCTCATCCGCGAAGCCAAGCTCCACCAGATTCCCGGCATCATGCAGGCCAGCCAGAAAGACGGCATGCAAACCATGGACATGGCCCTGCTCGACCTGGCTACTCGCGGGGTAGTCACCAAAGCTGAAGCCCAGTCACGCAGCATGAACCCGAATCTCTTCGGATCGGCCGTGGGCGCAGCGTAGCCATCCTCATATCACGGAGTCCCGATTATGGATATTCGCACCCTCTTGAAAGTCATGGTCGATCGTGAGGCCTCGGATCTCTATCTGACCATCGATGCCCCGCCCATCTATCGCATCCACGGATCGACCCAGCGCACCGATGCCCCGCCGTTTACCAACGAACAGCTGGAAGCCCTGGCGCTGGCACTGATGCGCGGACAACAGCGCGGCGAGTTTGAAGAAAAGATGGAGATGAACCTGGCCCTGTACTACAAAGAACTCGGCCGGTTTCGCGTGAACATTTTCCGCCAAAAGGGCAACGTCGGACTCGTCTTCCGCCATATCAAAGCCGAAATTCAAACGGTCGAGCAGCTGCAGCTGCCTCCCATCATCAAAGATATCGTCATGACGAAACGCGGGCTGGTGCTGGTGGTCGGCGCCACCGGCTCCGGTAAATCCACCTCGCTGGCGGCCATGATCGATCACCGAAACACGGTGCATGCCGGCCACATCATCACGGTCGAAGACCCGATCGAGTTTGTGCACAGCCACAAGAAATCGCTGATCACCCAGCGGGAAATCGGGTTTGACACGCTGAACTTTCAAAACGCGCTGAAAAATACGCTTCGGCAGGCCCCCGACGTGATTCTCATCGGAGAAATCCGGGATACCGAAACAATGGAGGCCGCCATAACCTTCGCGGAAACCGGCCACCTCTGTATCGGCACCTTGCACTCGAACAACGCCAATCAGGCCATCGAGCGCATCATGAACTTTTTCCCGGTCGAGCGTCATGCGCAGATCTATCTGCAGCTCTCCCTGAACCTCCGGGCCATCATCTCCCAGCGGCTTATTCCCTCGACCGATGGCCGCCGCGTCCCGGCATTGGAAATCATGCTGGATACCCCGCGCATCAAAGACTTGGTCAAAAAAGCGGAAATCGATGTGCTCAAAGAAGCGATGGAACAGGGGATCGACGAAGGGTGCCAGACCTTCGATCATGTCTTGCTCCAACTCTATAAGGCCAACAAAATCAGCCTGGAGCAAGCCTTGATCAACGCCGACAGCGCCAACAACTTACGGCTGAAGATTAAGCTGGAAGGGTTGAAGGGCGACGACGCCGTCAATGCCTTGCTGGACAAGCAAGGGTTCGGGCCACAAAGCGACGCCTTCAAAATCCAGGGCAGTGGGAAGGTCACGCAATTGAGAAAAACCTAGGCCGGCCAGGCCGCAAATTTTTCAGCCAGTCGCCGTTACTTTACTTGAGGCTGGTCCGTCTGGGCCTCAAGATACACGGCGATTTTCTCCAGCGCGAGAGCGCTCAACTTCGCTCCATACCACGCGGGCATCGTCCGCTCAGGATATCCTGGGACGACGAATACCCCCGGCTCCACGACAGATTCCACGATATATTCGTGCACCGTCCGGGCCGTCCCGTGATAGGACGGATCCGCCAGGCGTTGCTCCCCGGTCGTTCCCAACACAAGCGCAGGCCCAACCTGGCCATTGGCCCCAGGAATGCCAGGAATAGTGTGGCAGACGGGGCATCCGGCCCGCGTAAAAATCTCAATGATGGGCTCGTCTCCCGTCACCAACGGAACGTGTTCCTGAGCGAGCCCAAACGCCGGCAGATTGCTCGACGACGCGGGAGACGGAGACACCGGTGACGGCGTCCTGAGCATCCACAGGGCGTAGAGCAATACCAGACCGATCACGATCAGCGTCACAATGCGCTCCGGCTGGCGCGGGAAGTGCGGTTTTTCAGAAGGGGGTTGGGGCATGGAAGGGTCCGTGAGATCTATTTTCCCACATCCATGGCGCATCGGAATCCGACCGTCCGATCCTCAAACTCCGGCTCGGCGGAAAATCGAGCCGTCACACGCAGGGCCGTCGGCAAATCGGCCCACGACCCGCCACGCAACACCCGCTTTTCTCCTGTACTCGGCCCGGAAGGATTTGTGTCCGGACTCTTTTGGTAGTACTCGCGGTCATACCAATCATTCACCCATTCCGCTGCGTTCCCGGCCATGTGAAACAGGCCATAGGGGCTCCTGCCCCCTTCTTTCAGCCCATGGCGCACGCTCATGCCTTCCAGCCCGCTTCCGACCGGTACCAGCGTAATCGCCTCGCTCACCCAGATTCCCCGATTGTAGTTCGCGATATCGACGAACGGCTGCATGTGGCCCCAGGGATACCGCCGGCCATCCGTTCCTCTCGCCGCCTTCTCCCACTCGGCTTCGGTCGGCAACCGTTTCCCTGCCCATTTGCAATAGTTCGCGGCCTCGTTCCAGGTCACCCCTACAACAGGACGGTCGTCGAGGGAGGACACGGCATCATCATCCTGGACTGACGGGATTTCCTGCTTGCCGAACTCAAGAAACTTTTGATAGCGCCCAGCCGTCACTTCATACCGGTCCATGTAAAAGGCGTTTAGCGTGACCGGATGTTCCGGACGCTCATTCGGGAGCCCTTCGTTGCTCCCCATTAAAAACGGTCCGGCTGGAATCAACACCATCGGCGCGCCATCCTTGCCCTTGACCGACTCCACGGCTCCTCCCGACGCAGAGGGAAGCGTCCCTCTGTCAGCCGCTTGGACAAACGGCACTGCCGCAAGCAAGACTAACCCTAGGCTCCAACAGATTGCAGGCCCCATCACAGTCCTCCCAATCATGCACAATGCGGGCAGCCACACGGCACGCTATCGCATCGGGAAAGTGTACCCATCAGTTCAGGCAAACACAACGGGAGAAAGAGAATGGGAAGTGCAGACTACAGGAAGGTGGTGTCCCCAACGGGATTTGAACCCGTGTTACTGCCTTGAAAGGGCAATGTCCTAGGCCAGGCTAGACGATGGGGACCCGAGGCAACGGCACACAAGCGAACGGCTTTTTACCACACTCACAGCGGCCCTGTCACTACACTGTTGCGATAGCCGGCTAGCCAATGGAACCGGCACCCCTGGCGCACCGATACCGGCTTCACGATGAAGTATGGTAGACTGTTCCTCCATCAGCCTTCTTCCAAGCCTTGTCGTGGCAAAACATGGTAACGCGCATGCGCAGATCTCCGGCACACAGGTCGTTGACCGGCCTTGGCATCCTTTGCTTGCTGGCCTTCGGCTGCGCGCATGACAGCTACCAGCAACGTGCCGGCATTGTGAAAAACCACGTCGAAGCCTTCTACACTCACTTGAAGGCCAACCGCGTGGAGCCCGCCATCCATGAAAACGAGCAGATCGAAGCCATGGCAGCGCAGATGGCCGAGACCGTTCGGACACAAGCCCAACGGAAAGGCACCAGCCAGGTTGAACGGGAATTTGCGCTGATGCAAACGGCCAACGAAACGGCCGCGCAAAACTGGCTGGCCCTAGGACAATATTTTGCAATCAAGAAGCACTACGCGCAGGCGCGCGCGACCTACCAGCGAATCCTTGCGACCTACACAAAGACGGCGGATCAGTCCTTCCGAGACCAGGCCCTGCGCGCCTTGAAAGACCTCGACATCATGGCGCCTCCCGCGGACAAATCCACACCCTAATGCGCTTGCCTACGATGCTCCCGCCGCACCCCTTCCCAGCCGCAGCAGGTCCCTCCCAAGCCTTTGCTGCTGGGCTCTGCCTGCTGCTCCTGCTCCTCCTCTCAAGCTGCACCCATGTGATTGAGGTGCACCCGCGTCCTTCCCAGCCCACACACACGACGATTCCTCGATCGCTGCAGCTCGTGCTCAGCAGCCTGACCGTTCAAGGCGCGGACCATATGCCGGGAATCACACTGTTGGAATGGCGGCCACGCACCCTTGCGCCGGCGCTCATCCACTACGTTCGCGAGCGGGGCACGTTCCCTTCGGTCGCCTCGGACTCCGGCGACCTCACGCTGGCGGTCACGACGAAGCTGGCCCTGACCTCGCAGGCACAGTACCAGTATCACATCACGTTGCAGGCGGAGATGCGCGAAACGCCGCGCGGCGTGATCAAAACCTATCTTGCGGATCGGACCGTTTCAGGATCAACTGTTCGGTGGGTCACGGCCTCCGATCGTGAGCCGATCGAGGCCGCGCTACAGGCTGCGTTGGACGATCTGCTCTCGCAGATCGAAGCTGACCGGCTCTTGTATATCCCCAAGGAACCACGCCGGGAAATCACGCCCTAGCGCGCCCCTCGACCATGATCGTTCACCCGGCTACGCAGTCTTCGCCTGAGTAAACTTCTCCCACGCTACTTGCGCCTCGACCGATGCCGCCGCGACATATTCCGGACAATCAAGACGCAGTGTCGGGACTCCAAGCGGAGCATCCAGCAATTGACAATGATGCGGCTGGGCTGCATTGGCATGCGCATGGGGCTGGAAATACTGGCACGACACACACATCCGGGCGACAGAGATTTCCCCCTGGACCTGCAACGAACGAATCAACTTGATGAGGATGGTCAAAAGCGACGCCTGCTCCTGGCTCGAAAGCTGCTCCGTCGCTGCCGCTAGCGCCTCCGGCCATCCGGTCACGACTTCACCGGCCTTCAGCCCCTTGGCGGTCAGATGGACCGTCACCACCCGGTTATCCGTATCCGACCGGCGGCGGCGCACCAGCTTTTTCTCCTCAAGGGTACGAATGACCTCGGACGCCGTCGGCAATTTCACCGAGAGCTCCCGCGCAATGACCGACACCATCGCGCACCGATTCGGTTGCGACCGCAAGAAGGTCAAGACTTGCACTTGCAGCGGGCCAACCCCTTGCCGCCCCTGCCGGCGCCAAGGCCGGCTCTTCATCGCCAGTCCAATCTTCGATAACCCAGCCACGACCCGGCCAGGAAGGGGATCCCGTTCAACCTTGATCAATTGCATGTGACAACCCTCATTGAAAATGTGGGGGAGAGTTCGCCGTTGTGGCCCCAGTTTATTGGTTGCATTATATGCCCGTCAAGCTCCGACTGATTTTCATTCCTTATATTTCAACTACTTTACGGCTTTCTCATGATAATCGTGAAGAATTACATATATATATCAACTACTTTTGCGGGAATCACGAAAACCGTACCAGCCTGTGCCCCGGCATGTTTGAGGTCCTGCGCAAGGAGCCTGACACTGAAACAACTCGTACGGTATTTAAGGGGAGGGAAGGGAGGGATGCCAGATTGCAGCGACAGGTAGCAGGTCTTATGAGGCTCCGAATCCCGCCGCAGCCACGGTCTCGATCGCCCGAAGCAGATCTCGTTTAGAAAACGGCTTCCTTAGCGTATCCCGGGCTCCAAACTTCTTGGCCAGCGACAGATAGATCTCGGCATTGACCGCCCCGCCACCGGACATCGCGATAATCTTGAGCGCCGGCCAGTCCCGCTGCACCGTTTGAATAGTTTCGACTCCGTCGGTATCCGGCATCAACATGTCCACCAGCAACACATCCGCGGCGTATCCCTGCAGACAACGCCGCGCCTCTTGGGCTGTCGCACAAGTCCGCACTTCACACGGCTCATCCGTCAACAGATCCTCGATCATCGTACGAATTTGCGCATCATCGTCCACCACAAGGATATGCCAGACCGGCCGCCTGAGAGACGCCGCAACCGCAGCCGTCGTACCTGGACGGTCCAAGACCTCGCGTATGGTGCGAGTCAGCACGTCGTTCGAGATCGGTTTGTGCAACACACGCCCCTGCTGCTCCAGCGTGGCATATTCAGGAATGGCCGTATCGACATAGCCCGTCAGAAACAGCACGCGAAGATCCGGCCGCAGCACCGTCAGTGCACGGGCAAGGTCCCACCCATTCATCTCCGGCATCAGACCATCCGTCAAGAGGAGATGGATAACGCCCGAGTAGGCCTGCGCCATGGCCAGCCCTTCCTTGCCATGGCCAGCCTCCAGCACCGTATAGCCCGCTCCAATTAAGACCGCTTTTGTCAACGCCCGAACCTGCGGATCGTCCTCCGCCAAAAGAATGGTTTCGGATCCCCGGCCATTTCCAGATCCCGCCGGCCTCTCCCGGCTCATTTCAGGGGCCGCCACCCGTGGAAAGGCCAGCGTAAAGGTAGTCCCAGCCCCCGGTGCGCTGGCCACGAAAATCGTCCCGCCGCTTTTCTCCACCGTGCCATAGGCCGTCGCTAACCCCAATCCGGTCCCCTTCCCGACAGGCTTCGTCGTATAAAACGGCTCGAAAATCCTGGCTTGCGTCGCCGCATCCATGCCAATGCCGGTATCGGAAACCATCACCAACACCGTCTCCCCATGGCCGCTCATTTTTTGCGGCCCCTTCCCCTCCAACGGCCCCCCAAGAGCCGTCCGAATGGTCAGCTGTCCCCCATCCGGCATCGCATCGCGGGCATTCGCCACCAGATTGATCAGGACTTGCTCGAACCCAATCGCGTCAAGCTTCGCATAACAGGGCTGAACGGTCAGCGACTCCGAGAAACGGATGTGCTCGCCGACCAACCGACGCAAGAGGGACGAAATATTGGAGACCAGGTCGTTCACATCGACCACCTTCGTCTCCACATTCTGGCTCCGGCTGAACGACAAGAGCTGTTGCGTCAGCCCGGTCGCCCGATCCGTCGCTTTATTGATCTGTTCCACGCTCTGCCGCAGATCGTTTCGCAGATTGGGCTTCGCCAGGGTGAGGTCGCAGTACCCCTTGATGATTGTGAGGAGATTGTTGAAGTCGTGCGCGATGCCGCCGGCCAACCGCCCAATCGCCTCCATCTTTTGCGATTGGCGCAATTGCTGTTCAAGCTGCTCGCGTTTGACGATCTGATCCGTCAGCGCCTCATTCGCCTGTGTCAATTCAGCCGTGCGGACTTGCACCCGCTGCTCCAACTCATCGTTGGCCCGCCGCAAGTCATCCTGCGCGCGTTTTCGCTCGAGCCCCAAACAGATCGTTTTCGACGCCGTCTCGATGGCCGTCAAGGCAGCCTCATCGAAGGGATGCCGGGAAAAGACCGCCACGACACCAAGGAGGCGCGTCCCGGCAATCAGCGGGTACCCGGCAAACGCCTGCAGCCCCTGCTCCCGCATCCAGGCCTTATTAGGCAGGCGCTCGTCCTCCAACACGTGGTTGGTGTGCATCGGCCCGCCGCCCTGCGCGATCCGGCCGATCTTCAAGGCGCCCAGCGGCACGCGCCGATATTCGCCGTTCAGATTGCGGGAGAGGCCTTCACTGGCGGCCAGATGCAAACACTCGGTGCGGTCGAGACAATGCGCCGCCTTATGGCAGGAGGCGCACAGGTCTCCGGAACCGAGCATCCATATGCGCACCATCGCCGCATCGAGCTGCCGGAGAAAGATGGCGGCACAGTCTTGCAGCGCCTGTGGAATCGGATGGTCTGCGAGCAGCGCGGCATGAAGCTCCGCGGACAGCTCCGCCAAACGATGCCGTTCTTCAAGCAGCCCTTCCGCCTGTTTACGTTCCGTAATGTCCGTATGCGTGCCGACGACACGCAACGGTTTCCCCTCCACATCGCGCGAGATCGCCTTTCCACGGTCCAGGATCCACTTATATGTGCCGTCTTTGCACAGAACCCGATGTTCAGACACATACAGAGGAGTTTCGCCGCGGAAATGCTTATTGAGCTCCTCATAAGTCGACACCTTGTCGTCCGGATGGACGCGGCTCTCCCATTCACTCAGCCTGTCTCCAATCTCATGGTCTTCGTAACCCAGCATAGCCTTCCAGCGCCGAGAGAAGAAGACCGTGTTGGTCCTGGCGTTCCAGTCCCATACTCCGTCACCGCTGCCCTCGAACGCGTAATTCCAGCGCTCTTCCGATACCTTGAGCGCGTCCTCCGCCAATTTACGGTCCGTGATGTCCCGCACGATGGCATGAAACCCAATCACTTGCCCGTTATCCCCCCGCAGCATGTGGACTTGCTGGCCTACCCAGCGCTCTGCGCCATCCCGGCGGAGGACGGGGAACTCCAGATAGGTATCAGGAATCTGCCGGAGAAACTGGCGGTCATAAAACCGTTCCACCCGCTTGCGCTGATCGGGTCTGACAAGCACCGTAAACCGTTGGCCAAGCAGATCCTCCTTGGGATACCCCATGAACCGTGCCACCGATGGGCTGATGAATGTAAAGTGCCCTGCGGCATCCGTGCGATAGATAATATCGTTCGCGCTCTCGACCAACTGCTTGTATTGGGCCTCACTCGCACGCAACGCCTCCTCGGCCCGCTTCTCCTCCGTCACATCCCGCACCGTGGCTTGTACCTGTACGCTATCGCCGATCTGCACCCGGGTCAGCAGCACCGTGGCGGGGAACTCTTCACCCGTCAGCCGCTTGTGCCGCCATTCGAAAAAGTGCCCCCCTGTTTGCATCGCAAGATCGATCATCTCCTTGGCCTTCTCGCCCGAGGGCCGGCCATCGGGCTGCTGCTCTGGAGACAAGTCCCACGGCCCGAGCGAGACCAATTCGGCTTCATCCTTTGCCCTGAACATGCGCACGGTCGCCGGGTTGCCGGAGGTGAACCGCCAGGCGGGTAGCGCCACTGTCATAATCGCGTCCTGCGAGCTCTCAAAAAGAGCCCGATAGCGCGACTCACTCGCCTTCAGCCCCGCCTCCCGATCTAAAAGCGCTGCTTCCATATCGTGATGGGCAAGATCGTACAGGCGGCGCTCCAACAGCTGGACCGTCTGCCTGGCGAGTCTGCGGAGGGCCTCTTGCTGCGTGGCTGTGAGCCGGCGCGGGACGCGATCGATCACACAGAGGGTTCCCAGCGCATGGCCTTGCGAGGTGATCAGTGGCGCCCCGGCATAGAACCGGATGTGC